>JAICXK010000162.1 GCA_025980435.1 Bryobacteraceae bacterium
CGGAATGGTTGCCGGCCGTGAAGAGGATGGAAGCGTAAACACCCTTCGTAAGCGATAGGGAATCGCTAGTCGAAAGCGTGATCCCGGACGCCAGCAGAGCGCAGCCACTCGCTATCAGCACGAGGCGGGCTAACTTCTGAAAGGCTGCCATGCGGTATCGGTGTCCAATCCGATGCTAACGCGGGAGCGGAGTCGCTTGCCGCCTGACTTTTTGGATACCGGCAGAACTGGCGGAGAGGGGGGGATTCGAACCCCCGGTAGCGCTTTAGGCACTACGACGGTTTAGCAAACCGCTGCTTTCGACCACTCAGCCACCTCTCCACACGCGGCCGCCATCCAAACTGCTATTCTACATGGCCCGATCGTCGGGGAGCGCGCCGGAATTGTGTTGCACCGGATCAAGCCTGGACCAGTAGACTTACCAGACAAACCGGCGGTTCCGAAACAGCGGGATACCGCGCGCATCCAGTCGGTGAGGAGATTGAGTATGGCGGTTCCCCCTGAAGATGAAAGTCCGAGAAGAATTCGATATGCCGTGGCCGGACTCGGTTGGATAGCCCAGGAAGTCATTCTTCCGTCTTTCCGCCATGTAAAGAACTCGGAACTGGTTGCCCTGGTGACCGACGACGTAACCAAAGCCGAGGAATTAGGGGAGAAGTACGAGGTGGGCCAAACGCTCCCTTACGAACGTTACGATGAGCTTCTCCGCGGCGGCGCAATCGATGCCGTCTACATTACCCTCCCTAACGGCATGCATAAGGATTACACCGTGCGAGCGGCTGAGGCCGGGATCCACGTGCTTTGCGAGAAGCCGATGGCTGACACCGTAGCGGAATGCGAAGAGATGATCGGGGCCGCCGAACGGAATGGCGTGAAACTGATGATTGCCTACCGGCTGCATTTCGAACCGGGAAACCTGAAGGCGATCGAAACCATCCATAGCGGAAAAATCGGTGAACCCAGGATCTTCAACTCCGTATTCAGTCAACAGGTTGTGGAAGGCAACGTTCGACTAAAGAAGGCTCTGGGCGGCGGCCCGCTAATGGATATGGGAGTCTATCAGATCAATGCCGCGCGCTATCTGTTCCGGGATGAACCCGTTGAAGCGGTTGGAGCCGGTGCAAACAGCGGTGATGCACGATTCGCCGAAGTGCACGAGATGGCAAGCGGGATCCTGCGCTTTCCCGGAGACCGCCTGGCTGCCTTCACATGCAGTTTTGGAGCGGCAACTGCCGATGCATATCAGGTGGTCGGCACAAAGGGCGAGCTATCCATGAAGCCCGCCTTCGATTACCACTCGGGATACAAGATGCAACTCAGTGTTGAAGGGAAGAAATCGCGGAGTTCGATTCACAAAGTCGATCAATTCGGGGCCGAAATCGAGTACTTTTCCGCCTGCGTGCTAAACAACAAAGAGCCTGAGCCTTCCGGATACGAAGGTTTGGCCGACATCCGGGTGGTGGAAGCCCTGCTGCAATCCATTCGCACCGGCATGCCAGTCAAATTGGAGCCATTTCACAAGTCTGTCAGGCCCGGGGAGTATCAGAAGATTGAAAAATCTGCTATAAAACCGCGGAAGCTGGTCCACGCGCAATCGGCATCCGCCGGTCAGTGAAATTACTGGATACCGCGGGCCGCGTCTGCGACTTCTGCGGGCTTGAAATGCAGAATGAATGATCGCATGCCGCGTTCCGTGAAACTCATTCCGTGTTTTTTTGCTTCGTTCAGCGCTTCGCGGTTGCTCCATCCGCCATGCTGAATGCGATAACAGGCAACAACCGTGCCCGTCCGATCCTTCCCTCTCCGGCAGTGGACGAAGACTGGACCTGAGTTGTTCTTCCGAAGCAGCGACAGGGCCTGTTCCACTTGGTCATCGGTGGGAGCGGAGAAGGGCTTCATGGGAATATTCACATACTTGATCCCCAATTTTTCCGCCTCCTTTTTCTCCGTTTCAGTCGCGCCGCTCTTTTCCCGCAGGTCGAGATCGACCTTCACGCCCATCGCGCCGAGTTCCGTGAGGCCCACCGCCGTCGGCTCCCCGCCGCGGTACACATGTTCGTCCACCTTGATGAAATTGTGAACGTGCGCCGCCGGCTGTTCAGCCGCAAAGACCAGTTGCAGGGCGCAAAACAGGAGCCCGAGGTTGCGAACGCGAATCCGGGATATGATCTGCGCAGGCACAACTACTTCTCCGGTGGATTAGGCGGCTTCTGATTTCCCGCCGGCGGATTCGCAGGTTGCGTTTCCGCCCCTCCAACCGTCCCATACGTAATCGTCGAGTTCGTCTTGAACTCGTACTTTTTGTAGTGGTCGTATTTGATGATTTCCTTGATCCGAACGGGCGGGCCATCCTTGAAATTCAAGGTGTCATCCGCGTAGGTGTACGTCGGGAACCAGTATTTGCCGTCGATCTGCTGGCGATAGGTTTCAAATTTGGGAAATTGCTGATCCTCTCCGCGCCGCAGGTGTCCGGTCGAACGGCCAAAAGTTTTCACGATCTGCAGGTCCTGGTCGTCTACCCAAATCTGGCCGTCGAAATAGCGTTTACGATCTTTCGTCAATACCTTGGGCTTGACGTTGAAAACGTAGCACCCAATCTCATCTACCTGCTGCCTGCCTACGTAGCTGACATCGTACTCGGGAAGCGTGTCGTTAGTCATAACGAACGGCATCACGTTGCGAAAGTCCTCCTCGTCCTCCTGCGTCATGACGATATGCTGCAGGGAAACCACCGGCGCGTACGTTACCCGTGAAGTACGCTTGTTGCGGTCATCGAACCCGACCTCTTCGACAATCTCAAAACTACCGCCGGCAGGGTCTACCTCCTCAATCTTGGTGGTCTGCCGGTAGGTATAGTTTTCCCGGGCAATGGCGAAATCGGTTTCTTTCTGCGTAAACTTCTTGATTATGTCCTGAATCTGATCGGGAGTGGGATCGGGCTTGCTTGAGACGGCGGCCGGCAGGACGATTGTAGACCCGGCAAAACACAAAGCGAGCGCGCAACAACGTTGGAACTTCATGGGCGTACTGTTTCTATTGTGACGGATTCGGACGAGCGCGCCGTTCCAATTTACCGGCAAGAATCGAGCAGCGCCTTGGCGATGGTCATCCGCTGCATATTGCTGGTTCCTTCATAGATGCGCCCTATTTTTGCGTCACGGTACAGCTTTTCCACCGGATAGTCCTTGGTAAATCCAACTCCGCCCAGAATTTCAATGGCTTGAGAGGCCACATCTTCCGCCATGACCGAGCAGAAGTACTTCGCCATAGCCGCCTGGGTAACAAACGGTTCGCCGGCATCGCGCAAACGCGCGGCATTGTAGGTCATCAGACGAGCTGCCTCAATTCGCGTGGCCATTTCCGCCAATTCAAATTGCACTCCTTGAAAATCGCCGATCCGCTTTCCAAACTGCTTGCGCTCCCGGGCGTACTGGAGTGCGTGTTCAAAAGCGCCTTCCGCCAGCCCGAGCATTTGCGCCGCAATTCCAATGCGTCCTTCGTTCAGCGTCTCGATCGCAATCTTGTAGCCCTTGCCGGGCTCACCCATCACTTGCTCGTTTCCTACGCGCACATCGTCCAGAACCAACTCGCAAGTGGAGGAAGCGCGGATTCCCAACTTATCCTCCTTTTTGCCCACCTGGAAGCCGGGCATCTGACGCTCCACCAGAAAACAAGTGATGCCACGGTAGCCTGCCGAGGGATCGAGCGTCGCAAAAACCAAGAAAATATCGGCTTCCGCCGCGTTCGTGATCCATAGCTTCCGGCCCGAGATCCGGTATCCGTTCCCATCCGCAACCGCCCGGGTTGTGAGTGCAAATGCATCCGAGCCCGATTGCGGCTCAGAGAGCGCATAGGCCCCCACGCTTTCCGCTGCCAGGCGCGAGAGATATCTCTTCTTCTGTTCGACATTCGCCCAGCGCTCAACCGCATTGCTGACCAGCGTGTTCTGCACGTCCACAATTACGGATGCGGAAGGATCGACTTTCGCCAGCTCCTCGATGGCGAGAACGGACTGAAAAAACGTGCCACCCTGCCCACCGTACTCTTCCTGGATGTCGATCCCCATCAACCCCAGATCGAACATTTCACGGAGCAGATCCTTGCGGAATTTTCCCTCCTCATCCATGCCGCGAACGTGCGGCGCCAGGCGCTCTTTCGCAAACCGGCGCACGGAGGTCTGAAATAAACGCTCCTCTTCCTGCAAGGTGCTCAATGGGACGGGGTCCGGATTAGCGCTAGTAACAGAGGCCATGCGGCACCATGATAGCTCCGCTAAAGTTGGTTTAGGTTCATGCGCTTGAAACAGGCCTTCCTGTCACTTGGGGCGAACGTTGGGGATCGCCGCAAGAACCTCGAAGAAGCCCTGGCCGCACTGGAGCGGGAACAGATCCGAATCATCTCGCGATCCGCAGTCTACGAAACCGAGCCGCAGGACGTGGCGAATCAGCCATGGTTCCTGAACATGGTCGTGGAATGCGAATGCCCATATTTTCCGCTGCAGTTACTTGCCCGAGCAGAGCGCATTGAGCGCGAATTCGGGAGGATTCGGACGGGGGCTGTTCCGCGCGGCCCGCGTATCATCGACATTGATATTCTGCTGTTCGGAAACGCCGTGGTGGACACTCCGGAACTCACAATTCCACACCCCCGAATGCTTCAGCGGCGGTTCGTACTGGAGCCTCTGCTCGAAATCGCGCCTGAAATTCGCCATCCGCGCACCAAGGAGCCGCTGAGCCGGCATCTAGCCGCCGTGACGGGGCAGAAGGTGAAGAAACTATCAACCTGATGCCTCGCGCTTCCGCAGCCGCAACGGCTTTCTTGAATGCCGGGCCTGATATAACGCCTAAAGCATGCGAATCGGAATTGGCATCCTGTGCGGCCTTCTGGCGGTATCATTTTGCGGGTTTTCGGCCGATGATTTTTCTCTGAAAAACGGCGACCGTGTCGTTTTTTATGGCGACAGTATTACAGATCAGCGGCTGTATACGGTAATAACGGAAACCTATGTCGCGACCCGCTACCCCGATCTGAACGTATCCTTTGTACATTCGGGTTGGGGCGGCGACAAAGTCACCGGCGGCGCAGGCGGCGCGGTTGACGTGCGTCTGCAGCGGGACGTGATCGCTTACAAGCCGACGGTAATGACAGTCATGCTTGGCATGAACGACGGATTGTATCGCGCCGAAACCGAAACTACCGATAAAGCGTTCTTTGATGGCTACCGGCATATTGTGAGCAGCGTCAAAGCCGCGTTATCGGGCATTCGCATCACGGCGATTGAACCGTCTCCCTACGACGACGTGACCCGTGAGCCAAATTTTCCGGGTGGTTACAACCAGGTCATGATCAGTTTCGGGAAATGGATCGCCAATTATGGAGAAGAGAACGGCCTCAACGTTGCGGACCTGAATACCGGCGTTGTAGCCATGTTGCGCAAAGCGGAGGAACTTGATCCGGTTCACGCGAAAGAAATTATTCCGGACCGTGTACATCCAAGCTTCCCCGGACACCTCATCATGGCGGAGGAGCTGCTGAAATCCTGGAACGCGCGCTCTGTCGTTGCGGCTGTCACGATAGATGCATCCAGCTCAAGCCCGAAAGTGGAATCGTCGGATCATGCCACGATCTCCGATCTGTCAAATCAAAACGGATTGCAATGGACCGAGCTTGATGACGCGCTGCCGTTGCCTTTTCACGATTGGGAACAGATGCGGACCAGAACGCTTTCACTGGTGCTCAGAAGTTCGAATGTTTCCCGGGATCTGAATGACGAACCCCTTAAGGTCACCGGGCTGAAGAGCGGCGTGTATACCCTGAAAATCGACGGCCAATCAGTGGGCGCGTTTAACAATGAGCAGTTGAGTCAGGGCGTAAACCTGGCGGCTCTGGATACGCCTATGGCGCAGCAGGCTGCCGAAGTTTACGACCTCACGGTTTCGCATTGCACTGTTCACAACGACGCCTGGCGAAACATGACGGTTCCCCTGGCAAAATACAATCTTCCCCAGACTTCGGCGGCCGTCCAGGCCGCTGATGCACTCGAAGACGCTATCGTTCAGAAGCGGCGGAGTGCGGCGAAACCCGTTCCTCACAAGTACGAACTTTCGCCGCTATCGTGAGAACAAGCCGTTAAGCGCCGACCTTTTCCGTCACCTGGGTGCGGGCGTACTGCTCCAGCTTGCGTGCGTCGGCATAGAATTTGCGAATACCTTCGGCCAGCTTGTCAGTCGCCATGGCATCTTCGTTGTGCATCCAGCGAAAGGTCTTCTCGTCCAGGTGCAATTTGTCTCCTTCGCTCGCTTTCGCTCTGTCCGGAGTCAACAGCGGAGTCAACTCACCTTGCGTCTGTTGCATTTTCTCGAGCAGATCGGGGCTGATGGTCAGAAGATCGCAGCCGGCAAGCCGCTCAATCTGCTCCACCTTCCGGAAGCTTGCGCCCATCACCTGAGTCTTGTAACCGAATTTCTTGTAATAGTTGTAGATGCGAGTAACGGAAGCGACACCCGGATCCTGATCGATCGGGATGTCTTTGCCGCCGTTCTCTTTCTTGTACCAATCGTAGATGCGCCCTACAAAGGGTGAAATCAGAGTAACGCCTGCTTCGGCGCAAGCAACAGCCTGGGCAAAGCTGAACAGGAGCGTCATATTGCAATGAATGCCTTCGCGCTCCAGTTTTTCCGCGGCGCGAATACCTTCCCAGGTGCTGGATATCTTGATCAGAATACGCTCGCGGCTGATGCCGTCCTTTTCATACAGCTCGATGAAATGACGGGCCTTGGCCATGCTGGCTTCGGTATCGAAGCTGAGACCGGCGTCTACCTCGGTCGAGACGCGCCCGGGGATAACTTTCAGGATCTCCCGGCCGAAACTCACGAACAACCGGTCCATGAAAGCCTCCGACTGTTGTTTCTGATCACCCCCGCCTTTGTCGGCCTCCTCAATCGCTTCTTCAACCAGGTGCCTGTATTCAGGGCGCTGCGCGGCATTGTAAAGCAGCGATGGGTTCGTCGTGGCATCCTGGGGCTTGACGCGGGCGATGGCCTGGAAATCGCCGGTATCCGCGACCACCACGCTGTATTTCCTCAACGATTCGAGCACTGTCATTTTCAAATACTCCTTAATATAAAGATTACAGGCCGTGCTTCGAACGTAGCAGACTCGCGGCCCTAGCGACGAAAGATGCCGGAAACCTCGGCGGAGCAGCAAACGCCTCACACCTGTCCATGATGCGTCAAGCTACACTACTCCTGATCCTGAGCGTCTCCGTTCAGGGCGCTGCGGATCGGGCGGCGGCGAGGGTCGATCAGATCCTGCAAAGCTATATCCAGGCTATTGGCGGCCAAGCCGCTATCGATCGAATTCAGACCCGCGAAGTGCGCGCCGACCGGCGTCACGGACCGAAGCTGACTTATTATTGGCAGAAGCCGAACAAAGTCTTGCTAGTCACAAAAAAGGCGAGAATCGGCTACGACGGCAGCGGCGGCTGGGTCCTTTCAAAGAAAAAGCACATCACAAAGCTCGCGAAAGGCGCGCAGAAACCGCTCGAAATGGACGCGAATCCGATTCGCTACGTTCATTTGAAAGCACTCTATTCCGAAATCGACCCGGCGCCGGCGGAAGAGGTGGACGGCGCGAAGATGGACGTGCTGGTTGCCCCGAACGACATTGGGGTAACGAAATTTTACTTCGATCCATCGACGCACTTGCTGGCTCGCATTGAAGAGACCGGCGAGACCTCTGCGTATTACAAGCAGACGACCGAACTACTGGATTACAAGGAGGTCGACGGCGTTCGCCTGCCGTTTCGAATCATTCACAGCTCCAACGAACCCGGCATCGGAACGGAAGATATTCGGATTTCCAAAATCGAACAGAACTTGGATCTTAAGCCGGATATTTTCAGTAAACCGAACGGGATCACCGTGGTTTTAGGCGGGAAGCGATAACATACGCAGCATGCGAATGCGATATTGGACGGAAGCCGCCCTCATCTTGCTTTTCGGCGCATGTCTTCAGGGGCAGTCCGTGCCGGAAAAGGATGCAAGCTTCATCGATGCGGAAGGCACAGCTCATGTAACGCGAGTGGTTCCGGTACCGAAGACAGTAAGTGTCGAGGCGCAAAGGAGTCTCGCCAGGCGTGTTTCGGATGCTCCGTTGAAGCAGACTTTGGCAGAGCGGCGGGCCAAGACGGACACATGGCAAGCCAGAGCCGGCGCGGAATTTCGCGCCATTTATCCAGTAAACGTCACCGAGGGAGGAATTGCCGAGGTCCCGGTAAAAACAATAACGCCGCTCACCATCCCGGAAGGCAACCGCGATCGCGTTCTCATCAACGTCCATGGTGGCGGCTTCAACTCCGATTCGGGTTCTCTGACTGAGACAGTCCCGATTGCAAACCTGACCCAGACGAAAGTTATCGCGGTGCTCTACCGGCTTGCCCCGGAACACCCGTTTCCAGCCGCGGTAGACGACGCGGTAGCCGTTTACAAGGAACTACTGAAAACGTACAGGCCGGAACACATCGGGCTTTACGGCACGTCGGCAGGCGCCATTCTGACAGCCGAAATCGCCGTTAAGCTTCGGCGGACCGGTCTGCCGCTCCCAGCGGCATTGGGCATCTTCTCCGGCCTTGGGGATTTCAGCCGCGCGGGCGATTCACAGGCGATATACAGTCTCAACGGATTCTCGGGACCGCTCACGCCTCCCAGCCCGGAGCCGCACGATAGTTTCTATATTGGCTCAACGGATCCGAAGGATCCGGTTCTCTCCCCGCTATTTGCGGATCTGAATGGCTTCCCGCCGTCGCTTTTCATCACCAGCACACGCGACCTGCTGCTCAGCGGAACGACGATCCTCCACCGGGCGTTCTTGCGCGCCGGCGCCGATGCACGGCTGGTTGTGTATGAAGCCCTGCCGCACGCATTCTGGAATGACCCGCATCTGCCCGAAACAAAGGAGGCCAATGGATTGATGGCGGCGTTTTTCGAGAAACACCTTGGGGAAATTGCGATGGGATCTCAGCAGCCGGCGGATTCCTCGGCAGCCAAACGCTGAACCAGGTTATCCGATGGGTTAATGCAGAATGCGGGACCGCCGGGCTGAGCCGAGCAGATTCAATCGAACCTGCTTCCCGATACATAGCCGGAGCGCTTCTATGCGCTCGGCTACCCAATGTTCGGAAAGCGCAAATTTCCTGGCCAGTTCCGTTATCGACGAGCCAAGCATGTAATCCGCGTATAACCGGAACGGGAGATATTCATCGTAGAGCACGTCGAAGACCGAGTCTGACCGGGAACCCAGAGATCTGATCGTGTAAGCAGCGCTCGCCATAATCTTCAGCCCTCATGCTTCAGAGAGCACGTGAGCTTCCAATGCTATTCGCCGATCGCCCCTACTTCATCGGCCGCCGGAACCGCCAGTGTCGCCCGCCGGTTCGATTCACTCCACCGCACCAGCACGATTCCGGCAAAAATGACAATCATGGCAACCAGATCGGAATAGCCAAAGGGTTCGCGAAAGAAGAGCCAACCGAGGAACAGCGCGACCACCGGGTTGACAAACGTATAGATGGACACGATGGGTACGGGAAGGCGCGCCATCGCATAGATAAAGGAACTGAATCCGACTAGTGAACCGAAAATGATCAGGTAGGCGACTGCCAGCGAAGACCGCATGGAGATGGCATGGGGTAATCTTTCGAACAAGACCGCCGGAATGAACATTGCCAAACCTGCCGCGGCCTGCTGCACCGCTCCGCTGACGAATGGCTGCGAGCGGGTGTGAACCCTCTTCTGCAGCAAGGATCCCAGCACCCAGCCGATCCCGCTGATCTGTAAGAGAAAGAATGCAGCTACGGTCCGGCTGCCAAGGCCCTGGTGAATGGCCGCGGGCGCAATCAGAAACACCACACCCACCAGACCTACAACCAATCCGCCCATGGTTGAGATGAGCGGTCTCTTCCCTCCGGGTAAAAGCGCGTCAATGCCAACCATCCAGAACGGAGACGTGGTGTAAAACAGTGCGGCAAGCCCGCTCGGAATCCACAGTTCCGCAATGGCAAGCAGACCGTTTCCGATTCCGATGCAAATGATGCCGCAAATGGCCGTATAGAACAGTTCCCGGCCCCGCGGAAGTTTCGCGCCTCCTAAGGCAGCTGCGGCCAGTAGAATGCTGCCTGAGATCACATATCGGCCAGCTATAAGAAACAGCGGCGGAATACTCTCGAGCGAGATGCGAATCCCCAGATACGTGGTGCCCCACAAGAAACAGACGGCTATGAGGGCGAGATAGGCTAGCCGGTTATGCTTTGCTTCGATTGCGCTCGACTCCTGTCAGTAGTAATCGGCGCAACTCATGAAATATCCGCAGTGTTCGCATAGGAGTTTGCAGCGCCGGCTTACCAGCCGATGGTTGCAAACCGGACAATAGAGCATGGGCTCTTCGACCGTTTGATTCCGGTTCCGATCGGGTTCCGCGGCGCCAGGCTCAACTTCGCGTTCCGGCTCGAAGGATTCCATCGTGACCTTCAGTATAGAGACTCAGATGGTTTCGAAGTTGCGTTATAGTAAACCGCTATGGCAACCGCTGCACCCCCATCCCC
>JAICXK010000397.1 GCA_025980435.1 Bryobacteraceae bacterium
ATGCCGGATGGGCGAACTACGCTGGCGAATTTCTTCAGCCCACTGGTGAACTGCACGGAGCAGATGTTCCTGACGGGCAAACCGCCTTATCCGATCGAGCGGACCTTGTTAACCACAGGATTGACCGCAGCGGGAGTAGATAGCCTCTATGCCGGCCAGGCGAAATTGAAGACCCCTCACCTTTCGATTCAATACAGGCCCAGTCCCGCCTCGACCTTCTGGAGATCCTGAATGAATTTCGATCTAAAGCAGCGATTCAGCCGGCGCGCCTTGCTGGGAACAGCAGCGGCCGGCCCGCTGCTGGCAAACGAAAGGCCCAAGCGGATTGCCATGATTACAACCATTTACCGTTATCTTTCGCACGGGCAACACATGGGCGATCGTTTCCTGGTGGGCTATCCGCACAACGGCAGGTGGCATGTGCCGGGCGCGAAGATCGTCTCGTTGTACGTCGATCAGAAGCCGGAAGGCGACCTGAGCGAAGTTCGCGCCAAAGAATTTGGCTTCCGCGTTTATCCAACAATTGCCGAAACACTGCGCTGCGGCGGCAAAAAGATCGCGGTGGATGCGGTGCTGATCATAGCCGAGCACGGCGATTATCCGACCAACAATATCGGACAAAAGCTCTATCCAAGATATGAGTTCTTCCGCCAATGCATGAACGTGTTCGAGCAGGACGGCCAGGCCGTTCCGGTTTATAACGATAAACACCTTTCGTACAGTTTTCAAAAAGCCCTTAGGATGGTAAGCGATTCGAAGCGCCTTGGGTTTCCCATGCTGGCCGGTTCGTCCCTCCCGGTAACGTGGCGGCTGCCGGATGTGGAGTTACCGTTTGGCTGCCACGTTGAGGAAGCGGTAATGGTTGGCGAGAACGGCTCTGACGATGCCATGGACTTTCACGCCCTCGAGGGCATGCAATGCATGCTGGAGCGCCGAAAAGGCGGCGAAACCGGCGTGCGCGCGGTTCGATGGGTGGAAGGCGAGGCGGTATGGCGGTGCGGATGGTCTAAGGATCTTTTGATTGCGGCGCTTTCTCGTAGCGATACGCCGCTTGGGCTGACCCTTAAGGACGGCCGCACGCAGGACCTGGTAGGAAGTGGTCAATTGCGAGAGTTGGTGAAGCGGCCGATCGCGTACGTGATTGAGTACCAAGATGGCTTGCGCGCCACGATGTTAAACCTTCAGGGCGCATTGAAAGATTTCAATTTCGCCGCGCGGGTGAAGGGCATAGGGGTGGTTTCCACGCAATTTCTGCTGACGCCGGAGCCGAATGTGACTTACTCCGCATGCCTGATGAACAAAGTGGAGGAGATGTTTGTTAGCGGACGCGCACCCTATCCGGTCGAGCGAACTCTGCTTACGAGCGGAATAACGGAAGCATGTCACAAATCGTATGGTGCGGGGGGCACGCGCCTCGAAACACCTACGCTGTCCGTAAAGTATCGGCCGCCGGAATCTTCCCAGTACTGCCGCAGCTAAGGATCTGTAAAAGGTTATTTTCAGAGCGGGAATTCTGCCGCACGCTTGGCGAAGTAGGTGAGAATGAAGTCGGCGCCGGCGCGGCGGATGCTTGTCAGGGACTCCAGGATGGTTCGATCCAGATCGAGCCAACCGTTGGCGGCAGCGGCCATAATCATGCTGAACTCGCCGCTCACCTGGTATGCGCCCAGTGGGACATCGAAGGTATTACGCGCTTCGCGAATGATGTCCAGGTACGGCATCGCGGGCTTTACCATGATCATGTCGGCCCCTTCCTCCAAATCAAGGGCAATCTCGCGGATTGCTTCGCGCGCGTTCGCCGGGTCCATCTGGTAGCTCCGCCGGTCGCCGAACTGCGGCGCGGATTCCGCGGCTTCCCGAAACGGTCCATAAAACACGGACGCGTACTTCGCCGCGTACGAGAGGATCGGTGTGTTTGTGAATCCTGCGCTATCGAGCCCGCGGCGAATTGCGCCGACACGTCCGTCCATCATGTCGCTGGGCGCAACCATATCCACGCCCGCCCGTGCGTGCGAAACGGCGGCCCTGGACAGCCATTCGAGCGTCGTGTCATTATCCACATCGCCGCCTTTGACGAATCCGCAATGCCCGTGAGTGGTGTACTCGCAGTTACAGACATCGGTTATGACGAGCAGGCCGGGAACTTCTTTTTTCAATGCACGAATTGCCCGCTGCGTGATTCCATCCGGATCGTATGCCCCGGAAGCCATCTCGTCCTTCTGTTCGGGTATCCCGAATAGAATCACGCCCCCGAGCCCGAGCTTCTTACATACTTCCGCTTCACGGACCAGATTGTCGATAGAGAGCTGCGCGTGGCCCGGCATGGAGCTGATTTCTTTGCGGACGCGCTCGCCTGGGCAGACAAACAGTGGGAGGATAAACTGGGACGGCGCAAGACGGGTCTCGCGGACGAGACGCCTGAGCGACTCGGACGCGCGCAGACGGCGTAGGCGTTGTGCGGGAAAGGCCATGTGAGTTCGTACCTTTCAGTGTGGCAAACCGGCTTGCCGCAAAATGGCGGTATATGGGACGAACGACGGACCCTGTTTCCGCCAGAAGATGGTTGGTGAGCGGCAGGGTGCAAGGTGTAGGGTTCCGCCTCTTCGTCCGGGAGAAGGCGACGGCCTTAAAGCTAGGCGGCTTTGTGCGGAATCTGGAAGACGGTCGAGTAGAGGTCTACGCGACGGGTCCCGAGACGAAGCTGAACGATTTGGCAGCCGCGCTCCATGTTGGCCCGCGAATGGCGGACGTCCGCGGCGTGGACGAGCACGAAGAGTCAGTGAAGCACTTCCCCGGGTTCATCGCGCGATAGAGCTAAAGACCGGAAGCTTCTGAAGCGGCCTCATTCACGGCCTGGTTCATCCGGGCAAGGCACTCACTGACGATGCCGGCCTCCTGCTGCGCGAGGGCCCAATTCTTACTGTCCACCGCCTCGCGCACGCCGGGAATGGTCTTCACTCCATAGCCGGTATAAAACCCTGGCGCGTAGATCTGGTGCTTGTACCATTCGCGATTCGGGAGACCTTCGGGGCGGGTCAGCACGCGTTCTGTGCGAATCAGGGTTTTATTAAGAGCCCGCAGACGCGCAGAGTCCAAAGTGGGCTTTGCCAGGGCCGTGCTTAGAAGGGCATTGTACTTCTCGCCACCGCGTTTGAGCGACGAAAGCTGCTGCCGTATCGGCACAAACGCCACGTCGTGGCCGCCCTTTTTAGCCTGCTTTTCGATGTCATCCACGTAGTCCGTAACTGTTTTGGCGAAATGGTCGAACTCGAACGGCAGGACGGGAGCGCCGGCCAGGCGCAAGAGCGCCGTCGTAGTGAACTGCGAAAGAGCGCGACCGTCAACATACGTCGTGTCGGAGAAATGCGTGTACCAATAGATGGAATCGTA
>JAICXK010000408.1 GCA_025980435.1 Bryobacteraceae bacterium
ATGGCCGAATCTGTCAGGGATGCATCAAATCGGCGGCTGTTGCGGTCTTCGTGATAGGTGAGAGTGTTGCGGTTTGCCGGGATTGCCGACGCCACTGGATGCGATTGTGCCGCGGTCCCATTGGCACCGTCGAGGGGTTGTCCAATCTGGGTGCCACACTCCACGCACGCTATCGCGCCGGGCTCCAAAAGCTCCCGACATTTCATGCATCGCGCCTGGCTAGCTGTCCGGGGTGCAACCCGGTTTTCTTCCTGGCCTTGTGGAATGAATGACCGTAGTATGGAGGCATGTCGTTGGGCAAGCGTGGTCCGCGGGAAAAACAGGAGCCGATCTGGATCGAAGCGGCTTCGCTGGCAACCCCTGCGGCTCATCCTTTCTACGAGCGCCTGAACAAGCTTCTGGAGAAGCGCGGGTTCGATCGGTTCACGGGCGAGGCCTGCAGGAAGTTCTATTCACGAACTGGCCGCCCCGGGCTGCCGCCGGGCATTTATTTTCGGTTGCTGCTGGTCGGATATTTTGAGGGCATCGATTCGGAGCGCGGCATTGCCTGGCGCGCTGCGGATTCGTTTGCGTTGCGATCGTTTCTCGGCTACGAACTGCATCAGCCCACTGCGGATCACACGACCATCTCGCGCACGCGGCGTCTGATCGATGTGGAAACGCATCGGAGCGTGTTTACGTGGGTGTTGGGAATGCTGCCTGAAGAGGGCCTGCTGAAGGGGAATACGGTCGCCATTGACGGGACGACGCTCGAGGCCAATGCGGCGCTGCGCTCGATCGTGCGGCGGGATAACGGCACGGGCTACGAAGAGTTCCTCACCGGCCTGGCGAAGGAATCGGGTATTGAGACGCCCACGCGGGAGCAACTGGCGAAGCTGGATCGCAAGCGACCGAAGAAAGGCTCCAATGACGACTGGGTCCATCCGCAGGATCCGGACGCTCAGATCACGAAGATGAAGGATGGGCGCACGCACCTCGCGCACAAGGCCGAGCACGCGGTGGATCTGGAGACCGGGGCGGTGGTCGCCGTTACCCTGCAACCTGCGACGGCGGGCGACACGAACACGGTTTGCGAAACTCTGGCCGAGTGCGGAGAGCATATCCGCGAGGTGGCCGTTGATACGAGCGCGGACCCAGAGGAAACGGTGAATCCGGAAGGACCGGCCGAACTGGTGCTGGATAAGGGTTATCACAGCAATGATGTTCTGCTGGTCCTCAAAGAGGTCGGCGTCAGAGCTTATTGTTCGGAACCGGATCGGGGGCGGCGCAAGTGGGCGGCGAAAGAGGAAGAGCAGAGAGCGGTTTACCAGAACCGCAGGCGTATTCGCGGCGAACGGGGAAAGCGGCTGCTACGGCAGCGTGGAGAGCGGGTCGAACGCAGCTTCGCCCATCTGTATGAGACCGGCGCGATGCGGCGAACCCATCTGCGCCGGCATGAAAACATCATCAAACGGCTGCTGATTCACGCGAGCGCCTTCAATCTCGGGCTGGTAATGCGCAAAGCCTGTGGCCATGGAACCCCGCGGAGCTTCGGAGATGCGGCGCAGGCGTGCATCGTTGCGCTGCGAATCCTTTGCTGCCTGTTGCGACGCGCAGCCTGGGCGGAGCTTCTGCAAACTCAATAGATCAGCAGTAACATCGCCCCACAGCGTAACGCCTATCCGCATAGCCAATCTCTCGCCTCGGAATCCTCCGCCGAAAAGACTGAAATCAGTTCAGACCCGGACAGCTAGCGATCCGGCGAGTGTCAATCAGAGCGAGCTTGAACACCATCGATGCAGGCTCCGAGTTCTCACGAGTGAGGCGGACGTACAAGCCTCAATGGATCGCCGGATTATTTCGCAGACCGACTCAGGCTGCCAGCGACAGCATCAACACCTTACCCGGCAAGGTCTGGTGGGTACTACCCTGCAGGTACCGATAGATATCAGTTACTGCTTCTTTTGGGTTATTTTGAGTCCGCCGCTGAATTCTATGTAGTCGGTAACACCTGCCGAAGACCGACCGCGGCGACCGATAGAACGACAGCGTCGCCCACAGACTGTACCATTTGGACCGGCACTTCTACTGTGGCCGGATGAAAAAGATCGCGCTTTGCACCGAGTTGCTCCGCAACGTTCTTGCGCAATTTGATCTGGAGGGACTCCACCTTCCATTGCTCACTATCAATAAACATTGCAGCGATCTCGCCGATCACCTGACCGTCGGCTGCAACCACGGTCCGGCCGCGGAGATTTTCGTCGGAGAGCCGCATAACTCCTGAACCTGCCTTTCGGGCGCCTTCGCTATAGAACTTAACGGACGGCCCGTAACAGCCGTCCACTTGACGATTTGCGCTGGCGTTTTAGTTAGAAGTTGTAGCCCACCATAATACGCAAAACGGGCGCCGGGCTTGCATAGACGCTGGTCTTCAGTTCCACGAACACACCGTTGCGGGACCGGACGCCACCAAGGATGTTCAAGGCGGCAGAACTGTGGAATTCACCGAAGTCCACCCGGCTGCCTACGCTGTTCGAACCTGTATTTCGCTCGAAATTCTGATGCAGGAATGAAAACCCCGGTCCGAGGCCAAAGTAAGGCGTCCACCGGCTCTCCCGGGATGCAGGAAGCTGATAAATGAACTCCGGGTTGAGGGCAAACAGCGCAGTGACTTCACCGAATCCAAACTCCACATTCGGGCGGAAGTAGACATTGCGACCGAAGAACGGGCCTACCTGCGCCTGCACGCCGAGAACGATCAGCTCGGGATCCAGCGACACGCCCGCACGGACGCCGAGGCGATATCTGCGGGCGTTCCGTTGGATATCTCTTTCAAGGCGACGGATTTCCGGCGGAACGGGTGCGTTTGTTTGCGATGACGCAGTTTGTGCCCCCGCCGCAGCCGCACTCAGAACCGTGATCTGGCTCGCCAGCCGCGCTCCGGGCTCGTCCCCCGGCGAGGAAACCACTCTTACCGTGG
>JAICXK010000293.1 GCA_025980435.1 Bryobacteraceae bacterium
CAGAGCGATTCTCATCTGCTTCCAGACCTCTCTGCCGCCGTTGACATCGCGGTTCCCGAGAAACGGCTGGCCTCCAGATGAGCCGCCGAAGCCGTTTGTGGATCCGGTCCGGCATCCTGGTGGTGCTGGTCGCAGGATCGGCATTCGCGCTGCGGCAATTTTCAAAAACTCGCGGCGTTCCGGATCTGCCCACCGCGCGCGCCCGGCAGGGAACGTTCCAGGTGCTGGTCCCTTGCCGCGGCGAACTCACCGCCGCGCGGTCGATTCAATTGACGGCGCCTTTGGATATTCCGGACCTGCAGATTGTATGGCTGGCTCCGGCGGGCGGCCCGGTAAAGGAGGGTATGCCGGTCATCCGGTTTGATCCAAGCAAGCTAAAGCAGGACCTCAAGGAAAAGAGCGCGGCGTTTCGCCAGGCGCAGGCCACGCTCGATCAGGAAATTGCTCAGGCGCGAATCACCGCCGACCAGGACAAGCTGGACCTGGAAACAGCGCGTTATCAAGTGGAGCGTGCCCGCCTGGAAGCCTCGAAGCAGGCAATCGTCAGCGCCATGGACGGGCAAAAGAGCGCCATCGATCTGAGCCTTGCCGAAGAGAAAGTGAACGTACAGCAAGCGACAGCGCAGTTGCACCAGAGTTCCGATGACGCAAAGACTGCCTCTTTATGGCGTTTGCGGGACGAAGCCAAAGCGGAGGTGGACCGGACGGAGCGCCGCTTGCACTCGATGGAGATCAAAAGCCCGCTCAACGGAGTAGTCAATTATCTGCCGAACACCTCCCAGGGCTGGATGAATGCGCAGCCTTTCAAAGTGGGTGACCACGCGTCAGCAGGCCTTGCCATCGCTGAGATCCCGGATCTCTCAACGCTGGAGATGGAAAGCAAGGTGGACGAAGTGGACCGCGGGCGTATCGCGATCGGCGACCAGGTGTTAGTACACGTGGATGCTTTCCCGGAGAAGGTGCTGAAGGCCAAATTGGAATCCATCTCGCCGCTTACCGAACAGAGCTTCAGCGAATGGCCGCCTACCCGAAGCTTCAAAGCCTATGCCCGGCTTGAGGATCCGGACCCGCGCATGCGGCCTGGCATGAACGCCGGCGCGGATTTCGTTCAGGCGAGCATCCCCAATGCCATCAGCGTTCCGTCGAAGGCGCTCTTTACCCTGCGCGGCCAGCCGGTCGTTTATTTGAAATCCGGGAAGCAATACGCCGCCACGCAGGTTCACATTCGCGCGCGCAACACGGATGAAGTCGCCGTGGATGGCATCGCGGCTGGAAGCGCCGTCGCTCTAGTGGAACCGGAGGCGCCGAAGCGATGAGCCAGCTAACCGTTCCAGCACCGTCTGCTCCTCCACCTCCAGAACGTCCGGATACCCGGCTTCGGGCGACGGGGTCCACATCCCGCTGGAGAAAGCGGCTGCTCATCTGGTGCTTGGTCTGCGGGGTTTTTGGAATAGCAATCTTCTACGGCGTCCGGTCCTATCGGGCGCTGACAAGAACGACGACCGCAGCCATACCGGTCGCGAAGGTGGAGCGCGGCGATGTGAGCCTGGCGATCACGGCAAAAGGCGAATTGCGGGGCGGAAATCCGGAGATTCTCACCGCTCCAATGATCGGCGGCACCGAACTCCATATCACCTTTCTGAGAAAGACTGGCGAGGAGGTAAAGAGCGGCGATGTCGTCGTACAATTCGACACCACCGAGCAGGAATTCAAATTGAAGGAAGCCCAGGCGGACGTGGCTGAGGCCGAACAACACTTACTGCAGGCCAGGGCGGAGCGGGATGCGCAGCAGGAAGAGGATCAGTACTCGTTACTAAAGGCGAAAACGGATGTGCAACTCGCGGAATTGGACGAGCGTAAGAATCCCTTGTTGCCGGCGATCGCGGCAAAGCAGAACGACCTGGCGCTGGCCTCCGCGCGCGATCATCTGGCCCAGGTGCAGCAGAATCTGGCCAACCGGCAGGCCACCGGAGTAGCGGGTGTCGCCATTCAGGAAGCCGGACGCGCCAAGGCGCGGGCACAGGTCACTACCGCGCGCCAGAACATTGAAGCCATGACCCTGCGCGCCCGCCGTTCCGGCTACGTTTCGGTTAAGCAGAACACTTCCACGAACTTCTTTTTTATGGGCATGACGCTGCCCTTATACCAGTTAGGTGATTCAGTGCGCCCCGGAATGGCCGTTGTCGAGATTCCGGACTTCGAAACCTGGGAAGCCACGGCCAACATCGGAGAGCTCGATCGTGGACATTTGGCGGTGAACGAAAAGGTCACACTCGACATTATCGCCGTATCGGGCCGGCAGTTTCACGGACACATCAAAGCATTGGGAGGAACTACTGGTCCGTTCTGGAATCGTCATTTCGAATGCAGCATTGCGGTTGACGACCCGTCGCCGGAACTGCGGCCGGGCATGAGCGCTCAGCTTGTTATTACGACTGATCGGATGCGCCAGGTCCTGTCCGTTCCGTCGCAAGCGCTCTTTGAGAGCGACGGACGAACGTTCGTTTATGTTCGCTCCGGAGAAGTCTTCACGCCGAAGGACGTGAAGCTGTTGCGGCGAAACGAGGCGCGCGCCGTTATCTCGGGGCTGAACGAAGGGCAGATGGTTGCTCTTGCCAATCCCGTCGAAATGAGCAAGAAAGGCTCCAGCCCGGCAAACCCGCTAAAGGCAGTGTCGAAGTGAGTCCGCCGGGGATCCGAAGAATCGCCCTGGCCCGTTTTGGGCCCGACCTTCTACTCGCTGCTCAGAACCTCTGGAACCAGAAAACGCGCACCGTGCTCACCGCGCTTGGAATCATCTTTGGCGTCGGCGCGGTGATTGGGATGCTCGCCATCGGCGCGGGCGCGCGCGAAGAATCGCTGCGCTTTATCGAGCAATTGGGCGTGCGGAATCTGCTGGTGGAATCGCGGCCAGCGACCAGCGATCAGGAGTTGCAGCAGCGTCGCCGCTCCTCGCCCGGCCTGACGGAGCGGGACGTGCGCGTTCTGGCCTCAAACGTGAATGCGGTGGAGCTGATCTCGGCTCGGCGGAGTATGCATCCGGCGCGCATTCTGCCCAAACCGTCTTCCGGCCTGCCGGAGCTTTACGGCGTGCGGCCTTCTTATGCTGCGATTCATAACTGGAAGCTGGAAGAGGGCGTATTCTTCGATGGGAAGAACGATGCCGCCGCCGATGCAGTGTGCGTGCTCGGCGAAAGCGCCAAAGTCGCTTTGCTTGGCTATGGCTCCGCGGTTGGCAAGTACGTCAAAGTCAATGACACCTGGTTGCGTATTATCGGCATCCTTCAACCGCAAGTCGCCTCCGGTCCGGGCGCGCAGGCGCAGGATCCGAATCAGGTCGTCTATATTCCGCTCAATACTTTTCAGTACCGGTTCTGGGACATGGGCGGAACGTTCAAGGACGAACTGGATGCTGTCGACATCCGGCTGAAACCCGGCGAGGACAGCACCACCGCAGCCAAAGTAGTGACCGCCATCCTGAACTCTACTCATCACAACACGCCGGATTTTACCGTTACGATACCGGCGGAACTGCTGGCCGAGCAGCAGCGCGCGCAATCCATTTTTACTTACGTAATGGTCGCGATTGCGGCAATTTCGCTGCTGGTGGGAGGCATCGGCATCATGAACATCGTTCTGGCAACCGTTCTGGAGCGGACCAGAGAAATTGGCGTCCGGCGCGCTACCGGTGCGCGGCGCGCCGACATTATTCGCCAGTTTCTGCTGGAGTCGGTGCTCATATCGATCGGCGGGGGAATCGTGGGCATCGGATTCGGTTATTTTCTGTCATGGTTAATCGCTGCGTCAGCCGAGTGGAAAACCATCGTGACGCCCGCCTCGATTGTGATCGCGTTTGGGGTTTCTGTGGCGGTCGGCGTGATCTTCGGCATCTATCCGGCCCGCAAGGCATCGCGCGTCGATCCGATTGAGGCGCTCCGTTATGAATAGAATCGCCGCGGCGCTTCTGGTGATTCTGTTGGAAGTGGCCCCACTACTTTCCGCGTCGGACTTTCTGAAGGATTATGTAAAGCACCGGTTCAGCGCGGAAAGTGTGCAGGTCAAAGAAATACAGGGCCTCTCACAACGCACCGCCGATGGCAAGCTGCGCCTCCGATTGAAAGATTTTCTCGAACTGGTGCTGAAGAACAATACCGATGTCCACCTGACCCAGCTCGATGTATACACCGCGGCCAACCAGATCACCGCGGCCAAAACACCATTCGATCCCGCCTTAGGCCTTGAATTCAATACCCTTCGGTCGGTCTCGCCGCTCTTCTTTGGAGGAGGAAATTTCTTCGGCGGAAGTGGAAGTGGAAGCTTAGGACAGACCGGCCAAACCGGCGCGACCGGTGGGACCGGCAGCGGAGTGGGCGGGACCCAGGTCACTTTGCCGCAGACCATCAATAGCCTGTCGCAGAACTCTGCCGTCAGCTATAGCCATCTGCTGCCGACAGGCCAGGCAATTACCTCGAGTTTTAGTTTGAACCGCAGCTCGGGCGATGGCTTCTCGTCCCCTGCTCTTTTCGGATCTCTGAATTTCACTATTACGCAGCCGTTACTCCAAAATCGCCGGAATCTGCAATTCCGTGGACCGATACTCGCCGCGCGCACGGAGCTGCTCATCGTTTCGGAACAGAGTGAGGCGACTATTGGAGATACCGTTGCGGCTGCGGCCCGACAATATTGGGACGCCATTCTGGCGCGGGACAATATTACGGTGCTGCGCCAAACATTGGCGCTTGCGCAGAAATCATACGAGCATGACAAACTGGCGCTCGACCTCGGCGCTCTGGCAAAACTGGACATTTACCAATCGCAAACGCAGGTAGCGGAGCGGAATCGCGACCTGGTGCAAGCCGAATATCAGTACAAGGCCGACCTGGACGGTCTGCGCCGGTTGATTGGCGCGGGCCTGACTCCGGAGCTGCGCGCCACCGATATCGTTCTGGAAGACGATGCGACCGCTCTTCCTCCCAAATCGGCGATTCTTCCGTTTGAAGACGCGATCGCGAAAGCGATGCAGGTTCGGCCGGAAACCAGAGCCGCCGATCAAAAAGTCTCGGTCGACAACCTGAACGCGCGAATCGCTCGCGATGCGCTGCTGCCCCGGCTCGATCTCTCACTACAAGGCGGTGCAACCGGACCGGGTTTGAACCAGATTGGCTCAGGCAGCGTGATCGGGCTGCCTTCAAATATCCCCTATCCGGGGCTCTCCGATACCCTCCGGCAAGTGCTGGGGTTTGACTTTCCGAGTTACGGATTCGACGTCAAGCTTACCCTACCGTTTCGCAACAGCACGGCGCAGGCGAATCTCGCGGACTCATTGGTAAGCCGGGCGCGTGACCAATACCAAAAACGCAAAACCGAGCAGCAGATCATTCTCGATGTGCGTCAGGCCATCGACGGCATCGAGCTGGCGCAAGCCTCCATCGGCGCAGCAACGGAAACACGTGACCTTGCCCGCAAAAACGTCGAAGCCGAGCAGCAGAAATACCAGCTTGGTACGATTACTGCGTTTGAAGTGCTCGATTCGCAAACCCGCCTGGCGAGTTCCGAGAGCGCCCTTTTAAATGCTTACGTGATATATCAAGAGGCCTACATCAATTACCAGCGTGCGACGTGGACGTTGCTCAGTGGTTTGGGCATGGTGGTCGAAACGCCGAAGGTGAGATAAAGGAGCTCGTGAGAAATTGCCCGGATCTACTTCAGGCCGCGCTGCCGGACAAGCCGAGCCATAGCGAGGCTCTCGGGAGAGCCGATGCGGGTCAACCCGGTAACAACCCCTTGCTGATTCGATTCCGGTTGATTTTGGCTGGCTTTACACTTCCCTTCAATCGAATCGATCGAGATTTCTATCCCCACGATTGCCTTGCTCATTGCGTCGATGTATTCTCTCG
>JAICXK010000210.1 GCA_025980435.1 Bryobacteraceae bacterium
CGATTCACTCCGCGATGCCGATATCGAGATCACCCACGTCAATCTGAACGATCAGACCGTCGAAGGGTTTCGCCATCGCAGCGAGCAGGTGTTCTGCGTGCAGTACCATCCCGAAGCCGCTCCCGGTCCGCACGATTCCCATTACCTGTTCAACCAGTTTGCCGAAGTGATGAAGGAGAACCGGCGCTAATCATGCCGAAGCGAACCGATCTCAAGAAGATCATGATCATCGGCTCCGGGCCGATTGTAATCGGCCAGGCCTGCGAATTCGATTACTCCGGTGTGCAGGCTTGCAAGGCGCTGCGCCAGGAGGGCTACGAAGTCATCCTGATCAATTCAAATCCGGCGACCATCATGACCGATCCGGACCTTGCCGATCGGACTTACGTCGAGCCGCTGACTCTGGCGTTCGCGACAGAGGTGATCCGTAAGGAGCGGCCTGACGCCGTACTTTCCACCGTGGGCGGCCAGACCGCTTTGAACCTTGCCGTGGAACTGGCCGAATCGGGCGTGCTCGAAGAATACGGCGTCGAATTAATCGGCGCTAAAACCGACGCTATCAAAAAGGCCGAAGATCGGCTGCTCTTCAAAGATGCGATGCGAAAGATCGGGCTCGATATGACGCAATCGCAATTGGTGAACAACATCGAGGACGGCCTCCAGTTCGCCGAACGGATCGGCTATCCCATCATTCTCCGGCCCAGCTTTACGCTCGGCGGCACCGGCGGCGGAATCGCCTACAACCGCGAAGAGCTGGCTGAAATTCTGGAGCGCGGCATCGATCTCTCGCCCGTCCATGAAGTCCTGGTCGAAGAAAGCGTCCTCGGCTGGAAGGAATTCGAGCTGGAGGTCATGCGCGATCTTGCCGGCAACGGTATCATCGTCTGCTCCATCGAAAATTTCGATCCCATGGGCGTGCATACCGGCGATTCCATCACCGTCGCGCCCGCGCAGACGCTCACGGATCGCGAATATCAGATGATGCGCGATGCCGCGCTGCGCTGCCTGAACGAGATCGGCGTCGATACCGGCGGCTCGAACGTGCAGTTCGCCATCAATCCCGCGAACGGGCGCATGGTCATCGTCGAGATGAACCCGCGCGTCTCCCGAAGCTCCGCCCTTGCTTCCAAGGCAACCGGTTTTCCCATCGCGAAGATCGCCGCGAAGCTTGCGGTCGGTTACCGTCTGGATGAGATCAAGAACGACATCACCCGCGCTACTCCGGCCTGTTTCGAGCCCACCATCGACTACGTCGTGGTAAAGATCCCGCGCTGGCAGTTCGAGAAGTTTCCCGGTGCCGAGCCTGTCCTGGGTACCCAGATGAAGTCCGTGGGCGAGGTCATGGCGATTGGCCGCACCTTCAAACAAGCTCTGGGAAAAGGCTTGCGCAGCCTGGAAACCGGCAAGGCGTCGGGTGCGAAGACGCTTGATCCCGATCTGATTCCCAAGCGCCTCATCACGCCCAATCCCGATCGCCTGGAGTACATTCGTTTCGCTTTCGCCGGCGGCTACACCATCGACAAGGTGTTTGAGATGACCAGCATTGATCGCTGGTTCCTGCAGCAGGTGTGGGAAATGGTGGCGCTTGAGGCATCTCTGGCCGGGCGGACGCTTGATTCCATAACGGCAAAAGAGTTCCGCAAACTGAAGCGCGACGGTCTCGGCGACCGGCAGATCGGCGAGATGATCGGCGTGGAGCCGTTGCAAGCGCGCGAGACGCGTAAGAAGTTAGGCATCCACGCGGTCTTCAACCGCGTCGACACCTGCGCGGCTGAATTCGAGAGCTTCACGCCCTATCTCTACTCCAGCTATGAATCGGAAGACGAAGCAGCGCCTACTGACCGCAAGAAGGTCGTAATTCTGGGCAGCGGACCGAACCGTATCGGGCAAGGTCTCGAGTTCGATTACTGCTGCTGCCATGCTTCGTTCGCTCTGCAGGATTTCGGCTATGAGTCCATCATGGTCAACTGCAACCCCGAGACCGTCTCGACGGACTACGACACCAGCGATCGCCTCTATTTCGAGCCGCTCACCCAGGAGGAAGTGCTGAACGTCTGCGATGTCGAAAAACCGGATGGCTTAATCGTGCAGTTCGGCGGGCAGACGCCGCTGAATCTGGCGATGCCCCTGAAAGAATCGGGCCTGCCCATCATCGGTACAGACCCCGGCAACATCGATCTCGCCGAAGATAGGAAGCTGTTTGGAAATCTCCTGAATGAGCTCGGCATTCCTTCCCCGCCAAATGGCTCCGCGACAACAGTCGAAGAAGCCTGCGAGGTTGCCCGCAAGCTGGGTTTCCCCGTTCTGGTACGGCCCAGTTACGTACTGGGTGGCCGCGCCATGGTGATTGCGTATAACGAGGCAACCGTCCGGCGCTACATGCAGGAGGCAGTGAGTTTCTCAGTCAAGCGGCCGGTCTTGATCGACCGCTTTCTCGAAGACGCAACCGAAGTAGACGTAGACGCGCTCTGCGATGGCGAAAATGTTTTGATCGCAGGCATCATGGAGCACATCGAAGAGGCCGGCGTTCATTCCGGCGATAGCTCCTGCGTTCTGCCGTCGATTTCGATTCCAGAGGAAACTCTTCGGACCATCCAGGACTACACCACCCGCCTTGCGCGGGCCCTGAACGTTATCGGTCTGATGAATGTGCAGTACGCGCTGAAAAACGGAGACGTGTATGTGCTCGAAGTGAATCCGCGCGCCTCGCGCACCGTGCCCTTCGTCAGCAAAGCGACCGGAGTGCCTCTGCCGAAGATCGCGGTCGGCCTGATGCTCGGAAAAAAACTCAAGGATTTTGCCGCCCTGACCGGAGGAATCGTTACGGGAACCCTTCCGGTGCCGAACTTCTTTGTCAAGAGCCCGGTCTTCCCATTCGGAAAATTTCCCGGCGTTGACCCGGTGCTCGGACCGGAAATGCGCTCGACAGGCGAGGTGATGGGAGTCGGCGTAAACTTCGGGGAAGCATTCGCAAAAGCGCAGTTGGCTGCCGGAACGCCCATTCCGGATTCAGGGGCGTTGTTCATCAGCGTGAACGATCGCGATAAACGGGCTGCTGTCGAGGTCGCCGCGAAATTCCGGCAATTCGGCTTCGACCTGTTCGCGACGCGCGGAACAGCGGCCGCTCTGAAAGCTGCGGGCTTGCCCTGCAAAACCGTTTTCAAGGTGAATGAAGGACGTCCGAACGCCGTCGATCTGCTTAAGGCCGGCAAGCTGAACCTGGTCATCTACACAACCACCGGTAGCCACTCCTTCCCCGACGAGCAGACCATCCGCCGTAACGCCGTGACCTACCGCATCCCCTGCATCACTACCATGAGCGGAGCAAAGGCCGCCGCGGAAGGCGTCCTAAGCCGGCGCCGCGACCCGATCCGTGTCTGGAGCCTCCAGGAAATACACGCCGAGCACGCGGTGCAGAGTTCAACCGCCTAACAGGTTCGTCGGAACGTTAAGCCTTTGTGGCCACGCCAGATCGGCTCTTCTGAGGCTCAGCATTTTCGTATCATGATAGCTATGATGATAATAGTCATGATACTTATCATGATGAGGTTGCCCAATGATTACCGCTGAGCTGCAAGAATTAATCGCCCATCTTCGACGAGTGAACGCCGATTTGACTCACATCGAGGCTAAACAGGCCAGCACTGACCTCCCGAAAAGGCTCTGGGAAACTCTCTCTGCATTTTCTAACACTCAGGGGGGCGGTGTCATCATCCTCGGTGTGTCGGAAGAACTGCGGTTTGCGGTGGTCGGCGTCAAAAATCCCGCCAAGATCCAACACGATTTGGCAAGTCTATGCAGCGAGATGGAGCCTCCTGTCCGTGCACACGTTCAGGTTCACACCATAAATGAAAAACACGTTATCGCAGCCGGAATACCCGAGATTCCACTACAACAGAAGCCCTGTTACTACCCAAGCGCGGGCCTGACAAATGGCGCTTTCATTAGGGTTGCCGATGGGGATCGCAAGCTTTCCTCATATGAGGTGCAGATGATGCTCTCAGGCCGTGGGCAACCGCGCGAGGACGAAGAGCCCGTCCCAAGTGCCGGAATTTCGGAACTACAGCCTCGGTTGATAAAGGCATTTGTCGCGCGGCTACGACGGCGCCCAGGCAATCGCTTGGCACGGCTTTCGGACGAAGCAATCCTGCGAAACGTCAAGGTTCTAGTGCCACACAACGGCTCCTGGGTATGTTCGCTGGGCGGTTTGCTTACGCTCGGGCGGTATCCACAACAGTTCTTCCCCGCACTTAACCTGACCTTCATTGCCTATCCCAGAACAGAGGTTGGGGCTCCGGGTCCACGCCAAGATAGATTCCTCGACAATGAGCGCGTCGAAGGAGCAATTCCCAATATGTTGCGGCCGACTTTGGACATCTTACAGAGGAACATGAAACGGCGATCCGTCGTAAGCGGATTGTATCGAACGGATCTAGATGAGTATCCAGCAACGGCAGTGCGTGAGGCCGTTATAAACTCCCTTGTACACCGGGATTTGAGCAGCGGATCGAGAGGAACGCCTGTGCAGATCCAGATGTTCCCCGATCGGCTTGTGATTCACAATCCCGGCGGCCTCTATGGCCCTGTGACGGTCGACTCCCTTGGAAGAGAGGGTATCAGTGCAAGCAGGAATAACACGATGCTCAGGATACTCGAGGATGTCACTCTGGGAGGGGAACGCCAAGCCGTCTGTGAGAATCGAGGATCAGGAGTTGGCGCTATCGTTGCAGCACTTCGGCAAGCTGGACTGCCCGATCCCTTGTTTGACGACCGAATATCAGGCTTTAGAGTGACCTTCCAAAACACATCCCAGCGTCGGCGTCTCCGAGATCGGCGGGATGATATTCTGAACCTCCTTCGCGATCAGGGTGAAATGTCACGCGCCGAACTTAGCCAGGCTCTCGGCATCAGTGATATAGCAACGCGCAAATGGCTTCAAAGATTACGTGGGGAAGGTGTTATAGGAACAACGGAAGCGAAAAGCCGGTCACGGCATTTGCGCTATTTACTTCTTCGCAAATAACAGTCCCCCTTCGGATGCCAAAGCCGGCGTCGCCAGCGCGTGAGCAGGAAAAGTGGGCGTAGGGCTGACGTTGTCGCGTTAATCTAACCCGCCCGGAACAGCGACTATACGAGAAATCAGCCCAATCGATTTCTCTGCGATCCAGCGGATTTGGCGGCACAGCCTCACAGCAGCTCTCTTCACTTTTCGGTAAGAGCTGTAAGTTTTTACTACAACACCTCGGGCCCTGCCCCTGCGACTCCGGGCTTTAGAGCTGTTAGGGTTAAGCCGGAATGGTTCGGCGAGTTCCAGGAATCTGGAAGGTCTTGATATTGATAGCTCCGCAAGGGGATCAAGTGGTCTTCCTAACGCTGCGTTCGCCTCAGTGACCTTGACAAAGATGCCTCGAGTAAAGGCGATTCGGCCGCCCGGAGCCGGCATCCACGGCTGAAGGCTGACCGCTTCCGGTACGGACGACGCTGTTTGACTCAATACTTCTTCAAAAACGCCGTTACGCTCGGTTCCTCAGCATTCTTTTGCGCAATGCAGACATCGATTCTTTCCAGTACTTGCGAGAGCGTACGAGGAGCGCCGGTCAGCTTATCGACGCGCGGCGCAAAAAAGTTCTTGAGAGCATCTCTTGACTGGTCGTTGCAATAGCTTTGGCCAACCCGCGGCAATGTCCCGCCGAAATCGAAACCGCCGCCGGTCGGCCGTTCCTTCAAAATCTGATCGTAATGCGATTTCACGAAGTCGAAGGGCATGTGACGCGTCGCCGCCGTGCCTTGACCGGCGCTCAACAGCAGATACCCCCCGCCCTGCACCATCGGAATATCGCCCGCAAGCACAGCCTCCTGGACCGCCTGAATCGCGGCTGGATCCCGGAACGAACCCATACCGCGAAGCAGACGCTGCCGCTCTTGCCGGTCCTTGGTCTTTTTGTATTGAGCCAGGAATTCTTCAAAGGTCGCTTTGTTACCGTAGAAGGCGTCCGTTCGCAGCACGGCGTTAACCATGTTGGGGTCCACGCTGCTGCGATTCTGAAACCACTTTTCAGCCAGCGCTCGCCCCTGTTTCGCCAGTTCCTCATCGCCGCCATAAGTCGCTATGTCCGGTACTAACGTTGGGCGAAGGAGCCGGACATTATCGGGTTCGCCTGGTTTCGGCGTCCAACCCAATTCATGCGCCCGAGCGCCAAAGTTCTTTTGCAAAAACCGGTGATAGTTCGGCCTGAGATCGTCGGGCACCAAATGCAGGCGCGGCTCGAGGGCAAGATCGAGCGCCCCCTCCACCACGTAGCGTTCCGGATCGGCGTGAAAGACCTCCACCAGTCCCAGAGCATCCGCGAGCGGAAGTTTTCCAGCCCCTGCCAGTGCGCTTGCGTTCCCGATAAAGTCCACCCGCTCGGCGGCCGGCAAGCGTCGATCGACATCCCCCTTGGTCAGGTCGCCCAGCAGATTATGGTCATAATCGACGCGGTAATAGCCGACTGCGTTGTCGTTCGCTTGCACCCAGGCCGGACAACTCTTCGCCTTCAGCGTCCAATCTTCCTTGGGTTGAGATATCAACTTACACGCGCTTTGACCTGTATCTCCGGTTCCGTACCGGATGCACACCGGAATCTGCCATTTCTGATCCGTCGATCCCTTCGATCCTAACGGGAGGAAGCGCTGTTGCTCAACGTGCAACGTGGGCGCGCTTTGGCGGCAATCGAGACTGACCGAAACCAGCGGCACACCGGCCTGATTTAGAAACGTGGAGAACGCCTGTGTGACATCCTTCTTCGTGCTCGAGCTGATGGCGTCCAGAAACTCCGGCGCGGTCGCGTTGCGGAATGCATATTGCGTCAGGTACGAGTGCACTCCCTTGCGGAACTCTTCCGGTCCCACCCAGCTTTCGAACATGCCAATGACCGCCGCGCCCTTCTGATACGTAATCGTGTCGAAGGCATTGCTGATATCGTCCTTGGTCTTGATCTCCTGGCGGATCTTGCGCGCCGATACCAGGCTGTCCACTGCCTCCGCTTCGAGTTTGGAATTAACGTCTTCCACCCGGGTGTGCCATTCCGGTTTCCATTCGGCGATAATCTTCTGCTCCATCCACGTAGCGAACGCTTCGTTCAGCCAGATATCGTTCCACCAGGCCGTCGTCACTAAATCGCCGGTCCATTGATGGGCCATTTCGTGAGCTTCCACCGACGCGCACTCGCGCTGACGCGCAACCGTATCCCGCTGTGGATTCGCCAGCAGAATCGTTTGCCCGTAAGTGATCATGCCGGCGTTCTCCATGGCGCCGAAGCCGAAGGTGGAGGGAATCGCCACCTGGTCGGACTTTTCAAACGGGTATGGAATCCCGTAATATTCTTCTTCGCGGGTCAGGATGGTAGCCGATATTTCGGCGGCGTACTTAGCATCGGCGGCATGGCCCTTCGGCGTCACGATCCGAACCGGCACATGATTCTTACCGGCATACCCGGCGGGAACGAAATCGAATTGGCCGACCGCAAAAGCAATCAAGTAACTGGGCAGCGGCTTGGTTTCTTTGAAGATATAGGTCTTGCGACCGGAGCTCGTATTGTTTTGCACGATGGGAGTGTTACTCACTGCGTCGTCTTGCTGCGGCACATTGAGCGTAAGCTGCCACGGTACCTTATACGAAGGCTCATCGAAGCACGGAAAGGCTCCGCGTGCGTCGGTGGATTCGAATTGCGTGAACAGATAATCGTTTCCGTCTTCCGCCATGTGAAAGACGCCCGAGCTATCGTGCTGCCGTACTTTGCCCGTGTATTGAATCTCGATCTGGGCGGCTCCGGCGGGCACCCTCGACTCAAAATGCAGGCCGACAAAGTCGTTCCCCCCGGGAATTGCTTTGGCGGTCATACTCTGCCCGTGCGCTTTCAGAGATGCCTCGCCGATCGTGATATCTGTCCCATTCAGCCAGATCAGGTTAACCGGCTGCTTGACATTGACTTTGATCGAGATATGTCCGCTGAAACTATCCTTGTCCGGATCGAGTTTCAGTTGTACCCGGTAACTGGTGGGCGCTACCGTATCCGGAAGGCGCAACTGCGGGGGCTGCTGAGCAGCCGCTAAAGAGCAGAAGGCGGCCACGACGGACGTGGCCAGTAACACGCGTTTTACTCGAAAGTTCGCCACAACCGCTATCGTGACACAGCGCAAATAAGCGCCTTACCTCCACCGCTACGCCAGCCACTGCAGCCATTCTTCAGCTCGGCGGCGCAGGTTCTTGCGATTGCATTCTTCGGGTAGCAGGGAAGCGATCACAGCCACGGAATCGGCCTTGGCGGCCAGAACGTCGAGCGCGTTCTCAAACGTGATGCCGCCGATCGCCACCAGCGGTTTTGTCGTGAGAGAGCGCAATTCGCGAACAGCATTGATACCAAGGGGCGGATCTGCCTGGGCTTTCGAGTTCGTATCGAAAATGGGTCCAAGCGAGAGATACTCAACCGGTTCTTCGTTGGCCCGCATGAGTTGCAAGCGGTTGTGCGTGGAGAAACCCATCACCTCATCGCTGATGATCATGCGGGCAGCCGTTGGCGGCAGGTCGCCCTGGCCGACGTGCAGGGCCACGCGCAGCAAGCGCGCATAGTCAGCGCGATCGTTCAGGACGAACAGCACGCCTGCTCTCTCGCAAAGTCCGGATATACGTTTGGCTTCATCGAACTGTACTTGCGTCCACTCGTCCTTGTGGCGGTACTGCAGGATTCTTACTCCAGCCTCCAGCAAGGCTTCGGCAGCGGCCAAGGGGGAACAGTTGCGCTGCGAAAGCGAAACAGTATCGAGTATCGGGTAGAACTTTGGAACACGAAA
>JAICXK010000116.1 GCA_025980435.1 Bryobacteraceae bacterium
GCGCCTCCTGCATCATGCTGCGCCCAGGAGTTCGAAACGGAAGAATGATTGGTACTGAAATTTTGAGCGCTCTGTCTGTTCGCGCTCTGTTTGTTGACGTTTACGGTATTTCCACTCACGTTTCTATTGCCGTTAAAGCTGTTTTGCGCGTGCGCTCGGTTGTATGCGTTGTTGTAGCCATAGCTATTGTGATAACTGCCGTTGTAATAGCCGCCGTGCCAGGCTGAATTGCCGTAATACGCGCCGCCGTGATACACCACTGCGGTGCCATGCCAACCACAGTTCCAACTGCTATAGCCCCAGGAGCAACAGCCGCCGCCCATCATTGCCCCTACAGCGATCCCGGCGCCGAACCCGATAATCCCCGCAGCAGCCACGTCACCGGCGCTATACCCGGGAGTCACATAGGGCGTGCCGTAGATCACGGCAGGGTTATATTGCGGAACATAGACGACTTGTGGGTTAGCCGGTTGAATCACAATCGTTTGGGGCGATTGTTGGACAACTGTGATTTGGGCGCTGGACTTGAGATTGCCGGCAGCCTGGGCTTTTTCCCGTAAAGACTGGATGGCCGTCATCACTTCAGCCTGCTGGTCGTGGTACGCCTCGCCCAGAGAGGAAGTCCAGGTGAGATTTTTTGCCAGGTTGTCGAGCACTGACGGAAACTGGGTGAGCGCCTTCACGCTGGGATCCCACGACTGCTTGTCAACAGCCCGCATTAGCGCATTCCCTGTCAGGTTTTTGTTTTGCTGCATCCAGTAGTTCCCAATCGCGACCTGGTCCGGAAAGGTGGCCGCCGTCAGAATCTGCGCCACCAGAGAGTCCGGATACAAGGCGATCGGCGCCACCAGTGCCTGGAGTTGGCTCGTACTCATCGGTGCGGATTCCGTGGGCGGTCCGGTGTCAGGTGCTGACGGGGTTTGGTATCCGTACAACAGCATTTGCGATGAAATGGTTGCAAGAACGAGGCTGAGCATCACCGACAGGCATTTCTTGCCGCCTCTCGTGATCGTTTTACTGGTCCATCCGAACGTCAAACGGTCAGCTCCAAGAAACCAGGTTTTATAGCCATCTGTAGTCGCGATGATTGTCATCCTGCCTCATGCCAGATGCGGCTTGGAAACAGCCGCTCTAAACTTTCTCTAAGGGCGCTTCGCCGAATGCAAGGGTGCGGTGCCGACGGGTTTTTGCTTGTCTTGACGCGGCACGTCAGTCCTTCGATCCAAACGCGTGACCAGCCCGCGCAGAATCAAGTACGGTAGGATCGCCAGAATGGAGGCGACAATGACCGCTTCTCCCGGATAGACGAAACGTTGCACGATAATTTGGTACACGACGTCAAGCACTAGCGCGAACATGAACACTCTGCCGACACTTTTCCATCCGTCCTTGAGCATGTCTTCGCGTTGTCCGCGATCCCAGAGGAGTGCCCAGAAATACGGGGGCTTACCGGCCCGCGCATCTGCCAATCCGGAGCGAATCGCGAAGATCGCCGCCATGAGCGGCTGGAGGACCAATCTGAACTTCAGCGGCCCACTTACACGCTCGAGTAAGTTATCTCCAATCCGCATCCACATGTGGTCCATAACTTCTCCTTTACTTCTGCTCCTCTACGTGGCCTGGTTGCGTACGGCTACAGAACACATCAGCCACTCTCTTTTTCAGAAGGCGTTCAAGCGGCGGCGGTCGTGTTGGTCTCCGGGCCCTCCGCGGCCCCGGCGAGCGGGACAATCTGCGGCCAGTGCTCCCGGACAGCAAATACACGAAAGACGAATGCGACCAGCACCGCGATCAGTGTGACGGGAAAGAAGGCCAGGCCCTTGGCCGCCACCGCGATCCCGGTGTAGACTGCGCTTGCCAGTATCGCCGTCGTGACGACGTGCTGCGATGGCCTCACAATCTCGGGCGTCACTCCGGAGAACAGGTCGATAAGCACGCCGCCAGCCGTGGTGGCGATCAGACCAACGACCATCGCAGCCCAGATTCCAAGGCCGTGGTCGAGCGATTTGTGCGCGCCCAGGATCGCAAACCAGGGCAGCGTGAAAGATTTGAAGTAAGCCAGCGTCCTCGTGCGGAACCGTTCCTCCTTCGAGTCGGCATACCGATAAATTGCCAAGCCCAGAAAGCCCATGGCGAGGCACACGAGAAGATATTTCGGATCCTTGATGGGCGACGGGATGTCATTCAGCAGCACGTCGCGCGACACGCCGCCGCCGATACCGCCGAAGAAGGCCATAATCAGCAGCCCCACTACCGCGTAGCCGCGGTTGTGCGACGGATTGCGAGCGACGAGCACCCCGTTAAGAGCGTTGATTCCGGCGGAGAACAAGTCGACGTTTGGAAAACTTGGCAGGTACATTTGCGATTCACCTTAGAGGGCTCGCGACTAAAACGGACCGTGTCGCAGTAGAACACCGTAAAACGTGATGCATCCAATCAAGACGACAGTAATGGCTATCACGAAGGAGAGGGACCACACATACCGCGTCTGGGGCACCCCCATCGTGTTCAAAAAATTCAGGTGCTGCCAGGCTGCCGCCGCTAATGCCAGGGTGCCCAGAGCAATAAGAGTTAGTCCCAGATTGCGCGGCGCCTGCGGGCGCTGGATGTTGCCGGCGGCAATTTCTTCGGGAAGATACTGGAAGAACTTGTAGATGGAGAAACCGAATCCGATCATCGAAATGGAGGTTCGGATCCATGCCATGAGTGTTCTTTCCGCAGCGATAATCGTGCGCCGGGCCGCGAGGTCGGTTCGCTCCTCGGCAAGAACCGTCGCTCGATCTTTCGGCGCTTTTTCCAAGCGGCTCATGGGCCATTCCTCCGTGCTTCATAGGCTCGCCCAACAGTGACGATGGAGGTATCTGCTCTTGGATTTAAAAATATTTCCCGGCCGCGGGTCTGGACTTACAAGTTGCGTTCATCGGCAGCTAGTTCCCCTCAATCGCGGGCGCTCATTCTCCAATCCAATAAGGGATTTTGGGGTCTTTTGCCACGGCCAATGACCCTCGACCTCAACGGTCAGGGTCCATCCCAGCGTCGTCCGCACTACTACCAGGCCAGCGAGCAGGCCGAGATTGCGAAGCGTCAAAGCGAAAGCCACGGTGTTGATGATGTCAGCCGCTACCAGGAGTTCGAGACCGACCAGCAGAGCTTTCCGCAACACGACACGGTATCTCTCGTAGGCTCCTTCGATTTTCTTCACGGAACGAAGGAGCCAGTCCAGGGTCCCGATGAGAATGAAACAAACCATGATCGCTACCGCCAAAGCCTCGATTCCCTGGCCGGCGCGTTCGATCCATCCGTGAACGTGTATCATGCTCCTCGCTTTAGCGATGGATATATGCCGCAATCAGTGCGCTTGCAGTGATCGCGGCTATTAGCCACAATGACGCGATTGCCAAGAAACCAACGGTGGCGAGCGACGAACCTGCTTCTTTTCTCTGTATCTCCGCGGCCTCGGCGCGCTGCCGACATTCGCCGAGCACGTCGGAAGGGATAATTCTTTGAAGCAGTTTGATGCCCACAACGAGAACCACCAAGTCATCCAAGAACCCGATCACCGGAATGAAACTCGGGATTAGTTGAATAGGACTAAGCAGGTAAGCGGCGGTGCCTGCCGCAATCAATTTTGCGTACCACCGAACCCGCGGGTGTTTGAATGCAAAATAGAAAACCTGCGTCTCTTTTTGGAGTCGTTCTGCTTGTCGCCTCCAGGTTTTTGCCGAAGTGATCAAGTAGCGGTCCACGATTATGTTCCATTCGCGAGCATCAGCGAAAATGGAACAGTTAGTAACCGAACCGTAGTGCTCCGGGAAAAAAGCATAACTGCTCTCGCCTTTGATAAGGCAAATGCAGCGTATGAGCTTTGGCCTCTTTTTATTTTTTGGATGTGTTCAAGAATTGAAGGTTTAGATCCGCGATTAAAGCGGTCACCGTAATACCTGGAGTTGTTGCCGTGAAACAACTAAGGAGATCGAAGCCGTGCAAGACAAAGTCCTGACGGCCGCGGCGATTCCACAGAGGAGCCCCGACACGTTTGGCCATACGATCCGCCGCATGCGCGAGAAAAAGCTCACGTTTGCGGAAGCCATTACATCCGAGGATTTCTTCATTGTGGACAAGCCCCGGCTCCGCCAGTCTGAGCCGGGTTTTGGCACAGTTTTGGCACAGTGACAGCAAAGGAACAGTGAAAGCGATGGGACGCGGACCGATTAACTCTTCTACAATCAGCAAGAGGTTTGGTCGGGGCGGTGTGATTTGAACACACGACCCCCTGCGCCCAAGGCAGGTGCGCTACCAGGCTGCGCTACGCCCCGACATGATCAGTTGCTCCGGCCCTTCCGCGAACACGATGAAGGCCACGTGGCTCAACGGCTTATGCTAGCACGCGCACGAGGAAACGCGTAAGGCTGGATTTCTCTGCCGCAGGGGCATCCCCAGATCAGCGGGCCATTCGCACTCTCGTTATTCCGGCTTGCGTTTGCGGGGGCGGCGGACAGATCCGGCCCCGGGCGCGCGCTTACGAGCAGGAGTCTTCTTCGGCTTGGGCGGAGGCGGATTCGGCTCGAAAATGGTCGGCTGACCTTCCACGATGGGCTGTGGCTCGTCTTCTTCCTCTTCGACGACGGGCTGGGGCACGGCCTCTGGCAGTGCGGGCGGGTAGAACTCCGCCCCGAGGTGGACGATCAGGCCGCGTTCCTCATCCGGCTCGGTCCGGACAACTGTTTTGTCCTGGGCGTAGTTGAGAAATTCGGAAAACTGCTGAAACCCGAATTTGGCGAGGTCAAAATCGGGGTGTTCCGCTTGCATCCACTGTTCCAGCTCTTCCCCTGTAGCCCCCTCTTCAAGTTCCATGCGGTGAGTTTCAAGCACATCCCGCAGCTTCGGTAATCCTTCTTCGGGCCGGGCTGCCGCCTTTTCAGGTCCACCGCCGCGACGCTCGATGATGTAGCGTCCGCCCGAACCGCTCACATTAATGAACTCCGCCTTCTTGAGCTTTTCAACGAAATCGGAGAAGCTGCCCGCGCCATAGGCGCGTTCGCTGAACGCCGGATCAAGCTGGAGCATGGTGCTCTTCAGCAAACCCAGTTGCGGCTGAACAGCGCGGCGCTCGAGCACCTGCAAAGCGCGCTCAACCAGCGGCATCGCCTGCCCCAGATCGAGCGGGGCCGGGCGGGGACCGCGCTCCCGCTTGTCCTTACGCTCAGGCCGGTCAGAACGCTCGGGCCGCTCGCGGCGATCCGGCATCGGTGTGGGTACGATGCTCGCGCCATCCTCCAGCAGCGATTCGTAGCTGACGAACTCGTGACAGTTCTGCTGCAGAATCGTGCTGGTGAAGGCCTTGCCGCCCACTACAAATACGGTCTTGCCATACTCCTTGAGCTTGTTGACAAGCGGGATGAAATCGCTGTCACCGCTCACAATAGCGAAGGCGTTCACGTGGGCATGAGTGAACGCCATTTCTAAAGCATCCAGGGCGAGATTGATATCCGCCCCATTCTTGTCTCCACGGGGCGAGGGAATACGCTGCACCATTTGCACCGCGTTTTCCGCCATCTGGCGGGTTGCGCCTTCCTGCCGTCCCCAATTCGCATAAGCGAACTTAGCGACCAGGTCTCCTCGTTCCTTCAGCGCGCTCAGCGCAACCGAGACGTCGAATTCACGCCGCAGCGTCGATTTCACGCCAATCTCAATGTTGTCGTAATCGACAAACACGGCAATGTTCAATCTGTCTTGCATCCATTTCCTTTTCCGTCCGCCACGCCAATCTTGCCTGTGTTGGTGCAATGCGGGCATATCCATGTGCCGGGACTCTCCTCAGGCCGGCTGTTTCACTGAATCGCGAATGAAGTCGACGATTTTGTCAAGCGACGCGCCAGGCTGAAAGACTTCGGCAACGCCCAAGTTCTTCAGTTCCGCCGCGTCCTGATCGGGAATGATTCCGCCGACCACGACGAGTATATCCGTCATTTCCATTTCACGCAGCAGCTCCATGACGCGGGGCACGATGACTTTGTGCGCGCCGGAAAGAATAGAGAGTCCAATCACCTGAACATCTTCCTGGAGCGCCGCGTTTACGATCATTTCCGGTGTCTGCCGGAGACCTGTGTAGATGACCTCCATGCCGGCATCGCGCAGGGCTCGTGCGATTACCTTCGCGCCGCGGTCGTGTCCATCGAGGCCAGGCTTGGCAACGAGCACACGAATGGGGACCGGCATAGATACACTGTACTGTCCAGATTATAAAACGGGGGAAAAATGTCTCTGAAGCCGGAGGCCGGGTTCTACACTCGTAGAGGCGCCACGTGAGCGAACAATCTTTCAATGAACCCCGGATCGTTCTGAACCGCATCTACACGCGAGCCGGCGACAGCGGCGAAACGCGCTTGGTTGGCGGCCAGCGAATTGCGAAGGACGACCTGCGAATTGAGTGTTACGGGACAGTCGACGAGCTGAACGCGTTCGTTGGGGCCGCGCGTGTTACCGCCGAGGAGTGCTCGGCGACTTGCCCGTTCCTGGCGGAAATGGCGCAAACCCTGAAGCGAGTACAACACGAACTGTTCAACCTGGGTTCGATTCTGGCTACTCTGCCCGAAGATGTACATCCGAAACAGCCGCGCGTGACCGGCCAGGAGGTTGCGAGCCTGGAACGCGGGATCGACTTCGCCAACCAGGATTTACAGGCTTTGAAATCCTTTGTATTGCCCGGAGGCAGCCGTTTGGAGGCGGATCTGCACATTTGCCGGACTGTGTGCCGGAGGGCGGAGCGGCTGCTGGTTCGGCTCGCCCGGGAGCAGAGCGTGGACGAAGCCGCTCTGCGCTATCTCAACCGGCTGAGCGATGCGCTCTTCGTATGGAGCCGCTGGGCGAATCATAAGCTGGGCGCGCCGGAGACTTTATGGGAGCCGAATGCAGCAGCCAGCGGCACACCTGAACATTAACTCCGAAACCGGTACCGCTGCCGCCGACCATTGGAGCGCGCTCACGGCCAGTTTTCTGGGCTGGACCCTGGATGCCTTCGACTTCTTTCTGGTTGCGTTTTGCCTGACGGCGATCGGAAAGGAATTCCACGAGCCCGATACGGCGGTCGCGTTCTCCATCGCGTTGACGCTGGCGTTCCGGCCGGTAGGGGCCTTCATCTTTGGGCTGATGGCAGACCGATACGGACGCCGGCTTCCGCTGATGATCGATCTGGTTTTCTATTCACTCATAGAGGTAGCCACCGGATTTGCTCCGACATTTGCGACATTCCTGGTCCTGAGGTGCCTGTTCGGCATCGGCATGGGTGGCGAGTGGGGCGTGGGCGCTTCGCTGGCTATGGAGAAAGTGCCGGCGAAATGGCGCGGAGTGCTGTCGGGATTTTTGCAGCAGGGATATGCGCTGGGTTACCTGCTGGCGGCGCTTGTCTACCTTTTTCTATTTCCGCGGTGGGGATGGCGGCCGCTGTTCTTCTTAGGGGGCGTGCCGGCGCTGCTGGCGCTGTTTGTGCGTTTCCGGGTGAAAGAGTCGGCGGTGTGGGAGAAGTCGAAACAGGAGAGCTGGCGGCACCTTGGGAACAGCATCGGGAAGCACTGGCGGCTATTCGTTTACCTGGTCCTATTAATGACCGGCATGAACCTGGCTTCGCACGGGACCCAGGACATGTATCCAACGTTCCTGCAGCGGTTCTGGAAATTCGGACCCGTGGAACGATCGCTGATTGCAGCCATTTCGATGGTGGGCGCGATCATTGGAGGCATTGCAGCAGGACTTTTGTCGGACCGGATCGGGCGTAGGCGAGCGATTATCTATTGCCTGGCCGCGGCAATTCTCTTAACGCCGCTCTGGGCCTACGCGCCGGGTGTGGGGCTGCTGGTTACGGGCGCATTTCTGATGCAATTTTGCGTGCAGGGCGCGTGGGGTGTAATTCCCGCTCACCTGAGCGAACTCTCACCCAACGAAATTCGAGGTTTTCTCCCGGGATTCGCCTATCAATGCGGCGTCCTGCTGGCCGGTTCGGTAGCTACAGTCGAGGCGATTTTCGCGGAGCGTATGAGCTACGCAACCGCGATGGCATCGGTTGCAGTAACGGTGTTTGCCGTCACGGCTGTGTTAGCGGGCATCGGAAAGGAGAAGAAAGGAATCGAGTTCGGGTAAATCGTCGTTTTTGTATACAGTTTGGTATACATTGAGGAGCGTGGGTACTTTCGACGTCGCTGTTGTGGGCGCCGGCATTGTCGGCACGGCATGCGCCCGCGAGCTCTCGGCGGCCGGCCTGCGGACCGCTCTGATCGAACCCGGCGTAATCGGTGGGGGAGCCACCGCGGCGGGTATGGGGCACATCGCCGTGATGGATGATTCCGAAGCGCAATTCGCTCTCACGCGCTACTCGCAGCTGTTGTGGAAAGAACTCGCAGACCGCCTTCCGGCAGACGGGGAATACCTTCCGTGCGGTGCACTCTGGATCGCTGCCGACGAGACGGAGATGTTGGAAGTTTATCGCAAGCAGCGATATTACAGCCAGCGCGAGGTGCCGGTCGAGATTCTGGATTCACAATCGCTTGCCGAAGCCGAACCCAATCTGCGGCTGGGAATGGCCGGAGCGTTGTTGGCCCGGGAAGATGCGGTGGTTTATCCGCCCGCGGTTGCGCGCTTCCTGGCCAGTGAGGCCCAGCATCTCGGCGCGGAACTGATCCTGGGCCGGCGAGTAGCAACTATCGGTGATGACGCGGCGACCCTCGATGATGGGATCAGAATTAGAAGCCGGAGTTTCGTGGTGGCTAACGGCGCCGGCGCACCGTCACTCGTGACAGGCCTGAACATTCAGCCTCGGAAAGGGCACCTGGTGATTACGGACCGGTATCCCGGATTCGTCCAGCATCAGATGATCGAACTTGGATACCTCCGCAGCGCGCACGCGATGGACTCGGATTCTGTCGCCTTCAACATACAGCCGAGGCCTTCCGGACAATTGCTGATTGGTTCCTCCAGGCAGTATGGGAGCGATCACCCAGCCGTAGATAACGCGGTCGTCTCCAGGATGCTGCAGAGGGCCTTCGAGTATATGCCCGGTCTACGAAAGCTGTCCGCGATTCGCGCCTGGACCGGGTTCCGCGCGGCCACTAAAGACAAACTGCCCGTAATCGGCCTCTGCCCCGGGAGAGAAAACGTGTATCTGGCAACAGGCCATGAAGGCTTGGGAATCACCACTTCCCTCGGCACTGCAAAACTGCTGGCGGATCTTCTGTTGAACAGAACGCCCGCCATTGAGGCTGCACCCTATATGCCGGACCGGAGCTATGCCCTGCATGGCTGAAAGTGTCGACCTTTGGATTAACGGAACTCCGATCCGCGTTTGCGCGGGAACGTCGGTTGCGGCCGCGGTGCTCCTTTCCGGAGAACCGGTTTTTCGCCGATCCGTTTCGGGCGAGAAACGCGGCCCCCTCTGCGGGATGGGAATTTGCTTTGAATGCCGCTTGAACATTGATGGCGTGGAGCACTGCCGGAGTTGCCAGATTGTCTGCCGCGAAGGCATGCAGGTGCGCACGGAATGAGCAGAGGATCTCGAACGGCGGATATTCTGGTGGCGGGCGCGGGGCCGGCCGGAATGTCCGCCGCGGCGCGAGGGCGCGAATGCGGACGAAGTGTGTTGGTGTTGGATGATAATCCGTCGGCCGGAGGCCAAATCTGGCGCGGCGGTGAATCTCATTCTTCAGGCAGCCAGAGCACGTTCTGGTTTCGCACGTTCGGAACCTGCGGGGCGGATGTGATTTCGGGCGCACGCATCATCGATGGAGATGCGAAGCGTCGGCGGGTAATTGCAGAAACCCGGGAAGATGCATTCACTGTAGAATACGGCAAGCTCATCCTCGCAACCGGGGCGCGCGAGATGTTTCTTCCCTTTCCCGGCTGGACAACACCTAATGTGATGGGCATTGGTGGTTTGCAGGCGCTGGTCAAGTCGGGATTGCCGATCTCGGGGAAGCGCATTGTGGTCGCGGGCACAGGACCGCTGATGCTTGCGGCAGCGGCTTACTTTCGTAAACATGGAGCCGTGGTTCCGGTCATAGCGGAGCAAGCTGACTGGACCCGGCTCGCCCGTTTCACATTGCAATTGAGGAGGCAGCCGGGAAAACTGTGCCAGGCCGCCGCTTTGCGCTTCGCGCTCCGGCATTCACGCTACCTGGTGTCGTGCTGGGCAGAGGCGGCAAACGGCGAGGGGAGATTGGAAAGTGTCCGGCTGCGGCAGGGCGCTAAAGCCTGGGATCTGGCCTGCGATTATCTGGCCGTTGGCTTCGGATTCAAACCGAACATCGAACTGGGATTGCTGATGAATTGCCGCATCAACGATGCCGGGATAGAGAGCGACGATGTGCAGCAGACTTCCCAGGAGGACATCTTCGCGGCTGGCGAATGTACCGGAATCGGAGGTGTGGATCTGGCTATTCTCGAGGGCGAAATTGCCGGTTACGCGGCAGCCGGGCGCGCTGATCTCGCAAAAGGATGCTTCAGGAAACGAAACAGGGCCAGACAGTTTTCAGCCTCGCTCCGACGAGCATTTGCTTTGCGGAGAGAGCTTCGAAGCCTGCCGTCCGCCACCAGCATAATATGCCGATGCGAGGACGTGGTTTGGCAGCGGTTGGAGCAGATGCAATCCTGGCGCGCTGCGAAATTGCACACACGCTGCGGTATGGGACCCTGCCAGGGGCGCGTATGCGGGCCGATTCTGGAGTTTCTGCTCGGCCTGCAGCCGGAGGCGATCCGGCCGCCGGTGTTCCCGGCGCGTTTGGAGAGCCTGGCGGCGGCGAGTGAAATGGAGGAGAGCATAGACAAATGACGATGCAATGGGGCGGCGTAATGCCTGCTTTGACGACCGCGTTCCGGGAAGACCTGAGTGTCGATCTGGAGTTCATCCGCAGACACTGCGAGTGGCTTATCGAAAACGGGTGTACGGGCCTGGTCGCGCTGGGCTCTTTGGGAGAAGGCGCCACTTTGACGGAGCCTGAAAAAGCCGAAGTCCTGGCTGCTTGTGTGGCGGCGGCAGGGGCGCGGGTACCGGTTGTAGCGGGCATTTCGGCTCTCAGCACGCGCGAAGCCATATCACTTGCGGGAATTGCAGAGAGGACCGGCTGTAGCGGACTGATGGTGCTGCCGCCCTACGTGTATTTGGGCGACTGGCGCGAAACGAAGGCGCATGTCACCGCGGTCCTCAGGGCAACCAAGCTATCGTGCATGCTGTATAACAACCCGATCGCTTACGGAATCGACTTCGTAGTCGAACAAGTAGAGGAATTGGCCCACGAGAATGAAAATCTGCATGCGATCAAAGAGTCCAGCACGGACGTTCGCCGCGTAACGGCGCTTCAGGCGGTGCTCGGGAAACGGCTCAAGGTGTTGGTGGGCGTGGACGATGCCATTGTCGAATCGGCGGCAGTGGGGGCAGTCGGCTGGATTGCGGGACTTGTGAATGCGTTTCCGAAAGAATCGGTTGCGCTGTTTGAGCTGGCTAAAGATGGCAGGATGGTTGAGGCTCTGGAGCTATACCGTTGGTTCCTCCCGCTACTGCGGATGGACACGGTTCCGAAGTTCGTTCAGTTGATCAAGCTGGCGCAACAGGAGGTTGGGGTCGGTAGTTCACGGGTCCGCCCGCCCCGGCTGGAGTTGATCGGGCACGAACTGGAGGACGCCCGGGAGTCCATTTCCCGCGCGATTTCGTCCCGACCAGAGCGCATGCAATCGACCGCGTTTGGAAGTAAGGCTCCCGCAGCAGCGCTTTAGGCCGTTCAAGGGCGAAATTACACAAGTCTTACAAAGCAAAGGACGATTTCTTGTTACGGTCGGAGTATATGCCTTCTTCCAGCCATCAAGTGAGCGGCGAAATTGTCGGGATTTCCGAAGGCCAGCGATTGAACTGGGCGACGACCATCGTAATGGTCCTCATACACCTGGCAGCGCTGGCTGCATTATTCACCTTTAGCTGGCGCGCTCTTGCGGTGGCCATTTTCCTGTATTGGATGGCGACCGGACTGGGCATCAGTCTGGGTTATCACCGGCTCCTGACGCACCGGTCGTATAAGGTGCCGCTGTGGTTAGAATATTTCTTCGCGGTTTGCGGCGCCCTGACGCTGGAAGGCGGGCCGATTTCGTGGGTCGCGACGCATCGAATTCATCATCAAAAATCAGATCAGGAAGGCGATCCGCACACCCCGCGCGATGGGGCCTGGTGGGCGCATGTCGGCTGGCTCATTTTTGGGGAAACGAATCATAACAACACGCGAGCGATGGCGAAGTATGCGCCCGATCTGGCAAAGCATCGCTTTTACGTCTGGCTGAACAACTACCATTGGGTTCCACTGGTTTGCCTGAGCGGCCTGCTCCTGGCGTTTGGCGGACTCTCCGTGTTCCTGTGGGGCGCTTGCCTTCGCGTCGTTGTTGGCTTGCATGCCACGTGGCTGGTAAATTCCGCGACCCACATGTGGGGCCGCCGCCGTTTTGCCACCCGCGACGATTCCCGCAATAACTGGTGGGTAGCTCTTCTCACGTTTGGCGAAGGCTGGCACAACAATCACCACGCACATCCGACTTCGGCACGGCACGGACTGGCGTGGTACGAGTTCGACCCGTCCTGGATTTTGCTCAAAGGCCTGAAGCGCCTCGGCATCGCGAAATCCGTTCACGTTGCGAAAGTTGGAAGTTCTCTTCCCGAGCGCAAGGTGGCATAGGACCGTTTCAGACCCGCGGTTCAACACCGGCACAGCATAAGCTGGAGGCATGGTTGTAGCAGGCCGGCACAAATCCATCGCGTTCTTCATCGCGCTTGGCGCCGGACTGATTTTAGTCATCCTGCTGCTTTACATCGGTTGGGTGCTGCTGAACTGGCGCACCGGCATCCTCCTGTTTTTCGGGATTTTGCTGCTGGCGATGATCATCAGCGGCGTAGTGCTCAACACCATTTTCCTGGTGCGGGAAATCCGGCGGAACGAGCAGCACGACGCCTTCATCAACGCCGTCACACACGAATTGAAGACCCCGGTCGCTTCGATCCGGCTGTATCTGGAAACGCTGATGAGCCGAGCGGTCGATGAGAATAAGCGCAAAGAATTTTACCAGGTGATGCTCGAGGATAGCGACCGGCTGCTATCGACAATCGAGCAGGTTTTGCGGACCGGACGCATTGGACCGCGCAATCGTCTGCTGAATTTTTCGCCAATCGATCTGCGCGAGATAGTGGAGGAATCCATAGACCGAGCGCGAAAGCTGCATGATCTTCCACCGGAATCTCTCAGCTATCACTCCGGACCGCGCATCGAATTTCAAGGCGATATGGACGAAGTGCGAGCGGCCGTATTCAACCTGATCGAGAACGCGGTCAAGTACTCGGGCGATTCCGTACACGTAGTGGTGGAAACATCCAAGCTTGACAGTAAATACGTTGCAATACGCGTCAAAGACCAGGGTGTTGGCATCCCAAAACCTGAGTTGAAACGAATTTTCAAACGTTTTTACCGCATACCCGGACCTGCTTCCATGCGCCCGACGGGAACCGGCCTCGGCTTATACATCGTTCGCTCGGTCGCCAAGCGGCACGGAGGACGGGCATGGGCGGAGAGCGAAGGGCCCGGGCGCGGGAGTACCTTCGTGCTTCAGATTCCGATTTCGCAATGAAGCGAATTCTCGTCGTAGAAGATGAGCGCCACTTGGCCGAAGGACTACGCTTCAACCTGGAGACCGAGGGCTATCAGGTAGAAGTTGTCGAGACGGGGGAACAGGCGCTGGAGCGACTGACGCCCGGCTCGAGGCAATTCGACGTTATGATCCTGGATGTCATGCTGCCGGGTAAGGATGGATTCGCGGTTATGTCCGAGCTGCGCCATGCCGGGCAATTCATTCCCACGCTCATGTTGACCGCCAGGGGGCACTCACACGATGTATTGCGGGGGTTTGAAGTTGGCGCGGACGACTATCTTACGAAACCCTTTGAGCTGGCCATTCTGATTGCCAGGATCCGGGGCATGCTGCGGCGTCGCGAGTGGCTGCAAACGTCTGTAAACAGCCCGGCGCCCCCGCCCACGCCGAAAGATGTATTTGCGTTTGGCGATAAAGGCGATAAGGCGATTAACTTCGATCTCCTGGAGCTCAATGTCCGCGGCCGGGTATTTCGCTTGACATTGATGGAGGCGAATCTTCTTCGATATCTGATCGACCACGAAGGCAAACCAGTCTCTCGGAAGACGATGCTCGAAGAGGTGTGGAGCCTGCACGAAGACACCGATACCAGGCCCATCGACAATTTCATTGTGCGGCTCCGGAGATATATCGAGGATGATCCGACACGTCCGCGTCATCTGCTGACCGTGCGAGGAATCGGCTACCGCTTTGTGGCGGTACCTGGCGTCCAGGTTAAGTGACGGTCCAGTAGATGGAGTAGCGTTCTTCAGGAACGACGTTGAATGGCACTAGCGTGACGTCCGTCTGCTGGCCGCTGGTGCGGAACGTGAGGGTCTCGCCGGAGACCGGTTTTACCCACAAATCCAGGTTGGGACTGGAGGCGCGGAACTGCGGAACCGCCATCGGGTGCTTCTTAATATTGGGGCCCATGTGCCCGGTGATCATCTCCTGGTTCAACCCATTGGATCCCAGTTTCCCGGCCAGAACTAAGGGCCCGTACAGCACCGCCTGGGTTGTGGGCTCATCCGGCATAGCTTCCACATGGAGATACATGGGCAAATCGAGTTCGATCCGATCGCCATGCTTCCAGGCTCGGGAAACAGTGAGGTAACTGCCCGGACTGGGAATTACTGGAAGGGCTTGGCCATTGATCTTCAA
>JAICXK010000004.1 GCA_025980435.1 Bryobacteraceae bacterium
GAGCTTCACGTTTCCGACATCGAAATAGGCGCGCACCCAGGGCGTTTTGAACTGATCGATATAGGTCGCAAACTCAAGGGGGCTTAGCAGAAATTTGTTCCACACTTCCTCAATCGCTACGATTACCTGCAGTTCCTCCGCAAGCGGTAGAAGCTTGCGGAGGTTGGCCTGCGATCGTGTGTATGCGTCGCGATAAGAGGTGTTTGGATCGACCACAGCCGGGACAATCAGCACCGTATCGGCACCCCAGAAGTGAGCGTTCCGAAGAGAAGTGCGCGCGCCATTGAGGCTCTTTTCGACCACGGCCGGATCGGGCGAGGATAATGGATACCTCCAATGGTCCATATTCATCACAGAGTGGATCTTGATGCCTGCTTTTTGAGCGGCGTCCTTCATGGCCTGGGCTTGCCTTTGATCCGGAGTAGTGGGACATTCGATCCGCTCGAATCCGGCGTCACGGGCCATCTGAAAACGCTCCGGGATACCGATGTTCTCGGGCAGCATACTATATTCGACAGCCTGATGGATGGGAAGCCGGCCTGGCGTGGAAGGCAGGGCCGCGAGCGCCACTCCGGTCTCGATGAAAGTTCGGCGGGTCATAAGATGTTCTTAAGCACTTCCTTTCGTGATCATGTTCTAGTATCGTTGGAGACCACCAAGGAAGCAAATTCCGAAAAGGATCGAAAGGAACAATGGATAAGCAACAAGGGTCGTCAGACCGGCGTGAATTTCTCAAGACGGCGACCGGGGCCATCGGCGGCGCGCTCGCGATAGGCTTTCCGGCCATCATCTCCGCCCAGACCGTCACGAATGCCATCAAAGTGGGGCTGGTCGGGTGCGGAGGCCGCGGCACCGGCGCGGCAAGCCAGGCTCTACACGCCGATGATAATAACGAACTGACGGCCATGGCGGATGTCGAGCAGTCTCAAATCGACAATTCGCTTGCGACATTGGGGCGAATCAGCAAAATTGCGGAGCGGGTGAAGGTCGAGAAGGCGAATCAGTTTCTCGGCCTGGATGCGTATCAGAAGCTGATCGATTCCGGCGTGGATGTCGTTTTGCTCGCCACGCCTCCGGGCTTCCGTCCCGTGCAACTGGCGGCCTGCATCAACGCGAACAAGCATGTGTTTTGCGAGAAACCGATATCGACCGATGCTCCGGGCGTGCGCTCGGTTATGCAAACCGCGGAAGAGGCCAAAAGCCGAAAGCTTTCTCTGGTTGCGGGATTTTGCTGGCGCTATAACGACATGATTATCGACACATTCAAGCAAATGTCGGACGGAGCTATCGGGCGGCTGGTCGCGTATTACGCGACTTATTACACCAATCCTGTAAAACCGATGCCTGCTGCCAGTGCGCGGCCTGCAGGAATGAGCGATACGGAGTGGCAGATCCGGAACTGGTACAACTTTGTGTGGCTGTGCGGCGACAGCATAGTCGAACAGGCGGTTCACAGCGCCGACAAGATCGCCTGGGCCATGGGCGACAAGCCGCCAGTTAGCTGCGTCGGCGTGGGAGGACGCAATATTGCCGCGGAAGGCGGAAATATCTACGACCATTTTGAGGTGAACTACATTTACCCGAACGGCGTTCGAGCGTTCCTGGCAAACCGGCAAATTGAGGGATGCTACAACGAAAACGCCGATTACGTGCTTGGCGTAGACGGTACCTGCACCATCGGCCGATCTCCCGTTCCGCGCATTGAAGGCAAAACGAACTGGACCTGGAGCGGCCAAAAATACGACATGTATCAGCGCGAACACGACGTACTGTTCGCCTCCATTCGCAAACACCAACCGGTGAACGACGGGCAACGCATGGCGACAAGTACGCTGCTTGCCATGATGGGGCGTATGGCTGCGTATACGGGCCAGGAGGTCACCTGGGATCAAGCGCTCAACTCGCAGGAAAGACTCTATCCGGAACACCTGGATTGGAACGCGAGTCTCGCTGTTGCCCCGCGCGCTCAACCAGGCATTACCAAGCTGGTCTGAAGTTGATGCTGAAGGGGAAATATCCGGTCATCGCGGCGGCGCTGTTTGGCGTCGCCGTTCCTCTCTTTGCTCAATCGCAGGCGCCCGCGGCTCAGGCAAGGAAGCAGTCCGTTTCGCCTCCCGCGCGGAAGCTGAACTCGTTCGAGATGGACGAGGTGAAGCAGATCCGGGACCGGATCCTCGCGAACAAGAGTAATCCCGCAGGCACGAAAGCTTACAGCACCACCATCCCGAACACTACGGTTTCATACCAGATGGTCGCGATCCCGGCGGGCGACTTCACGATGGGATCACAGACGAAAAAGGACGAGCAGCCACCGCATAAAGTAACGGTTCCCGCGTTCTGGATGCAGGCGCACGAAGTGACCTGGGATGAATATCGGCTGTTCATGTTCGCCAAGCAGGCCGGAGAGATCGCGCATAAGGACGACCTGGTGGACGGCGTGAGCCGCCCGACCCGACCCTACGTGGAAATGAGCTTCGGCATGGGCATTAACGGGTTCCCGGCGATCAGCATGACCCAGCACGCGGCCAATAAATATGCGGAGTGGCTGAGCGCCAAGACGGGCGAGTTTTACCGGCTGCCCACGGAAGCTGAGTGGGAGTATGCGTGCCGGGCCGGCTCAACAACTCCGTATTACTTCGGAAGCGATGCTTCGCAATTGAAGGATTATGCCTGGTACTCAGCCAACAGCGGGGGCAAGTATCAAAAAATCGAAACGAAGAAGCCGAATGCGTGGGGTTTATTCGACATGCTGGGCAACGTCATGGAATGGACGCTCGACCAGTATGAGCCTTACAAGAGCGGGGACCAGGCTGATCCATGGGTAAAGCCGACGCAGCCGTATCCGATTGCAGTGCGCGGCGGTTCCTGGAACGATGCGGCTGGAATGCTGACATGCGCAGCGCGCGTCGCATCGGACCCCTCCTGGAAGCAACAAGATCCGCAGTTGCCGAAGAGCGTATGGTACGAAACCGACGCACAATGGCTGGGTTTTCGCCTGATTCGTCCGGCCACCGTGCCCAGCGCCGAAGAGATGTATCGATACTGGAATAACGGCGTAGAACATGATGAGCAGTAGCCTGCTGGCAGCGGGCATTGCTCTATCGGCGGCGGCGGGCCTCCAGCCTTATGAAGCGGTTGAGCCGCACATGGGTACACTATTCCGCATCAAGCTGTACGCTGCAAATCAGGCGCAAGCCCAGCACGCATTCCGGGCGGCATTTGGCCGCGTTGCGCAACTCGACGCGATCTTGTCTGATTATCACGCGGACAGCGAATTGGACCGCATTTGCCGGACGGCAGTTCGCCGGCCAGTTAAGGTAAGCGACGATCTGTTTCGGGTTGTGAGCGCATCCGAGAGGCTTTCCGAAGATACTGGAGGGGCATTCGACATCACGATCGGGCCGGTGACGCATCTTTGGCGTGAAGCGCGCGCGACGAAGCAGATGCCGGGGAAGGGCGCCATTGCGCAAGCAGAATCCCGTTGCGGGTTTCGCAAGCTGCACATCGACAGCGAGCATCGAACAATAACGCTCGACCGGGACAGTATGCAGCTTGATGCAGGCGGAATCGCGAAGGGCTACGCAGCCGATGAAGCTTTAGCCGCGCTCTCGAGATTGGATATTCACAGCGCGCTAGTCGCGGCAAGCGGAGATCTGGCATTCAGCGATGCGCCGCCGGGACAGGCGGGTTGGAAGATCGGTGTCGATTCTCTGGACAGCGCCGAGGTTCCGTTTACCCGGGTGTTGGTGCTTGCGAACGGGGCTGTCTCGACTTCGGGCGCGAGCGAGCAGCATCTGGACGCCAACGGAGCGCGCTACTCGCATATCATAAATCCGAAAACGGCGATGGGGCTTACGCGCGCGATCACCGTAACCATTGTGGCCCGGCATGGAATCGACAGCGATGCACTCGCAACCGCTGTCAGCGTGCTAGGCGCGAAACGAGGGCTCGCTCTAATTGAGCGGCGGCCCGGCGTTGCCGCGCTAATCGTGACCGGAGGGCAGGGGAAGCTTCAGGTGATAGAATCTTCGCGGTTCCGGCTGTTACCGAAAACGCAAACCGAATAATGACATACGGACGAAGAACGTTTCTAAGAGCTAGCGCGGGAGCGCCCGTCGCACTATCGCTTCGCGCCGCGAGCAGTCCGGCACGGCCGAGGCTCGGTATCGTGATCGACGTGGCCGGAAAGAGTACTCCGGAAGAAGCTATTCGACGGGTCTACTCGCTGGGCTTTCCAACCTGCCAGGTACACGTTGGAGCGGCGCCATCGAGCCTCGCGGGGCCTCTAAAGGACGCACTCGCAAAGTATAAGGTGGAAGCTACCGCGGTGATGACGCTGGGGCCCGGCCGCATGGTCTGGGATTTCTATGATGGACCCAAAACGATCGGCCTAGTGCCGCCTGCGACACGTGCGGCGCGGCTGGACGCGCTGAAGCGGGCGTCGGATCTTGGAAAGCAGTGCGGCATCGGGGCGGTACACACGCACTGCGGCTTCATCCCTGAAGATCCAAGCGATCCGCTTTATCCGCAGGCGGTGAGCGCGATTCGGGAGATCGGCGGCCATTGCAAGGGGAACGGGCAAATCTTTCTGATGGAGACAGGCCAGGAAACGCCCATCACGATGCTGCGCGCCATCGAGGGCACGGGCCTGGATAACGTGTGTGTCAATCTGGACACCGCGAACCTGATCTTGTATGGAAAAGGCGAACCGGTCGGGGCAATGGATGTGATCGGAAAGCGCGTCCGGGGCTTACATGCCAAGGATGGTTTGTACCCCACGGATCCCAGAAAGCTCGGCGAGGAAGTTGCCATCGGCAAGGGGCGCGTGGACTTTCCGGAGCTGGTCCGGCGGCTGCACCAGGTTTCTTACACCGGTCCGATCACAATTGAGCGCGAAATCTCCGGGCCGCGGCAGGAAGCGGATATTCGCGCCTCGAAAACCTTCCTGGAACGGTTAATCGAGCGCGAGTACGCGTAGCTACTTCGCGGAAGCGATCGTGGATACGACGCGCAAATTGGAAGCCGCCGAGAGGTGGGCCGGGGGACGAAGAAATGTCACAATCAGGTTGGTTGCAAAGAGCGCCACAGCCGTCAGCTCGATAACTGCCGAAACAGGAAGGATGCTCCACGCCAGGGCCAGATTGCGCTCGTAGGCTGGAATTTCCGAGGCGACTCGCAACAGACATCCGATATTCAGCAGAGATAACGCGGCAAACATCAGCTTTTTGCTGAACAAAACATGCATGCCGCAAAAGGCAGGGAGCACGCGCTGGCCAATTGCAAACACCATTGTGGCGAGAAAACCAACGGTCAGTGCGTGCCGGGATGCTCCGCCGATTCCGCCATTCCGGTCAAACAGCGGCACGCAGATTGACAATGCTGCCGCGATGACGAGCCAAACGTAAGCTCCGCGAACAAAATAGGGGAAGCTGGGATGAATGCCGTTCAACTTGGGCGGCTGAACGCTACGCTCGAAGATGTGAAGCGAACGGATTGCGACCAGGCAGGCTGCGAGCAGCAATACTCCGCTTAAGACGAGTGCGCCTGCCACTCCGGCGATCACTCCCGCGATGAGGGTGGTTAGCGCGATCAAGAGCCCGCGAGCATGCGGTTGCCGCAAACCCAGGAACACCGGAAGCCAGCGGGCGTTAAAACCCCAGACGGAAACAACCAGGAATGCCCAGGCCGAGATCAGCAGAAGGTGCCGGTCCGCCGCGGGTGGCAGCGCCGGAGAGCTTGCGACGAAAGAAGCGCACAAAGCGGCGGCGAGGTTCAGCAACAACGCTATCAGAAATGCGAATGTCGAGGCGATGACCAGGCGCATCCACACTTCGGGTGAGCGAGGTTGCGGGGCGACGCCGGCGGGTTGCGATGGCTTGTGCTTTCGTACCGTCCAAAAGAACAAGAGGAAGCCCGCGAGTTGCAGGCCCGCCGAAAGGGGAAGCATGACGCGCCAGTGCCACCCATAAACACCGGTCACCCAGCGCAGGCCGACACCGCAGACCCATAACGCCCAGCTTTGCCATCCACGCTGTACCGCAAAGGGCGTCAGCCGGCCCATTTTAGACAGAGAGTAGAAGCCGATGCCAATGACGAAGGTACCGATCCAGCCGAATATCTGCGCCTGACCGTGAGCCTGAATCCAAGGCGAAGATAACGAATGCGCGGAACGACTGGCGCTGATGGCGATCAGGTTCCATACGCCGAGGAATGTGCCCGGCAGCAGCAGAAACACGAGACCTGCCGAGATGAAGGCGGTTACGAGCCTTTGCAGCGCCTTTTCGCGTGAGATGGCCGCCTGCGCGGCGGTCTCGGCGTGCATGGCCGGACCTTAATGCGCTCTTTCGAATTCAAGCGCGCGGGGGAACAGAATGTTGTTCTCGAGATGTATGTGCTGGTGAAGATCGTGTTCGAGATCGCCGAGCCCGTGGTACAGCGCCTGATAGCTCATGCAAGCGCTCGCGGGAGGCTGATAGCCGCTGCTGAGCGACCGGATGCTTCGGAGCAACTCGCCTGTATCGTCGTGATCAGCCATCATGTGCCGGATGGGATTGATCAGCGAGCCAAAAAAGGCCGGCATGGGCGTTGTTCCGCTATTCGCGGCTTCTTCAATAGTCTTAAGGCGCGGGAAAAGGATCTGCTCTTCCTTGAGCATATGAGTGGACATTTCGCTTGCAATTGCATTCACGAGTTCACGAATTTCCCCGAGTTCCGGATGCTGTTTGCCGTGCTTGAGAAATACTTTTTCGGAGAGGGCGGCCAGGCGGGGAAGTTCCCGGCGCGCATAGCCGTGATGCTGCTTGACGATGTGATCCGAAAGGTCACCGAGCGAGGACGTCATCCACTGAGCCTCGTCTGGCGCAGGCCGCGCGACGAGCGCGTCGGCAAGATCCGAGAGAACCTTGTCGACCTCAATATTGCCTTTCATGCAGGCGTCTTCGAGTGACTTGCCTCCCCCGCAGCAATAATCAATGCCGAGGGCTTCGAAGACGGGGACCGCAGCGGGATTCTGCTGCACGATGTCACGAACAGTCTGAGTGCTATCGATTGCCATAACGTTACCTGCTCCAAGCTTGACTGGCCGGCGAGCGGGAGCCAGTGACTTAAGTCACCGGGATACGCGAAATCCCGGCAGACCGGTCGAGCCTGGAAATGAACACATTTGGGTGACTAAAGTCACTTCGAATAGCCGGTTCAGTAGAGAAGACTGGATTTAGATCCAGACAAAAGGACTAATATGCCCACAACCCTGGCCGGGAAATCTCATAACGAAGTCGCTGCTCCAACCGATTTCACACTGGAGCTGTATCGGAAGGTTCTCACGATTTTCTATGCCGAGGAACGAGTGAAGACGTTCGCCCGGCAGGGCAAGTGCTCGTTCGTAGCATCGAGCAGGGGGCACGAAGTAACGCAGGCATCCATGGCATCGCTTTTGCGGCCGGGTCACGACTGGTTCTTTACGTATTACCGTTCAAAGGGCACAGCGATCGGGCTGGGAGTTCCGTTAAAGCAGATCTTCCTCGGGATGTTGGGGCGCGAAGGCGATCCAAATTCCGGGGGCCGGAACATGCCGGAGCACTTCTCTTCGCGCGAGCTGAACCTGGTGTCTCAAACGGCATGTACGGGTTCACAATATCTTCCGGCGACGGGCGCGGCCAAGGCCGTGAAAGCGGACGGTAAAGACGCTGTCGTGTACGTGGAATCCGGCGAGGGCGCGACGAGTGAGGGTGAATTCTTCGAGGCCTTGAACTGGGCGGCGAGAGAAGCTCTGCCGGTGCTGTTTGTAATCCAGAACAACGGCTATGCGATCAGCGTTCCGCAACGCATGCAGACCGGTTCTTCGATTCGGAGAATTGCAGAGGGCTTCGGCATCCGGTCGGTGGAGATCGATGGGACTTCGTTCGAAGCGCTGTATGAAACGGTCCCTGAGTTGATTCGATCGATCCGCGCCGGGAACGGACCCGTCCTGATTGAAGCGAAAGTCGTGCGGCTGGATCCCCATTCTTCCTCAGACGATCATCGAAAATACCGCAGTGATGATGAGATCCTCCATGCTCTGAAGCGTGATCCGCTGCTCCAGATGGAAGCGCGAATGCTCGAAGACCAAATTCTCGGTTCCGATGAGATGGAGAGCATCCGGCGAGAGGTGAAAGCTGAAGTAGACAAGGCGGCGGAGTGGGCGGATGCACAACCCGTGCCGGGCGGCGGGGATCTGATGGCCCACATTTACGCCGCAACGTCCGAATCGAGCAAAACGGTTGAGCCACGCTGTGTTTCGGAAGAACCGATCACGCTTCTTGACGCGATCAACCACGGACTTCGCGAGGAACTAGCGCGAAATCCCAAGATCGTGATGTGGGGCGAAGACATCGCCGATCCGAAAGGAGGCGTTTTCGGCGTCACCCGCGGCCTTACGCGCGAATTCGGCGATCGCGTCAGCAATTCGCCGCTGGCCGAGGCGAGTATTGCCGGTATTGCGGGCGGAATGGCGATCGCGGGTTATAAGCCGATCGTCGAGATTCAATTTGCGGATTATCTTTGGCCGGCCGCGATGCAGTTGCGCAACGAAATTCCCACGGTGCGCTGGAGGAGCGGAGGCGTTTGGACTTGTCCGGTTGTTGTGCGGATCGCGGTTGGAGGATACATCAAGGGAGGTCCATGGCATTCCACGTGTGTGGAGAGCTTCTTCTCCCATATTCCCGGCTGGCGCGTTGTATTCCCGAGCTGCGCGGAAGACGCGAAGGGCCTGATCAAGGCTGCCGCGCGATCGCAAGATCCGGTGATTTTTCTGGAGCACAAAGGATTGTATCGCCGTCCTCAGGCGAAGACTCCCGAGCCGGATTCAGAGTATGTTGTACCTTTCGGGAGCGGGCGAATACGGCGCAGCGGAAGGGATGTCACCGTCGTAACCTGGGGAAGCACTGTCTACCATGCGCTCGATGTTGCCCGGCAGTTCGAGCAACTCGGCCGGTCGATCGAAGTGCTGGATCTGCGATCGATTGTACCTTTCGACGAAGAATTGATTTACGCGAGCGTTCGACGAACCAACCGGGTTATCATCGCGCACGAGGACTCACTAACGATGGGATTCGGCGCGGAGATCGCCGCTCGCATTGCGTCCAACTGCATTGACGCCCTCGATGCCCCGATTATCCGAGTCGCAGCCAAGGATTCGTTTGTGCCCTCGGCCCCGGCGCTGGAATCGATGGTCTTGCCGGCGGCCGCCGATCTGCGCAGTGCGGTACAGCAAATTATGGGTTATTGACGGCGCGGCGGACAGAAATGCCGTCGATTAAGCTCAGGGGAATCATCCTCGCCCTTGCGGCCGCAGGGCTGAGGATGTGCTCCGGCCAGAGTCCGCAGGACGCCGGTAATTCGCTGCGGATAGGGGATGTGAGCGTTTCCGGTTCATTGCGTTCCAGGGCTGAAGTATGGGACTGGTTCGCGGGCAATGGAAACAATCAATATGCCTATTCGGATTCCATCGTTCGCTTGAGTTTCAGCCAATCGAGCGAGCGCTATGACTGGAAGCTTGAGCTTGCCGCACCGATTTTGCTTGGCCTGCCTGAGAATTCCGTAGTCCCGGGGGCACAAGGCGCGCTTGGTTTCGGCGGGAACTACTTTGCGGCAAACGACCAGCGCACAAACGCGGCTTCTCTGTTTGCGAAGCAAGGCTACATCCGATTTAAATTTCAAAACGGAGCGTTGAAGCAATGGTTGCAGCTTGGGCGCACCGAATTCATTGACGGTGGCGAGAAAACTCCCAAAAACCAGACCCTCGCGGCAATCAAGCGGGACCGCATCGCTCAACGCTTGCTGGCAAATTTCGGGTTTTCCGATGTGGGCCGCAGTTTCGACGGTGTGGAATACGCGGCAGATGGTCCAGCGACGAATCTGACACTGCTGGCGGCGCGACCGACGAGGGGAGTATTTCAGGTGGACGGTTGGGGAGAAGTCAATGTGAATGTCTTTTACGGAGCATTGACGCACGATACCGGCTCAACCACCGGCGCAACCGAATGGCGGCTCTTCGGTATTGGCTACAACGACTACAGGGGCGGTGTTCTGAAAGTTGACAACAGACCGCCGGGCGAGCGTAGTGCCGACGCGGGACATATCAACATTTCTACGGCCGGCGGCCACTATCTACGCGCGCTCGAGACTAAAGCGGGGGCATTCGATTTTCTCTTCTGGGGAGCCTTGCAAGGCGGTTCGTGGGGAACACTGGCGCAGAGGGCGGCAGCGTTTGCAGCAGAAGCAGGCTGGCAGCCGCCAATCTTAGGACGGGTGAAGCCATGGCTGCGCGGCGGGTACGATTATGGCTCGGGCGACGGAAATCCGAGCGATAAGATGCACGGAACGTTCTTTCAATTGCTCCCAACGCCTCGTATTTACGCCAGATTTCCCTTTTTCAACATGATGAACAATCGAGATGCTTTTGGCGAAATCGTTCTGCGCCCTTCAAAGGCGCTGGGTTTCCGTTCAGACGTTCACGCCCTAAGCCTCGCGAGCCGGAACGACTTGTGGTACACCGGCGGGGGTGTCTACCAGCCTTGGACGTTCGGCTACACTGGCCGACCCTCGAATGGACAATCCGCGCTTGCGACGCTGTACGACGCCAGCGCGGATTACAACTTCGACCGCCACATTTCGGCGAGCGTGTACTACGGGCACGCGACGGGAAAGTTGCTCGCTCAACTCATCTATCCAAAAAGAAATTCAGCAGACTTGGGGTTTATCGAAGTGAACTGGCGGTTCTAAAGAGCCGATAGTTCTCCGCAGATGATATATGTTTGATTTGACGACGGGAACAGAAACAGGTATTTCGAAATTTTGAGTTGATTCACTCAATGGCAACCCAAAAGAGTCGGAATCCCTCGCTCCAACTCGCGTTAGCGACGCTCTCCTTTGTCGTTTGCTTCGCGGCCTGGGGACTGATCAGTTCATTCGCACCGCGGTTCCGCGAAACGCTGCACCTCAGCGCAACTCAAACGGCGTTCCTGGTGGCTGTACCAGTAATCCTCGGTGCACTTGCCCGGATTCCAATGGGCATGCTCACGGACCTGTATGGCGGCCGGATCATTTTCACAGCTCTGATGATTACGTCGGCCGTTCCGCCCATATGGGCGTCGTTTGCGTCCAGCTACGGCATGCTGTTGGCGGCGGCATTTTGCCTGGGACTGGCAGGCTCATCGTTCGCAGTGGGAGTAGGTTTCGCATCGCGATGGTACCCGCCTCAAAAGCAGGGCACGGCGCTCGGCGTTTACGGCCTGGGGAACATCGGGCAATCGGCGGTGGTGTTTCTTGGACCGGTTCTGGCGGTTAGCTTCGGCTGGCAGACAGTGTTTCGCGGCATCTCCGTACTACTGGTCGTCTGGGCCGTCGTCTTTTTGCTGCTCGGGAGAAATTCTCCCAGCGTGGTTCGTCCGAAGGGTCTCGATGAAATGCTGGGGGTGCTCCGCCGCGAGCGGCTCGCCTGGGTGCTGTCGGCATTTTATGGCCTGACGTTTGGCGGATTTGTGGCTTTTTCGATCTACCTTCCGACTCTGCTGAAAGATCAGTTTCACTTGAAGCCCGCGGATGCGGGATTGCGAACGGCGGGATTCGTCGTTCTTGCTACCGTTCTGCGACCGCTCGGTGGGTGGCTGGCGGACAGGATTGGAGGCGCGCAGGTCCTTTCGGTGGTTTTCTTCGGCATTGTGCCGTTTTCGCTGCTGCTTGCGTGGCCGTCAGTGCCTCCGTTCACCGCGGGAGCTCTGGGATGCGCGGCGCTTCTGGGACTCGGCAACGGCGCAGTGTTCAAGCTGGTTCCTCAATATTTCGCAAAAGATACGGGTACCGTTACCGGCTTGGTGGGCGCGATCGGCGGAGTGGGCGGCTTCTTTCCCCCGCTGCTCCTCGGCGCATTTTCCGATAGCGCCGGTGTGTTGTGGCCAGGTTTCGTTCTGCTTTCATTCACGGCCTTTCTGCTATGGCGTCTGAATGCACGCGTACTGCTCGCGGCGGATCGAGCGGTGGTCGAGACGGCGCCCGCCCCGAGGAGCCGCGCCATGACGCAATTGCGCGCCGGAGTTTGGGCCACCATCTGGACGGGCATCTTGATTGCGGCGATTGTAGCCGGATCGCGCAACCTGGAGAATTTCGATCCAGCACTTGTGATCTACACCTTTGCAGTGATCTTCGCAACGTGGGGCGTCGCGTATCATTACACGGTCTGGCTCGATAAGCCCCCGACACGTATTTTCTGGCAGCGAGGTTGGCAGATCGCGCGGGAGCAAGGAGCGTGGCGAAGCGCAATCAGCATCGCCGGCCTGTTTGGAAAGAACATCCTGATGCAAACCTTTATCCGGCGCCGCTCCGCGTTGCGTTGGTGGATGCACCAGTTTCTGTTCTGGGGCTGTCTTCTGGCCGCGGCTGTTACATTTCCGCTGGTATTCGGATGGATTTCGTTTGGGTCGGCCGCGAACGATCAGATGACCTACATAGCTCATCTGTTTGGTTTTCCCGTCGGATCGTTTCCGATTCACTCGATCACGGCGGAACTCGCGTTTCACAGCCTGGACATTGCGGCGATCCTGGTTTTGATCGGAATCACTCTCGCGCTGTGGCGGCGGTTGCGCGATATCGGCGCTCAAACGCTGCAATCGTTCGCGGTCGATTTCTTCCCGCTGATTCTTCTGTTTGCGATATCGATCACCGGCCTCGCACTTACGGTTTCGCAATTCTGGCTGCGAGGCAATCTCTACAGTTTTCTCGCAATCCTCCACGCGATTACGGTGATTGCAGCCCTGCTGTATCTTCCGTTCGGCAAATTCTTTCACATCTTCCAGCGCCCCGCGCAACTCGGAGCGAAGCTCTACCAGCAGGTTGGGTCACGCGGTGAAGGCGCGCGGTGCGCACGCTGCGGTGAGCGATTCGCTTCCAGGATGCAGATTGACGATTTGAAGCGGACACTCCCGCAGCTTGGATTCGATTACCGCATGCCCGGCCCTGCCGGCCACTGGCAGGAATTGTGTCCGGCTTGCAAACGAAAGACGCTTTCCTTTGCGCAACTGAGAATTAAGGGGAGAACGACCCGTGGCTAAGGCGCCAACCTCTGCCGAGGAACTTCGTAAACAATTCGGGCCGCATCTGCACTACACGCCCCCGGGCGGATGGTCCGACGAATCACGCAATCCGGCAGAGAAGCTGGTGAAGACGCATTGCTGTTTCTGCGGGCAGCAATGCGGCATTCAGTTGAAAGTGCGTGAGAACCGTGTGATCGGGTTCGAACCTTGGGAAGAGTTTCCGTTCAACAAGGGCAAGTTGTGCCCCAAGGGCGTTAAACGATATCTGCAGGGCAGTCATCCGGATCGCCTGCTTGATCCGCTTATGCGTGATCCGAATGGTTTTCGCAAGGCGAGCTGGGACGAAGCGCTTAACTTCGCGGCCAAGCGTATTCGCGAGATTCAGGGGAAGTACGGAAAAGATGCGGTCGCGGTTTACGGCGGCGCATCGCTTACGACGGAGAAGTCGTACCTGGTCGGCAAGTTCGCGCGCCTCGGGGTAGGGACGCGGCACGTTGATTACAACGGCCGCCTGTGCATGGTGTCCGCCGGCGTGGCGTACAAGCTCGCATTCGGTGTGGATCGAAGCCCAATTCCCTGGAGCGATATTCCGAAAGCGGATGTACTTTTCATCATCGGATCGAATATCGGCGACTGCTCGCCGATCACGACGGATTACGTGTGGCGCTGCCGCGATCGCGGAGGCAAGCTGATTATTGCCGATCCGCGGCTGAACCCGATTGCGCGAAACGCCGACCTGTTTCTGCCGTTGCGTCCGGGCACAGATCTGGCGCTCTTAATGGGCATGCTTCATGTGATCTTGCGCGACGGGTTGGAAAATCGCGCATTCATAGCGGAACACACAACCGGCTTCGAGGCGGTACAGGAGTCGGTGGAGGCTTGGGATCCGAAGACCGCGGCTGAAATGACGGGCGTTCCACCGGGGGCGATCGAAAAAGCCGCGCACTGGTTCGCCGAAGCAGAACGCGGAATTGCGCTGCATGCCCGGGGACTGGAGCATCAATCGAAGGGCGTAGAAAACTGCCTTGCGGTTATCAATCTGGTTCTGGCTACGGGCCACCTTGGCCGGGAAGGCGCGGGCTGCGCCATGATCACGGGACAAGGCAATGGGCAGGGCGGCCGCGAGCATGGGCAAAAATGCGATCAATTGCCGGGCCAGCGTATGCTGACCGATCCGGCGGCGCGGGAACACGTAGCGAAAGTCTGGGGCATTTCGCCGGATGATCTCCCGCAACCGGGCTACAGCGCCCAGGAGATCATGGAGGCGATTCACCGGGGCGAGATCAAGGCGCTATTTTCGCTCTGCTTCAATCCCCTTGTTTCCCTGCCCGATGCGAACTACACGCGCGAGGCTCTCGAAAAGCTCGAGTTTTTCGGGATCATCGATTTCTTTCTATCGGAGACGGCGCATCATGCAGATGTGGTTCTTGCAGGCGGTTTGCAGGAAGAAGAGGAAGGGCTGACGTGCAATGTGGAGGGACGCGTGATCCACATCCAAAAAGCCGTGGATGCGCCGGCGAATGCCCGCACGGATACATGGATCCTGTGCGAACTGGCGAAGCGTCTGGATCGCGGGAAGTTTTTTCCTTTCCAGACTTCCCGTGAAGTTCTCGATGAGCTTCGCGAAGCATCCCGGGGCGGTCATGCCGATTACTACGGCATCACATATGAACGTGTGGATGAGCATATGGGCCTCTTCTGGCCCTGTCCATCGCTCGACCATCCGGGCACGCCGCGGCTGTTTGAAGGCGGGATCAGCTTTCATCCGGATGGGAAATGCAAATTCGTGGTTACGGAATGGAGGGAGAGCGGAGACCCGGTCGATGACGAGTATCCTGTGTACCTCACGACCGGACGAGTGGTGAGCCAATACCTATCGGGCACGCAGACCAGGCGTTTGGGCGGGCTGGTAGATATCTACCCTGAGCCAAAGCTGGAGATTCATCCGGTTCTCGCCGCGCGCTACGGGGTATCGGACGGCGATGCGGTTACGATTACAACCCGCCGCTCCGAGATGACGCTGCGCGCGTTAGTGACGAAAACCATACGTCCCGATACCGTATTCATTCCGTATCATTGGCCGGGGCGGCAGAGCGCCAACCAGTTGACTCATCGCACGCTCGATCCACGCAGCAAGATTCCGGAATATAAAGTATCGGCGTGTTCACTGCGAAAAGCCGTTTCAGCGGAGGCCAAAGCGTAATGTTCGGTTATGAATTTTACGTAGACCCTTCGCGCTGCATCGGCTGCCAATCGTGCGTAGAAGCTTGCGAAGAATGCGAGACGCATCGCGGCGTGTCGATGATTAACTTCGATTATCTGGACCGGCACGAGATGGCTGGAACGGCGGCTTATGTCTGCTGGCATTGCGAAGAGCCCACCTGCGCGATGGTATGCCCGGCGGACGCCATTAAAGTGGGCGAGGATGGCGTGGTTCGTTCCGCGCTGAAGCCCCGTTGTATTGCCTGCTCCAATTGCGTATTGGCCTGCCCGTTCGGCATCCCGAAAGTGATTCCCGAATACGAGCAGATGATGAAGTGCGACATGTGTTATGACCGCACGTCTGCGGGAAAAAAGCCCATGTGCGCGACGGTTTGCCCGAGCCAGGCGCTGAGTTACGTGAGGCCGGATGAAATCGCACACCGCCGCGAGGAACCGGCCAACGTCTTTGTTTTTGGCAACCAGAAGGTAAAGACGCGCGTGAACATGATGGTGCCGCCGGATACAGGGTCGGTTTCCATCGACGTTATGGATTACATGTGGGAGGGACATCTTGCCCAAACCGAATGATCCGCCGGTCGCAAAGGCCAGCGAGCCGTTGTGGAAAGACGAGTTTTCCGTTTTCCAGGAGCGGGAACGCTTCGTCGGCCGCCGTCAGATGATCAAGTTCTTAACGCTGACCAGTCTCGGGATGTTCGCCGGAAACATGTGGATTCTTATCCGATCATGGCTGCATCGCGAACCAGCCTATCCGCGCCAGGAGATTGCGCGCATCGGTGAAGTTCCCGTGGGCGGAGTGAAGCTGTTTCGTTATCCGAACTCGAAAGAACAATGCTTACTGGTCCGGACGGGCGAGGAGGATTATGTGGCTTATTCTCAGAAATGCACACACCTGTCCTGCGCCGTTTACTATTCGCGCGAGGATAATCAATTGATCTGCCCGTGCCATAACGGGCGCTTTTCCATTCGCGACGGCGCCGTCATTCAGGGGCCGCCGACGCGCGCGCTGCCGCACGTCGTACTGGAGCGTAAAGGCGGAGAATTGATTGCTATCGGGATGAGCGGAAGGCTGGAGAGCTGAAGTGCGACGAGGGACTACGGCGCTGGACGGCGCCGCCGCGCTGCTCGTTCTGCTGCTGATGGTGCAGGTATGGCTGCTCTCGGCGACTCTCGATGCCTATCTGGCGGGACACACCGATGCCGCATTGCCCGGCGCAATTTGCAGCGGAATTATCTTTGCTGCGGCTGTGGGGCTTTACTGGTTCTCGCAGCAAGTGCATCGGGGAAGGTAATCAGGAAGCCGCGTTCATCGCAAGGTCATTTGCTATCGCCCACATCTCCGTCTCCGGTAGGAGTGATTCCGGCATTTTCGACCATTAGTATCACCGTGCGTTGCGGCGCTCGCGTCCGGTGGAGTACTCGCTTCGGCACCACGAAGCCCTGTCGTGGTGCGAGTTCAACGGTTCGGCCTTCAAGATCGATCAGCAGCTTTCCTTCGACCACATAAAAGAATTCATCGTCCTGATCGTGCTTGTGCCAGTGATACTCGCCCTGAATCACTCCGAGGCGCACTACGGAACCGTTAACCTGGCAAAGCGTTTGGTTGTACCACGTCTGCGGTGCTGCGTCTGCCAACGCTTTTTCATCGATCAAGTCGAGGGGTTCGTGCAGGATGTTGAGGCGGGTGTCGTAGGGGTATTGCTTCGGCGTGCTCATCTACTCATGCTATGAGAATTTTGAACAAGCGGCGGAGGGGCTGGTCTCACTTCGGACTCCAACGAGTTCCGATGTAATGGCGCCGGGACAATGCGCTCCATAGCACATACACAAATTACTGCTTTGCAGAGACCGGGGACAAACTCTTTGGATTGGTTGCGGGGGCAAGATTTGAACTTGCGACCTTTGGGTTATGAGCCCAACGAGCTACCTGACTGCTCCACCCCGCACTTCGATGTTAACATCCCTTTCTGCCGCGCCTCAGAACCCAACCTGACGGGCAATTCCTAAACGAGAGTCTTACAGTATTAGAAGGCCCTCGCGGCTCAAACCAGCCTTTTCTATGGCAAACTCACGTTCCGGACGCAGGCGGTCCGCCGCGGCTGCGCGGGTGGCTCCGCTGCCGCCCCGCCTGGATTCTCCAGATCTTTACTTAAACCCGCACCTCAGCCTGCTGGCTTTTCAGCGCAGGGTCCTCGAAGAAGCGCAGAACCCCGCGACGCCTCTTCTGGAACGGGTGAAATTTGTTTCGATACTCGGATCAAATATCGACGAATTCTTTATGGTCCGCGTGGCCGGGCTCTGGCAGCAGATCGAGACGCGCACGACGGAGATCAGCATGGACGGGCGCTCACCCGGGGAGCAGTTGGAGCTGATTCGTCATGAAGTGACCGGCATTCTGGCCGAGATTTATCGCCTCTGGCGCGAAGAGCTGATGCCGGATCTCAAAGACGCCGGCATCTACATCCTGCGAAACGACGAATTGAACGCGCAGCAGAAGACCGCGGCGGACGACTATTTCCGGCGGGTCGTTTACCCCGTTCTCACCCCGCTTGCAGTCGACCAGAGCCGGCCATTCCCTCATATTTCGAACCTGAGCCTAAACGTTGCCGCGGTGGTCACCAACGGCGACGGACAGGAGCGTTTTGCGCGTATCAAAGTGCCGGATTCGCTGCCGCAGCTTGTATCCATTCCGTCGGAAGCAAGCGAACTGGCGTTCGTCTGGCTGGAGCAGATCATCATCGCGAACCTGCGCATGCTCTTTCCCGAGATGGAGATTCTGAAAGCGGACATGTTTCATGTCACCCGGGACGCCGAACTGGCGATTCAGGAACTGGAGGCCGACGATCTGCTGGAGAGTGTCCAAGAAGCGGTATGGCGGAGAAGATTTCGTGACGCCGTTCGCCTTCAGGTAAACGCCGGTATGCCGCAAAAGCTGATTGAGCTGCTGACCAGTAATCTGGAGCTCGATCAGAACGATGTTTACCGGGTGGACGGTCCGGTGGACATCAGCCGGGTCCGGGCGCTGCTGCCGATTGATCGCCCGCGCCTGAAGGACAAGCCCTTCATTCCCTCAACTCCCAAGAGTTTTGCATCGGCAACCGGCAGCGAGATTTTTGCCACGATCCGGGAATCCGACATACTTGTGCATCACCCCTATGAGTCGTTCCAGCCGATGGTCGATTTTTTGCGGGCCGCGGCTGACGACCCTGACGTGTTGGCGATCAAAATGACGCTCTACCGCGTGGGACGCAATTCGCCGATTGTCGAAACGCTGCTGGAGGCCAGCCAGAACGGAACGCAAGTAGCGGTGCTAGTGGAATTGAAAGCGCGATTCGACGAAGAGAGCAACATCGAATGGGCCCAGAAACTGGAGCGCGAAGGGGTACACGTCGTTTACGGCCTGCCGGGGGTGAAAGTACACGCAAAGATGGCCATGGTTGTTCGGCGCGAGGGTGACGCCATTCGCCGCTACATTCATTTAGGAACGGGCAATTACAATCCAGGCACCGCGCGGATCTATACGGACCTGGGCCTGTTTACCGCGAATGAAGAAATCGGCGAGGACGTCAGCGATCTATTCAATTACCTGACCGGCTATTCGGCCAAGAAAGCGTATCGTAAGCTGCTGGTTGCGCCGTTCAGTATTCGGTCCGGCCTGGAACGGCTGGTGCGTAATGAGATCGAACGGCACAAAGCGCACGGCGACGGACACCTGATCTTTAAGATGAATGCGCTGGAGGATGCCGGCATGATCCGACTTTTATATGAAGCATCGCGCGCGGGCGTCGAGATCGATCTCATTGTGCGCGGAGTTTGTTCGCTGCGCCCCGGCGTTCCTGGGGTAAGCGAAACGATTCGTGTCAGGAGCATCCTCGGCCGTTTTCTTGAACACAGCCGGATCTATTACTTTCACAATGGCGGCGACGAGCTTATCTATGCGGGCAGCGCGGACTTGATGCCGAGGAATCTGAACCGCCGGGTGGAAATCCTGTTTCCCATAGAGGATCCACGGCTGGTTCGCCGGTTGCGCGACAGAATCCTGGAAAAGCATCTGGAGGACGAGGCATGCGCCCGCATTATGCAGCCCGACGGCAGCTACACGCATCCTCCCAAGAACAACGGTAAGAGGCTCCTGGCCAGTCAGAACTGGTTTCTCAAGCACGAAGCGTGACTCGCGGCAACTTGATCGTGACGTGGGCCTTGCTGATGATCTCGGTTCCCATGGCCATGTTCTGGATTTGGCCGGACATCGCGGCCGGGGCGCATCTCCCGGCTGCTCTGAAACTGCTCGCCGTAGGGGCGGGTTTCAGTGCCGCTGCCGCTGGCCTGATTCTCGCGCGTGCGCGTAAATGGGCCGGGACCGCGGAGCAGCTCGAAATTTTTGCTGCAAAGCTTCCATCAGAAGAAACGCATCTGGAAGACCAGGGTCCGCACGAATTGCGTCGGCTGGCAAGGACGCTGCAAGAGATGGCCGGACGAGTGCGGCGCCTGGTAGAGCGGGCGAATCTCGAAGGCGCACGGCGCGAGGCGATCCTGGCCTGCATGGCGGAAGGCGTGCTTGCGGTGGATCGCAACCTGAACGTGATCTTTTGTAACGAGGCTTTCGCGCAGGCATTCAGCACACCCACGCCGGTAAGGGAGGGCAGGACATTGTATGAAGTGGTCCGCGAGCCTGTGTTGCGCGATATTCTGGAGACCGTCGTTCACAGGGGAACACCGGAAACGGGCCGGTTTCAAATGCCGAGCGCCGCGGGTCGATGGTTCGAAGCCAGAGCATTGCCGTTGGGCGGAGAACCCGACGGCGGCGCTTTGATCGCCCTGCACGACATCACCGGTATTGAGCGGCAGGAGCAGGTTCGAAAGGATTTTGTTGCAGATGTATCGCACGAACTTCGCACACCTCTGGCGGCGATTCGCGGCTATGCAGAAACGCTGCTGGACGGCGGCCTGGAAGACGCGGCTAACAACCGCCGTTTTGTGGAAGTCATCCTCTCTCACGCGCTGCGGTTGAATACCATAGCTACCGACCTGCTGGCGATCTCAGAGCTGGATGCCAAGGCCGAACCATCCGCACCGCCGGAGCCCGTGGGCGTCGTCGAAGCGATAGAATCTGCTGTCCGTACCGTTGAAAGCGGAGCCGCGCTCCGTGGAGTCCGCATCATTCGCGAGGACTGCGAGAACGATCGCATTCTCGGCTACCGATTTCGGCTGGAACAAGCGCTGGTCAACCTTCTAGACAATGCCGTTAAGTTTAATCGCGAGAACGGCAGCGTTCGGATCGAGTGGGCCCGAACGAAAAATGGCCAGGTAACCATCTCCGTCACCGACACGGGAATCGGGATTGCGCAGGAAGATCTGAAGCGAGTCTTCGACCGGTTTTATCGCGTAGACAAAGCGCGCTCGCGCCCTGCCGGCGGGACCGGACTTGGCCTGTCCATCGTGAAAGAAGTAATAGAGCGCATGGGCGGCACGGTTTCGGTGGAAAGCCAGCTCGGGAAAGGTTCACGATTTACGATTCATTTGCAAGCAGCGGAATAAGATGAACACATGGTAAGTGACCGTCAGAACATCTCGTCCGGCGCGAAATGGGAGGACATTGTCGGTTACAGCCGCGCTGTGCGAGTGGGCGGCCGCGTCTACCTGACGGGCACGACCGCCATAGATGAGAACGGCCAACTGGTGGGCGCCGGCGACGCCTATCGTCAAACAGTCCAGATCATTCGCAACATCGAACGCGCTCTGAAGCAGGCGGGCGCGAGTCTTGAGAATGTCGTTCGCACGCGCATGTTTGTGACCGATATCAAGAGATGGGAGGAGTATGGCCGGGCGCATCGCGAGTTCTTCGGTAACATCCGCCCATGCGCGACCATGATCGAAGTCCGGGCGCTGATCGATCCGGCGATGCTCATCGAGATTGAGGTCGAAGCCGAACTGTAGTGTGCGCTATGCTCAAACCTTTATGCGAATCGCGTGGCTGGCTCTTCTGTTTTTCGCGCCCCTGCTCGAGGCGCAGACCACATATGTTTTGAAAGCAGCCCATCTGTTCGATGGCAAAAACAACTCGCTTGTGCAGCCGGGGCTCGTGGTGGTATCGGGCAACAAGATTCAATCCGTAGGCGGGCAGGCTCCTGCGGGTGTAACCGTAATCGACCTCGGCGATGCGACCTTGTTGCCCGGATTTATTGATTCCCACACGCACCTCACGATGGATTTCAATCCCGATTACAACGGCGCCAGGCTGGCCGGCTTGAGCCGCACAATTCCGGAAGATGCGATCCGCGCCACCGTGAACGCGCGAAAGACGCTGATGGCGGGGTTTACCACGGTCCGCGATGTCGGCTCAGAGGACTTCCTCGACGTCGGGCTGCGCAATTCGATCAATGCCGGCATCGTCCCGGGGCCGCGTATGCTGGTGGCGGTGCATGCGATCGGCGCAACCGGCGGCCATTGCGATGATGGCCAGGGCTTTCGCTTCGGGCTGCTGAATCATGAAATGGGGCCCGAGGACGGTGTCGTCAATTCTCCTGACGAGGCGCGCTTTGCGGTGCGATTCAACATCAAATATGGGGCGGACGTCATCAAGACCTGCGCCACAGGAGGCGTCCTTTCTCCAACCGACGACGTGGATGCTCCGCAGTTGAGCCAGGCCGAATTGGACGCGCTTGTTTCGGCGGCCCACGAATTACGCCGTAAGACAGCCGCTCATGCCCATGGATCGGAGGGCGCCAAGCGGGCTGTCCGCGCCGGTATCGATTCGATCGAGCACGGCACCTTCATCGACGATGAAACCCTGCGCATGATGCGCGAGCACGGAACCTATCTTGTTCCGACGCTTGCGGTACGCAGCGGGATCGCTGAGTCGAAATTCCCCCCGCTTGTGCGGCAGAAGGCCGACGTGGCACTGAAGGCGCAGGACAATATGGTGCGGCGCGCGCTGGGCATGGGTGTGAAAATTGCGCTTGGCACGGATGCCGCTGTGTATCCGCACGGAAATAACGCGCTCGAGTTTGTTCTGATGGCGAACGACGGCATGACGCCGGCTCAATCGCTGAAAGCGGGAACGTCGTCGGCCGCTGAACTGCTTGGATTGCAAAACAAAATTGGCACACTCGAGTCCGGCAAGCTGGCGGACATTGTTGCAGTTCCAGGCAATCCCTTCGAAAACATTAAAGTGACGCAAAGCGTTCTCTTTGTCATGAAAGAGGGCACGATTTACCGCAACGACCGAAGCGCAGCAAAGTGATATTCTTCTAGAACTACTTCGTCTCTGGGAGGAATACGTTGCGAAATCTCTGCTTTTTCTGCGTGGCTATCCTTGGATGCTCCGCCGGCCTGCATGCGCAATTGGCGAACACTACTTCCCTGGTTGGAACGGTGAATGACTCCGCCGGAGCGGTGATTCCGGGCGTGACCATATCGGCCGTTAACAGCGCCACTCAGGATCAGTACACTGCGATCACCAACGCACAGGGCGACTACACGATCCAGTTCGTCAAGACCGGAACATATAACCTCACGGCGTCGCATCCCGGATTCCAGACGATAACCAAAGGCGGAGTCACGGTAGATTACAACCAGACCGTTCGCAGCGACTTTACGCTGCCCGTCGGCCAGGTCTCCGAGCACGTCGTCGTCACCGCCACGACTCCACCCATCACTACCGACGACGCAAGCGTTAAGGAAACGGTGGGAACGCGTTCAGTGGCGGAACTTCCTCTCAATGGCCGCGACCCACTGCAACTTGCCGCCATAACGCCCGGCGTTTTGCCTGGACAGAAGGCCGCGAACGGCGTCCCTCCCGGCGAGGATTTCATCGGAGCAGGCACGCGTGAAATCCAGAACAGCATTTCGCTTGACGGTATCTCGATTGTAAATAACCTGATTACTACCACGCCCTTTCATCCTTCGGTCGATTCCATTCAGGAATTCGAGGTGCAAACGGGAACGTATTCGGCGCAGTACGGTTCGTATCTGGGCGCGCATTTGAATCTGATTACGAAAACCGGAACAAACGATCTGCACGGCGCGCTTTTTGAGTTCTTCCGTAATAATGTTCTCGACGCGCGAAATTATTTCCAGAAGCCAGGCACGCCGAAAGCGCCGCTGCGCCAAAACCAGTTCGGTTTCGAGTTGGGCGGGCCCGTTTACATTCCGAAGCTTTACGACGGACGCAATAAGACCTTCTTCATGGTCGATTACGAGGGCCTGCGCCTGATCAAAGATGTTACTTCGCTCGATACCGTTCTGACTCCGTTGATGCGGCAGGGCAACTTCTCGGAATACCCGAAGGCGCTCCACGACCCCAACAACGGCGGCGCAGCCGTGCCTGGAAACATCTTTAAACCGGGCGAGCTTTCTCCTCAGGCTCAGAAGGCGCTCCAATATATGCCGCTGCCCAATCTGCCCGGCATCACTTCAAACCTTGAAGCAACTTACCCGAACAACGATCATTACAATCAGACCATCGACCGGATCGATCAGAACATCGGTGACAGAATCCGCCTGTTTTACCGGTACGCGTGGCAGAACGAGACCATCCTGACGGGCGCCACGAGTCCGTTCAACTCCACGTTTCTGCCGGTGTCCACCCGGAATTGGGTGTTCGGGTACACGCAGACGATTAGCGCGAACATGGTCAATGATTTTCGAATCGGACGCCAGAACCTGAGCACCGACGCTTTGAACTATTGGGCTGTGAACGGGCTGAAGAGCGCGGGCGCCGATCTTGGCATCCCGGGTTTCAACGGTGATACCGTGTTTAACAATCCCGGCATACCGGTGTTCTCCATTAGCGGCTTCATGACGCTGGGTAATGCCGGAACGAATTGGATTCAGCAGGACACGACCTGGCAGGGAACTGACTCCTTCAACTGGACCAAGGGCGCTCATTCGTTGATCTTCGGCGCGGAACTGCGGAAATTGATCACCGCCCGTTCCGCCGTGAACCAGCCCCTTGGGCTATTTACGTTCGCGAATACGCCGGTGATTACCGGGTACGCCCCTTCCGATTTCATGCTCGGGTACGCGCAAAGCGATGCTACTCCCGGTCCTGAAATCCGCAACAAAGTGGCGGAGTGGCGCGATGGATTTTTTGTCGTGGACAACTGGCACGCGAGCAGGAAGCTTACGCTGAATCTTGGATTGCGGTACGAACTTCCGACCGTGCCCTATACCGCAAACGGCTATGCCACTATTCTCAATCCGCAACAAACGGCCCTGATTCCCTCAAACCCGCCGGTCCCCGGATTTAAATTCATCAATCCAAATCATAAAGACTTCGCTCCGCGCATCGGGCTGGCGTACCGCATTAGCGATAAGACAGTTTTCCGGGCCGGCTACGGAATCTACTACAATCCCAACCAAACGAACACGTTCACGTTCCTGAGCAATAACCCTCCCTTCAGTTCAATCTCGACATTTAATTCGTCCGGCTCTAACCTGATCAGCCTGAGCAATCCCACACCCGCGGCCCTGGTCCATAAGACGGCGCTCTCCAATACCACCATAATTTCGCCGAATCCATACCTTCCGACTCAGTACATGAACCAGTGGAGCGCCGATCTCGAGCGTTCGCTGTGGAGCAATGCGGCTCTCGACGTGCAATATCTCGGATCACACAGCACACACCTTGACCGCAGCTACTACATCAACACGCCTCTCCCTGGCCCAGGGCCCGTGAGCCTGCGGCGTCCGAACCAGATCTTTGGCGATATTCGAATCATCCAGAATGACGAGATGGCGAATTATAACGGGCTAAGCCTTGTCCTGCGGCAACGGTTCACGCACGGTGTTTCGCTTCTTGCTTCCTACACGTGGTCTCACAACCTTGACGTGACAACCGACTCGAACGGCGGCGGCGCGCCGATGAATCCCTACAATTGGCGAGCTGACTACGGAAATTCCAACTGGGACGTGCGGCATCGCTTTGTCGCCAGCTTCAATTACGAGCTGCCGTTCTTTGCTTCCGCTTCAAACGGCTTTGTCCGCCAGATACTGGGCGGATGGCAGACGAACGGAATCGTAAATCTGCAAACCGGTTTTCCGTTCAATGTAACCGTTTCGGGAGATGTTGCGAATACGGGCAGAAGCAATCAACGTCCGAACCTGGCGGGAACGCCTTCGGATAACTGCGGCAACGGTCATCTTTCCGGTTGCATAGATCCGGCTGCTTTTGTGCTGCCCACCCGTTACACTTACGGCAATGCCGGCAGAAATCTGCTATACGGCCCGGGCCTCTACAACGTGGACTTTTCGCTCTTCAAAAATTTCAGTTTCGCAGAGCGCGTGAAACTGCAGTTCCGTTCGGAGTTCTTCAACTTCTTCAACACGCCCGCTTTCAGTAATCCGAACGCGACCTTCGGCACTACTGCGTTCGGCACAATCACTTCCACGAAGCATGACAATCGCGAGATACAGTTTGCGTTGAAGCTGCTTTTCTAACGGGGAGTATGGCCGCTTACGCGGATTGCGTTTCGATATCCGGTCATTTCCAGATATCCAACTCCATTCACTTTTTGGTCGTGTATCTGACCCTGATAGGTAACTGCTCCTTCCCAGTAAGTGGGGGAGATACTGCGTTCCGTAAACAGTTCCTGATCTTTGAGCGCTGTCCGCTCGGATAACTGCAGGCCCAGTGATGGCACGGAAATGGTCCAGGCAACAGGGTAGCGCGCGCCCGAGCGGGGACTGTGCCATGTTTCTCCGGGAGTCAGAGAGAACTGCCCGGCCTCCAGGAAGCGCGCCTTGCCTTGCGCATCGACGTATGTTCCCGATGAGTACGGGGTCTCCGCCCCTGTGTCGTTTCGAAGCCGGTAGAGCATAAGTTCTTCGCGATTATCGAGTTGAATAGCGAACCAGTCCCAGCCCGCGACCTTGCCGGCTGCTGATTCCGTGAAGAACTCGTGATCCATCCAGGCGAGACCTGTCACTGCCGCCGATTTGCCGTTGCGATCCAGATGACCTTCGGCGGCAATGCGAGTGAAAGAAATGTAGTGTGATGCCTCGCCCGGCGCCGCACCCTTCCGGCTGATACCGTTCCTTCCATGAATAACTGGCGGCTTCTCCGGCTTGAGGTTTAAGACCAACTTGAAGCGATCGCAAACGGCCTGCAATTTCTGATCGCCGCTCGCGAGCGAGTTCCATTGCACTTGCCAGTTCCCGTTCCAATAACGCCGCTGCTCCAGGCTGATTCCGGCAAGGCCCGGTCCGGCGCGGTTCAACCGCTCCACATGATAGAAGTTCCCACCATCAATATCGCTCAGTGCTAAGTGCGCAAGGTAAAGCTCATCCGGTCGCCACACGACATCTTCGGCCGCTGCTGCCGCTGGAGGTAAATGAACAGCCTGACGGAAGAAAGTTAATTCAAATCCAAAGCGATGGCCATCGGCAGCGCGCAAATTGCCGGTGTAATACCACCACTCGGTCTGATACTCAGGATGGTTGAAGTAATCGCGCGGAAACTCGTAAGAATAACCGGGAAGCGCCGGTTGCCACTGTTGTGCCGCTGCGATCATGGCAACGGCCAAAACGACCAGCGTCTTACGCTTCATGAATCATCTCAATCGGGTTCATGCGAACAGCGGTTCGAGCCGGGTAGAGTCCGGCGAGCACGGTAGCGGCATAGATACCCGTCAACGCCGTCAATAAGAGCGCCGCCGGCCAGTGGAACTGAATGGTCCAGCCGAAGGATTGCTTGTTGATAACGAAAATCAGAATCAGCGAGAGGATGGCGCCCAGGATGAGGCCGATTGCGTTTGCCAACAGACCCAACAGTCCAGCTTCGCAAAGAATGATGCCGCGCACCTGCAGTTGGCTGGCGCCGAGAAAACGCAGCAGGGCAAATTCACGGCGGCGATCGATCACCATCGCAAGGAGCGCTCCGGCGATGCCCATAACCGCCACGATCACGGCGACCGCTTCCAATGCGTATGTGATGCGGAAGGTCCGGTCGAAGACTTGAAGGGCTCCGCGCCGCAGAGCGCCGTTCGAAAATACCATCACGGCCCGCCCGCCGATGACGCGACCGATTCCCCGGCGAACCGCGCCGGCCTCAACTCCACGCTTCAGATAAACGGCGACATTCGACTCGGCGGGATCGGGGAGATACTTCAGCAAAGTGCGCCGGTCAAGAATGATATAACCGCCGCCAGCCGCGTAGTCGTAATAGATTCCCAGAACCCGAAAGCGGCGAACCGCGCCGGCGAGGGGAATCTGGAGAATGCTGCCGGCGTGTACATTATGCTCATTTGCGAAGGGCTCGCTTACAACCGCGTAGTCGCCGGTGGGAAGCTTCGATAGAATCGCGTCCCGATCCTCACCGGGAAGAAATGTCGTGGCATCGGAGTCGCGGACGCGGCTGCTTTCGCCACCGGCAAGCGTGGCCGGTAAACCATCGTAGGAAATTCGATAAGCGCGGAAGCGATCGACTGCAGCCACACCGGGGAGGCGCTCGATTCGATCGGCGATCTCCGGGTCCATCGTCGGGTGGCGGTCGGCGCCGGGGGAGCCCGCCGGTCGCAAGTAAAGATCGGCCTGCAACTGATGGTTCATCCAGACGCGCACCGTCTCCCGGAAGCTGCCGACCATAATGCCGACGCTGGTAGTCATCGCAACGGCCGTCGCCAGCGCCGCCGTGAGCACGGAAGTGCGGCCGATGCTGCCACGCAAGGCTCGCAGGGCCAACATTGCTTCCATTCCCAGCAGCTTTTGAAGTACATGATGCGTCGTACCAGCGAGCAAGTAAACTGCACTGGGGATGATCGCGGCGGTTGCAGCAATCAGCAGTACAACAGCGATATACGCAAATACAGGCCGGCCCCTGACAGCAGGCAATTTGCAAAGAATGGCCGCAACAGCCACAAGCAGCAGGGCCCAAAGGGACACACTCCGCGACCTCAAAGCAAGGCTGTACTCCTCGCGTCCTCGCGCCATCGCTTCAACCGGCGCAATCCGGGAGGCTTCTAAGGCGGGCGCAAGCGCAGCCAGCAGAGAAACTCCCAATCCGAGCCCAAGGCCAGTGATGGTTGCGGCAAGCGTCAGGTGGATCGGTGCGGGTTGGCTGCTGACATACAACGACTGAACTGTATTTCCGATTAGCTTCACCGCACCAACTGCCAGGAAGCGGCCAATAAGGAGCCCGGCGGAGCTTCCCGCTACGGCAAGGAACAGCGCCTCCGCCAGGAAGCCTCCGAGAATCATTCGGCGCGTGCCGCCCAGCGCGCGGAGAACCCCAATTTCGTTCCGGCGCCGCACGACCGAAATCGAGATGGTGTTGTAGATCAGGAACGCGCCCACGATAAGTGCGATGTAACTCAGCGCGCGCAGATTCAAACGGAATGCCGCAAGCATCTTGCGGTACTCCTGCGTGCGTGCGCCCTGTGGATCGATACTCACCGACGCCGGCAGCGTGCTTCCGAGTATTGTTCGCCAATCGACGGCTGGTTTTCCCTGCGGCGTGCGTACATCAATGCTGTCCAACTTTCCAAGTTTGCCGGTTACCTCCTGCGCAAGGCCGATATCGGCGACAATGACGCGCTCTACGACTTTCTCTTTCTCCGGCTTTAGAATTCCCGCCACAATAAAGGTCCGCAGCGTATCGTTGATGAGGAGTGGCACGCGCTCGCCTGCGCGCAAGTGGAGCTGTTGGCCGACCCAGATGGGGTAGCCTTCACTCAGCAGATTGGCCTGTTGCGCTGATGTGTCAGTTGCAAACTCCCGCTGCGCCGCATGCCCGATGAGATCGAGCCCGATAAACGGCACAGCCTCCCCTTTGCCGTTGATGAAGGCGAAGCTTTCAATCCGGGGAGCAAATTGGAAGGCATAGGGCAGTTGGACCAGTTTTCCGAGAAGCCGTTCATCCAGACCGCCTGGCGCGGTAATCTGCAGATCGCTGTTGCCCGCCAGCGATTCCAGAGACGAATGAAAACTGCCCGCTGCCGCTTGCCCGGCAAGGTCGATTGCAACCACCGCGCTCACTCCCAATGCGACCGCGAAGATTGCGAGCGCAGTCCGGATTGGCTCACGCGCAAGCGGGCGCAGAATCAAGCGCAGAAAAAGAAGCCACTCGAAGCTCATAGGAGCACGGCCGCTTCTGCAATCCGGCCGTCGCGCATGCGCACGATCCGATCGAACATCGCGGCGCTCTCAGTGCTATGCGTCGCCGTTAGCACGGCCACTCCGAACTCATGGGCTGTTCGCCGCAGCAGAGTAAGAACGGTATCGCCCGTGGCGCTGTCAAGATTCCCGGTGGGCTCGTCCGCCAGTAACAGGCTGGGATTGCCAGCGAGCGCGCGCGCAATGGCGACGCGCTGCTGCTGGCCTCCCGATAATTGGTGCGGAAAGCGGTGCGCGTACTCTTTCATTTCTACCCGGCGAAGCCGTTCCGCGGCTATCGCGCGCGCACCGCTTCTATGCGCGAGCAAGAGAGGGAGTTCCACGTTCTCCACCGCCGTCAACGTGTGTATGAGCTGAAACGATTGAAAAATGAACCCTACCTTCTCACGGCGCAGGCGCGTTAATCCCGCATCGGTTAGATTCGAGGTCACCTGACCGCCAAGGATCACTTCACCGGAAGTCGGGAAGTCCATCGCGCCGCAAAGATTCAAGAGCGTCGATTTGCCGCAGCCGCTCTTCCCGGCCAGCGCAACAAAATCGCCGGAATCGAGGTCGAGCGAGATTTCCCGAAGCGCTAGAACCGGAGCACTGCCCGCGTGATAAACCTTCGTAACGTTCTTCACTTCGAGCAGCGCCATACCATTCCAGCATCGTATGCCGCCGTTCAGGTGTCCGTTACACTCGGAGTGCGTGGCTACCATCCTCGTCACCGGCGGAGCCGGGTATATCGGATCGCATACCCGCTACTTCCTGGAAAAGCGCGGCTATTCGGTTCTCGTCGTCGATAACTTATCGCGTGGATACAAGGAGGCGGTTCCAGCGGAACAGCTTCGAGTGCTCGATACGCGCGATGGGGGGCGTATGGAGCAATTACTGCGAGATGAGCGCGTCGACGCGGTTATCCATTTTGCCGCTTATATTTCCGTTGGCGAATCTACGCAGGCGCCGGAACTCTATTTTGAGAACAACGCGAGCGGGTCTCTGTCGCTGTTCGAAGCGATGCTGCGAGCTGGAGTCAAGCGGCTGGTCTTCTCTTCTACTGCCGCTGTCTATGGCATTCCTCAAACGGTTCCGATTACCGAAAACGAGCCCTATGCGCCCATAAACCCGTACGGCGAATCCAAAGTGATGGTCGAAAAGATGCTCGAATGGCTAGACCGCTACCGCGAATTTCGCAGCATCCGCCTGCGATATTTTAATGCGTGCGGGGCGGAACCCGAAGCCGGTTTAGGCGAGCGACACGATCCGGAAACGCACTTGATCCCGCTCATTCTTCGCGCAATCCAAACCGGCGAGCCGGTGACGTTCTTCGGAAACGATTACCCGACTCCGGATGGGACTTGCATCCGCGATTACATTCACGTCAGCGATCTGGCAGAGGCCCATATTCACGCGGTCGAGCATCTGCTTCGCGGCGGTCAATCCGAAGTCTTCAATGTGGGGACCGGCACCGGTCACTCGGTAAAGGAAGTGATGGAAGCAGTCGAAAGGGTCACCGGCAAGAAAGTGCCGCACGAGATCGGTCCCCGGCGTGAGGGCGATCCTCCTGTTCTGGTGGCCGATTCGCAAAAGCTGCAGGCTGCGCTGGGCTGGCGGCCGGCACGCGCTGATTTAGACCGGATTGTTTCGGATGCCTGGCAGTTCGCGCAGAGGGCCCGATAAGCCCGCACGCCGCGGCTTATCGCCGGCGTGCTTCGGGATCGAGTGCGTAATCGACGGCACTTTGCCAGGTTGTGAATCGGTAAACACGGACTCCGGGTACCCACAAAATCCAGGTGGGTCCTATCTTATAAATCTTTGGCTTCATAGCGCCTGACGAGAAAGTGCTTCCCGGCGGCGCTTACTCTCCGGGCAGCCGGCAAGAGGTGAGCTTAATTCGAGCTCGGCCCGTCAACCGGCTGAATTCCGGGAATTTCCGGTGGGGACGCGGTTGCGGCGGCCCTTTTCCTGCTTCGGCGGCTGCTGATCGGCGTCGGGGAGAACCGGCTCGGGAAGATTGCTTGCCTCGTATTTGGCCCGGCTCAACGGGCCGCTGGTATCGGGCAGAATGGGCGCCTTTTCTCCCTTGCCGCCAAACCGGAAGGCCGACGTGAGGTCGCCAAAAGCCTGCCTGCGCCATGCGCTGATGTTCGGTTCGCGGACGCCCGTGAACTTTTCCAGAAACTGAAGCACCGACGTATGATCGAACGGCTCGCTGCATACCCAGCCTCCACTGGTCCAGGGCGAAACCAGGATACAGGGGACCCGAAAACCACCGCCAATCGGGAGTCCATCTATAAATTCGTGGGGCGTGCCGGCAGGCGGAACCGGCGGCGCTACATGGTCAAAGATCCCGTCGTTCTCGTCATAGTCCAGAATGAAAATTGTTTTGGCCCATACGTCCGGGTTGGCTGCGATTGCATCAATTTTGGAGGCGATGAAGGCCGCTCCGTCGGCCGGCATGTAATCGGGATGCTCCGACTGGAAGCTGGTTGGAATGATCCAGGAAACCGCCGGCAGCTTGTCGTGGATTGCATCATATTCGAACTGGCCCTCGGGGCTGCGGACCATTCCTTTCGTATAAAGCGGCGACTCCTTCCCGGCTTCCCGGAAAACTTTGAAGGTCTCCAGCAGATTGCAGCCGTAGTTATCCTCTTGCTGATAGACCTTCCAGCTCACGCCGGCTTCTTGCAGGCGTTCCGGGTAGGTCTTCCAGGTATATCCGCCTTTCGGGGCCTTGTTGTTGATAATCGGTCCGCCGTTGAGCCCGTCGGGATCGATCATCCCCGTCATCCAATACATGCGGTTCGGCCACGTGGGTCCCATGATGGAGCAATGATAGGCATCGCAAATTGTGAAGGCTTCCGCCAGGGCAAATTGAAACGGGATGTCCGCGCGAGTGTAGTAGCCCATGACATACGGACCATGCACTCCGTCCGCCTTGCGATGGGCCGCCAGCCATCCGTCCATCTTGCCGCCGTTCCAGGATGCGTGTTGTACCGACCATGCATGGCTGGTTGAAGGGATCTTCTGCGCGCTGCTGGAGCGAGTGTCCAGGTGGAAAGGCAAGATATATCCATTCGGATTTTCCGAGTCCGGCTGGCGAAAAACAGATTGGCCGTTCGGCAGTTTGAGGGCATTGGGGTCGTCAAATCCCCGAACACCTGCCAGGGTTCCGAAGTAATGATCGAAAGAACGATTTTCCTGCATCAATAGGACGACATGCTTAATGTCGCGCAATGAGCCGCCTCCGGCCGGTTCCTTTGCGAGTGCGCGCCGGACGTTGGACGGCAGAAGCGCCGAAGCGGCCGCGGCGCCCGCCATTCTCGCAGCATCCTTAAGCAGTCGACGGCGAGTCGGGTTTATTGGAGTCATTTTCATCTCAACGGTATTCTCGGTTTAACCCGTCGATCTTATCAACGTCGAAAATAAAATGCTCCCGAACCAGAGATTGCAGCACTACTTTAAAGCGAATCCGGAGCCGGAAAATATCGGAAGTGATTTGTTGTATTCAATGGTGCTTTGCCTTTTTAGAAACGTAACGAACCTCCTTTCCGCGAAGGCCCGGTCCACCGCAATCCTCCTGCAAATTGCTCTGATTTTTGCTTGTTCGGCGCCAGGGCAGATCGCCGCGCCCGATGCGATTCCGAGCGCCGCGGCATCCGAACACGAGCGCGCCGAGCAGGAATTAAAGAAAGAGGAAAAGCAGCGAATTCTCGGTATCGTGCCGCAATTTAACATGATCGATGCTCAGGATGCGGCCACGCTCTCAGCCGCTCAAAAGTTTCAGCTCGCGTTCAAGAGCGCTACTGACCCCTTCACGTTTGTTGCCTCCGGAATCGACGCCGGCCTGAGCCAATGGGAGAATGACTTCCCGGGTTATGGCCAAGGCGGCAGCGGGTACGGTAAGCGGCTGGGCGCGTCCTACGCGGATACGTTTGACGGAACCATGATCGGCAACGCGCTTTTCCCGGTCCTCCTGCATCAGGATCCACGCTACTTCCGTAAGGGAAGCGGCGGGTTCGCCAGACGCGTATTGTACGCGGTATCCACCACGATGATCTGCAAGGGCGACAATGGCCATTGGCAGCCGAACTATTCGAACTTGCTCGGGAACGTTGCGGCTGGTTCAATCGCGAATCTGTACTACCCTCGCGGCGACCGCGGTGTGCGCCTGATCTTCGAGCGGGCGTTCACTGTTTCAGCCGAAGGCGCGGCCGGTGCGATTCTGACCGAATTCTGGCCCGATATTTCGCAACGGCTATTCCATAGAATCAAGCACTAATGCGCCGTCGCGCCGGAGACCTCAAGAAGTTCGATCTGAAAAATGAGCGTTGCGCCGCCTGGGATGGTGGCTTGTCCGTTTTCTCCATACGCCAAGTCGGACGGGCAAACCAGGATGGCCTCTCCGCCGGCTTTCATCTTCTGCACTCCCTCCGTCCAGCAGCGAATCACTCCGTTTAGGGCGAATTCGGCCGGCTGGTTGCGGCGGTAGGAGCTATCGAATTCGGTTCCATCGACCAGGGTTCCGCGATAGTTCACTTTTACGGTGTCGGTTGCCTTGGGTGAGGAACCTGTTCCGGCCCGCACTTCGCGATAAATCAGTCCGGATTCAGTCTTCACGGCGCCGGGTTCGGCTGCGGCCTTAGCGAGATACGCCTGGGACGCTGCCTTTTCGCGCTCTGCCAGGCGAGCGTGCCGGGCCTGAGCCAGTGAATTGATTTTCGGCCCCCATGTCTCCAGATCCAGCGCCGGTTTACGGGCGGCTGCATCGCCGAGCGCCCGCTTCACCAACTCCAGCTCCGACGGAGACAGATCGAACTGCGCGAGCGATCTGTAAATGGACAGGCCGAGCGAGTAGATGGTCTTTTCATCGTCGGTTGCCAGAACGGGAGCGGGTCTGGCAGGTTTGGCCGTTGACACGGTGTGCCTGGGATGCGCCGGCTTCACCGCCGCTTTCGGCGGCTGAGCCTGAGCCATCAAGATGACCGGCGCAAAAAACAACAATCCACGCATTTGTTCAGGCTAGCATCGCTGTTACCGCCGGTCGTCATTCCATTTGGGAACCGATCCGGGCGGAGCCTGCGCGAGGGCATCCTTCAGGGCGGCTTGAATCTGAGCGTTGCCAGGATCGCGGCGCAGGGCCTCATGGAGTTCCGTAAGCCCCTGGGTCCATTGCCCCAGCCGCAGCAGCGCAACGGCATAGTTGACGCGAATGCCAACGTGTTCGGGATTCAGGTCGAGAGCTTTCCGGTACTTTTCCAGCGCGCCGCGGAGGTCGCCTGCCTTTTCCAGTGCGGCGCCTTCGTTGTTGACCCTCACCGCCGAAAGCGCGTTCTGGCTGATTTGATCCTTCTTCCGCAGCAACTCGGCCAGCTTCTCCCTGATACGGTTTGCTTCGTCTGTTTTGCCGTCCTGCCGAAGCGCCATTTGCAAGGAGTTCAAAGCCGATTGATCTCCAGGATCGAGACGGTAGGCCTGCTCGAGGTGCTCCACGGCCTCGTGCGCCTGGCCGGCGCGAAGGTATTCGGCTCCCAGGCGGTACTGTGCCACGGCGTCGGAAGGATTCAGTTCGACCGCTCGTTTAAAAGCCGCTAAAGCGCCCTTTGCATCCAGCGAGGTCTTGCGCGCGAGCCCCAGATCGGACCACGCTTCCGCGAAATCGGGGCGAAGCGAAACCGCCTGTTGCAATTGGGCGAGAGCCTTGGAGGCGTCGTTCTGCGCCGTGTAGACCTTTGCGCGGAGATAATGCGGATACGCCGCTTCCGCTGTGCGTCCGAATATCTGAATGGCACGTTCAAGGTGTTCGGCGGCGGCCCGAAGCTCGCCCGCCTGCAACAGAATCAGCCCGAGGTTCACTTGCGCTGCTCCGAATCCAGGCTTGAGAGACACCGCCTTCTCGAAGGGGCCGCGCGCTGATTTCGTGTCGCCGAACTTGTTATAGGCTTCCCCAAGCGCATTCTGCGCCTCCGCCGATTGCGGGCGCAATTGCACTGCTTCGGTCAATTGGTCAATCGCTTGCGTGCGCTTTCCCTTCTCGGCCAGCAGACTCCCCAGCAGCAGCCGCGCATCGGCATCCTTGGGATCATTCTTGATGGCGCGATCCAGAATGCGGATTGCTTCATCGCTCTGCCCTTTAGCCGCCAGTTTCCACGCCTGCTCGATCTGCGGACTCTGGGCCCAGAGCAGTCCTGCCCAGGCCAGCACAAGAGCCATTTGGACAATCATTTCGAGCGGAACTTCTGGCGGCGCGTGATACCGGAACCCTCGGTCACGTGTATCAATTGATCGGCCGCGACGTTCGAGAACTTTTCAACTTGCCCGAGCGGCCAGCGCACTTCGAGATCCACGGTCGTCGCCGACCCCAAACCGAAATGAAGACGCCGGTCGTTCACCGACAGATACGATGACTGGCCCAGCACTTCCCGTGCCTGCACCTTGCCGCCGTAGTGCACCGTAACCCGGCCGCCAATAGCGCTTCGGTTCGATTTCACGCCGGTCAACCTCACCTTGATCCAGTGATTGCTTCCGGTAACATCGTTGCGCAGCAAGGATGGCGTCTCGTTCTGGTTCACAACTACAATATCCAGGTCGCCATCATTATCGAAATCGCCGAAAGCGCAACCGCGGCTGCAGTGCGCGGCTTCAATACCCGGGCCGGCCTGATGGATCAATTCCTCAAAATGTCCTTTGCCCAGGTTCCGAAAGACAATGCGCGGAGTCTTGTAAGGCTCATCCGGGTTCTTCTGTAACTCCGGATAGATGCCGCCGGTCACCCAGAAGATATCCGGATTGCCATCGTTATCCAGGTCTTCGACGCCCGCACCCCAGCTTATAAATCGCGTCTCCACACCCAGGCCGGAGCGAAGCGTGTCGTCCTGAAATTCGCCTTTGCCGTTATTCACGTATACGGCGGGTGTGTCGGCGGCGAAATGCGTCTTCACCAGGTGCAGATTGCCGTCCAGCATGAAATCGCCTACGCCGACGCCCATGCCGGCCTGCTCCATTCCATCCTCACTCAGGGCGACGCCGCGCTCCATGCCTTGCTCGATAAATGTTCCGTCGTGCTGGTTCTGAAAAAGAAGGCTTGGGGTGGAATCGCAGGATACATAGATGTCGGGCCAGCCGCCGTTGTCAAAATCGGCGGCGACAACGGTGAGTCCATACCCTCCCGGCGTTTTTCCGATGCCCGAGCGATCGGTCACATCGGTGAAGGTGCCGTCGCCATTGTTGCGATAAAGCGAGTGATGCCCGTAGGGCAGGCCGCGCGGACCGCAGAACACACCTTCGGAATTGCAGCTCCCGGTGGTTCCCGCGCGCGGCACCAGCTTCATATCAAAGCCCACGTAATTAGAGACAAACAGGTCAAGCTTGCCATCGCGGTCGTAATCGACGAAGGTGCAGCCCGTACCGAAGCGCGGTTCCTTATCAAGCAGGCCGGCTTTCTCGGTAATGTTCGTGAACGTTCCGTTCCCGTTGTTGCGGTACAGCAGGTTTTGCGGCCACCCGGTGATGAATACGTCTTCAAAGCCGTCGTTATTGAAGTCGCCTATGGTCACCCCGTATGCGTACCCGTTGTGGAACAACCCGGCGTTCTCCGTCACATCGGTAAACGTGCCGTCCCGATTGTTTTTGTAGAGGCGGTTGGAGGCGTTGGGCGGCGGATCGCCGAAGCGCGAGCTCGAAAGCACCAGGATGTCGAGCCAGCCGTCGTTATCGAAATCGAAGAAGGCAACTCCGCAGCCCATGGCTTCGATGACATAATCGGCGCGATCCGGATGGCCGGAGACCACGATCCCGGTGAGCCCGGCTTGTTTGCCGACATCTTTAAAGCATGCGTGAAAGGGAAGCCCGGAGGGCTTGCCCCGTGGAGCGGCTTTCACGCGGCGCGATGCCATGCCTTCTTCGGAAGTGGAGACTATCTGACGTGCAAAGAGTTGTGTTGCGGGAAGCGCCAGCAAGCCGAGTGCGCGCCGGCGGGTTAGAGACTGCATTACTTCTAAGAAATCAGATTACCGCCTATGTTCAGAATGCCTGAGATCACGTGGAGCAGAAGCCGGTTCGAAAACCGGCTTGGCCGGCCAGAGGCCTGCTCCACCCGAGCCGTTAAAATACCAGTCTGAAGCCGAGTTCTACCTGCCTGCCGGCCTGATTTCCGTAGACCGCGCCTTGTGATCCGAACGTACCGCCCGGCGAGCCTTGGTACAGCGCCTGGCCGAAGGCCGCGTCGTTGATGTTCGTATCGGGGTCCGCGAGATTCAGCCGGTTGGTTGCATTGTACGCGGTCATCTTCAATTGGGCGCGCACCTTTTCCGTGATGTGGAAATTCTTCAGTAAGCTCGCATCCAGGTCGAAAAAGCTGGGGCCGTTAATGCACGAGTACTGTAGAGGATTGGTCCGCAACACGTACGTGTTGGCAGGCGTAACGCTGAATGCCGACGGGTTGAAGTAATAGCCGCTCGGCACTCCCTGGCACGGATTTCCCGTAACAATATAGTTTCCGAATCGCGGGAAATCACCGGATGTGAAGGTCAGAACCCCGGTGACCTGCCACCCGCCAATAACCGCATCGGCAATTCGAGGCAAGCTCGAAAGGAAGGGCTTACCCTTTCCGAGGGGTAGTTCGTAAGTTCCCGCCGCGGTGATCCGGTGATGCGGCTGATCGCTCGCCTGGTAGGAGAGCTGATTCAGATATTCCGTCAGGTCGTTGAAGTTATTGATCTGGGTCTTTTCGCGGATGTAGATATATCCGAACAAGAAGTTATAGCCCTGGCTGAACCTCTTCTGCACCTTAAGTTCTACATCCTGATACTGTTCGGCCGCCCCCAGCACGCCTATCTTGTAAAGAGGTCCGTAGAGCGGATACGGTATCAGCAACGAACCAAGGCTGACGCTCTGTTGGTTAAACAGCGGTCCGGGAATAAGGGTTTGATTTTGATAGTGATAGAACGGATTCGGGACGCTGGTATTCAGCGTGTTTTGGTATTGAAGTTCCAGCCGCGGATCGATGCCGTTAAACTGCCGGATATAGTGCTGATTCCCGAAGTTACGGAAGTAAGTCAAGGAAGCTACAATCTGACCCGGTAGTTCGTGCTCGAGTGTGATGTTCAGCCGGTGATTATAAGCTTTCTCGAAGTACTTCGGATACCAGAGCAGCGGCGAACCCCCGCGGCCTACATTGGTTCCCGCAGCCGTTCCCAGGATCGGGAGCAGCGGATTGCTGGCCGGGAACGGATCGGAGATGGTTTGCTGCGGCCTTCCGTTCAGCAAGGGCGCCGTGTTCTGGAAACCAGTCATCCCGAAGAACGGAGGCTCCAAAAAATTGACGTCTTCAAATCCGGAGATGGGCGCGGCTGTAAAGTTGTACTCCGTTGGAATCGTGTACATGGCATAGCCGAAGCGCAGCGCCGTCTTATCGCTCACACGGTACGCAATGCCGAAACGCGGCTGAAGAGCTAATTTCGGCGCATTCCACATGCCCGGGTGACTGTTATTCGTAAACTCCCACAATCCGTTATAGGCGTAAGAAGTGGGCGGCGAAATCGCCAGAACCTGGGCAGGCATTTGCGGAGGATTGGCAGCAATAGCCGGGTCCGCGGAGGTCAGATTGAGGCCCTGAGAAAGCTGGTGCTGCGGGTCGTGCCATGCTGTCTCATATTCATCGCGAAGGCCGAGGTTCAGGGTGAGGTTGCGGCTGACTTTCCAGTCATCGCCGATATAAATGCCGTAGAAATCCGAGACCGTGATGGGCGCCGGACCGCCGATCATCTCGGACGAATCGTCAAGCGCGCCGAGCAGGAACGTCGCAAACGGATCGCCCGACTTTGTCAGGTCCGGGTTGTTGAATGTGTTTGCAGTGAGCGACTGATTGAAATAAAACTTATCTGTGTTACTGACATAAGTCGGTCCAGCGCTGCGGCGATACTCAAAGCCGTATTTCAGGTAATGCGAGCCCATGGTATGGGAGACCTTCGCACTGAAGGATTCCGCGGCTGGCCTCTGGTCCCAAAAGAAGCCAGGGCCACCGAAAGTGTTGCCTCCGATGTTCAGGCTGGGATAGTAAACAGGTACGTTCGACGAAGCTTCCAAATATGGTGCATACCAGTTATTACCCGGCCAAATGCTCGCCCAGCCATTTTTCCCGAGGTCCTTCGAAACATAGGCATCGGTGAGATTGAACCAGTCACCGTGGAAGTTGATCACGGTGTTGGGGCTTAGCGACCAGATCGCGTCGCCAAGCACCTGGTTGGCGCCGCGAAGACTCCCCGATGGCTGAAACAGGAACGAATTGTTCGGCGTGGGGTTCCCCTGGATATCGGTGGAATGATAACGTCCATAGTAGCCAGATACACGCCATTTATCGCTGATGTTGTAATCTACCCGGTCGGAGAAGTTACTATAATTCGTGTTGTCGATGAAGCCCTTTTGGTAATTGTTGAGATGGTTGTATCCGACACCTGGGTTGTTCGGATCCCAGAAATCTCCCGCCAGTTTTGCGGAGAATGGATCGAACCGGTTGGATGGGATCTTGTTACCTGGGAATGCCGTACGGGTGACCGCGCCCGTAACCGGATCAATCACAGTGCTGAAAGGATCGTAAATGGGACGAAGAGATCCATCCGCCGCATAGGTTTGCGAGAAATCGCCCTGACGTTCCAAGGCCGTCGGCACGGTGGTGGTGTAGCCGGATGGAACACCGATCTTCCAGTACTCCATCGAAAAGAAATTGAATAGTTTGTTCTTCAGGATGGGATTCCCGAACGTGCCGCCGTACATGTTCTGCCGTTCGGCGTTTTGCGTAAACCGCGTGCGGTCGGCTTCGGCGCTGAGCCAGGGATAGCGGCCAAGGTAAAACGCGTTGCCGTGCCACTCGTTAGTCCCGCTCTTGGTGGTGAGGCTGATAATGCCTCCCGCGCTGTGGCCCGATTCGGCGTCTACGCTGTTTTGCTCGACGATGACTTCCTGAACATCGTCCGTATTCGGCGGATAACCGGCCTTGTGGCCAATACCGATCGGCGAGCCGTCCACCAGCAGGTCGTTTTTCAGATTCGTTCCGCCGCCCAAATCGACACTATTCGCCGCCCATGAATCGAACGGCTGCATCTCGCCGCGTGTGTTGATGGCGGCCGGCTCCAACAAAGTTAACTTGAAGGCGTTCCGGTCGAGCCGAGGGGTGTCGTTCGCCATTTTGGTATCGATGGTCAACTGCTGGCTGGTGGAATTGAACTCCACGGCCGGAGGCGCAGCGTCCACCGTGACGCTTTGCTGTAGCGTGCCGGGACTCAGGCTGGCGTTGACCGTTACGTCGCCGCCGGATTGAACAACGACATTCTGCTGAACAAACTTTCCAAACCCGGTGGACTCGACCGTAACGGTATATGTGCCTGCGTCCACGTAATCAAACACGTACAGCCCGGAGCTGTCCGTCTGCTTGGTGTTTACGAACCCTGTGTTCACGTTTGTGAGCGTCACGGTAGCGCCAGGGATGGTTGCACTGGTTTGGTCCGTGACGAGTCCCCGGACCTGGGCGCGATAGGTCTGGGCCAAAGCTGAAGATGCGAACAGAACGGACACAGCTATGGCCGGTGCGGCGAGCGATCTTAGAATTTTCATGGGACCCCTACTTACTTCGAATAACCGTGCGAGAAAAACCCACAACGCGGATGTTCGTGTATCTGTCTGGTGACTTTAGCAACCGGTGCCGACGATTGTCAACAAATTAATGACAAGAAAATAACAAAAGCTCTATTTCGTATACTGCTCTTGTCGCGCAAGGAGGGGATCGTTTGACGCGCTCATGCCGAATCGCGGCGAGGGTCGCCATGGCAGCAGTGGCGTTTAGTATTTCCGTATTAGCCCAGTCATTCGATTCGAAGCTCTTCACGGAAATGCGATGGCGCGAAATCGGCCCTTATCGTGGAGGCCGGACACGAGCGCTTTCGGGTGTCCCCAGCCAGCCGAACGTCTTCTACATCGGCGCCGTGAATGGCGGCGTCTGGAAAACGACAGATTACGGGCGCACCTGGGATCCGATCTTCGATCACGAGCCAACCGGGTCTATCGGGGCCATCGCTGTCGCGCCGTCCAATTCAAATATTGTGTATGTGGGCAGCGGCGAAGGTCTCCAGCGGCCGGATCTTTCCACCGGTGACGGAATTTATAAATCGACGGATGCAGGCAAGACCTGGAGCCACCTGGGCCTGCGCGATGGCCAGCAGATTCCGAAAATTGCGTTAGACCCGCATGATCCGAAGCGGCTGTTTGTAGCGGTGCTGGGGCATCCCTATGGACCAAATGTCGAGCGCGGTATCTTCCGCTCCACCGATGGCGGCCAAACTTTTGAAAAAGTGCTTTACAAGGACGAAAACACCGGCGCCAACGATGTGGAACTCGACCCATCGGATCCTCAAGTCGTCTATGCGTCTCTTTGGGAGGCCCGGCAGGGGCCATGGGAAAACGCGGAATGGAGCGGAACATCGGGCGGGATTTTCAAATCGAGTGACGGCGGCAAAACCTGGTATCCGTTAACGCGGGGATTGCCTGCCGAAGGAGTCGTGCAGGCGAATCTGGCGATTGCTCCGAGCGACCCCAAGCGGATTTATGCCGCTATCGCGACACAGCATGATTTGGGTATTTACCGCTCTGATGATGCGGGAGAGAGTTGGACACAAATTACAAAGGACCCGCGGCCGGCCGCACGGATTGGCGGCGGAGATGCGCCCGTTCCGGCGGTCGATCCGAAGAATCCGGACATTGTTTATAGCGCGAGCGTCGTCACCTGGAAATCCACAGATGGAGGCAAGACCTGGACAGGCATTCGCGGCGCTCCGGGAGGGGATGATTATCAGAGCATCTGGATCAATCCTCACAATCCGGATGTGATTCTGATGGTGAGCGATCAGGGCGCGATTGTCACAGTTAATGGCGGGGCAACCTGGAGTTCCTGGTTTAATCAGCCGACTGCGCAGATGTATCACGTTTCAACAGACAACGCCTTTCCGTACCGGGTGTGCAGCGGACAACAGGAAAGCGGGTCGGCGTGCGTGAAATCGCGCGGCAACGATGGTGAAATTACTTTTCGCGACTGGCATCCGGTTGGCGCGGAGGAGTACGGATACGCCCTGCCGGATCCGCTGGATCCGGACCTGGTGTACGGGGGCAAAGTGACGCGCTACAACCGGAGGACGGGGCAAACCACGAATGTCGGCCCGAAACCGCTGCGCTCGGGTGACTATCGGGCCTTGCGAACCGCGCCCCTGGCTTTCTCGCCGCTGGATCCGCACGTGCTCTACTTCGGCGCAAACACCGTTTGGAAGACGCGTGATGGCGGCCAGAACTGGCAGCAGATCAGCCCGGACCTGACGCGGAAAACCTGGCAGATTCCGGCGAGCGTCGGGAAGTATCGGGATTCCGAATCGGCAAAGCCGGAGCAGCGCGGGGTCGTGTATGCCCTTGCGCCATCGCCGCTCGATATCAACCGCATTTGGGCGGGCACCGACGACGGACTAATACACCTGACTACGGATGGCGGATCGCACTGGGCCGATGTGACGCCTCCACAATTGAGCGCCTGGGAAAAGGTCTCGATCATCGATGCGGGCCATTTCGACCGGGACACCGCCTACGCTGCCATCAATACTTTCCGGCTCGATGACCTTCGCCCGCACATTCTCCGCACGCACGATAGCGGCAAAACCTGGACTGAGGTTGTGAACGGCATACCGGACGGGGCCGCCGTGAATGTCGTCCGCGAAGATCCAAGGCGCAAGGGCTTGCTGTATGCCGGGAGCGAGCGCGAGGTTTACGTCTCATTCGATGATGGCGGGCATTGGCAATCGCTGCGCATCAATATGCCCGCAACCTCGATACGCGACCTGGTTGTGAAGGGAAACGATCTGATAGCGGCTACTCATGGACGGGGCTTCTGGATTTTGGATGATGTTACGCCGCTGCGCCAATTGAACGTGGCCGTGACGGATGCCTCAGCGTATCTATTCAGGCCCGAAACAGCTTTGCGCGTCCGTTGGAACACCAACACCGACACACCAATCCCGCCGGACGAGCCCGCCGGAAAAAATCCCCCGGATGGGGCGATTATCAACTACTATCTTGGGCCCACATCTTCCGGGCCTGTGACGCTTGAGATTCTGGATAGCACCGGGAAGACTGTCCGGCGATATGCAAGCACGGATACGCCCGAACCTGTGAACCCGATGCTGGCGATTCCGACATATTGGGTTCGGCCGCCGCGCATTCTGTCGAGTAAGCCGGGCCTGCACCGCTTTTTGTGGAACATGCATTTCGCTCCGCTTCCAGAAAGGGGCCGGCGCGAATATCCGATGCAGGCAGTGGTTCACGATACCGCTCCGGCGCCCAACTCGCCGTGGGTGATGCCGGGCGCATACACAGTAAAGCTGATCGCCGATCGCAAGATCTACACGCAGCCCTTGATTGTCGAAATGGATCCCCGGGTAAAAACTCCGGTCACGGGTTTATTGGAACAATTCAAGGTGTCCATGCAGATCTATCAGGATTTGGATACGAGTCTGGCGGCGGTTCAGCAGCTTCACGCATTACGGGATGAGTTGAATGACCGGAAGGCGCACGTCCAGGGCAATCTGGCTAGCGCGATTTCTGCCTTTATGGAAAAGATGGCCGCGCTGGAAGGCCAGCCGGGCGTCCGGTTCGGGCGCGGTGCGCGGTCCGGGCCCGATACGTTGAACAGCATCAATGGACAGTTGACGGCGTTATTGCAGAGCCTGCAGGAGGCCGATGTTGCGCCGACCACGCAGCAAGCGGAAGCAGTGACGAATCGCCGGGAAGCCCTGGGAAAGATGCTGGCCCGCTGGGATGCGCTCACGAAGGAGGACCTGCCGCCGTTGAATGCGCGGTTAAAGCAGGCGGGATTGGCAGTAGTGGCGCCGCCGGCGGCGAACCCAAGATAAAGAACGTATAGAGTTGGAGTGGGGTTCAAAGGATCGAGGCAATTGGCGAAGCGAGGAACAACATAGTGAGATTGCTTCTGGTAGAGGACGAAGAGGATGCGGCCCGGATGATATCGAAGGGGCTGCGGCAGGAATCGTATGCGGTAGATGTCGCGGAAGACGGAGTATCGGCGGTAGAGAAGGCGCTCTCACACCTGTATGACTTGTTGATTCTGGACGTGCGTTTGCCGCGAAAGGATGGCTGGACGGTATGTCACGAGGTCCGGGCTGCTGGGTTGCAGGCGCCGATTCTGATGCTCACCGCGAGCGGGTCTACCGACGACCGGATCAAAGGACTGGATCTCGGGGCCGACGATTATCTCGTTAAACCATTTGAGATCGGCGAGTTTCTGGCGCGAGTGCGCGCTCTGCTCCGCCGCAAGCCGGAGATCCACAATCCGCGAATCGTCATCGACACGCTCGAGATTGACACTCGGTCCCGAACCGTAAGCCGGGCTGGTCAGTTCGTGCGGCTGACTGCAAAAGAATACTCGCTATTGGAGTGCCTGGCGCGCGATGCCGATACCCTGCTGGGACGTGAAGTCATTTCCGAGCGGGTGTGGAACGAAACCTACGATCCGTTTTCGAATCTGATTGAAGAGTACATCAAGCGTGTGCGGAAGAAGATCGATATCGAAGGCGAGAAACGCCTGATTCACGCTCGCCGGGGAGAGGGTTACATTCTCACCGCGAAAGATTTCTGAACGGGCAACTTCGTCCGTGCATCGAAAGCAGGAATCGCGATTTCAAATGTAGTCGAGCCGGGACGGGAAGAAACCAGGCGTATTTTGCCGCGGTGGCTCTCCACAATCGAACGGGCAATAGCCAGGCCGAGTCCGGCGCCGCTACTGTTTTGGCCGGCGGTATTGTCCCCGCGGAAAAAGCGCTCGAAGATGTGAGGCTGTGCTGTTTCCGATATACCGGCGCCGGAATCCGTTACCGAACACACCCAGAAATCGGCGCGGCGCTGTAGCCGGATACCGATCTCGCCGGCGGGTGGCGTGAATTTGATTGCATTGTCCAGCAGAATCAGAACGGCTCGTGTTAGCAGATCCTGATCGCCCACGCACCGCGCCTCAGGAAGTTCATCTAAAAGCAAGTTCTGCTGTTTGGCGCGGGCCAGCGCGCCGGCCGACCGGCTTGCTTCAGAAACGGCATCGTCCAGGAAGACTTCCGAATCTTCCTTTCTTGGAGAGGCTACATCGGTTTGGGACAAAAACAGCATGTCATCGACGATACGCCTGAGCCGAAGCATCTGATGCTCGATCACTTCGAGAGCCTCGTCGCAGTCACCGACGGTTCGGTGCGGATCGCGGGAGGTTACCTGGGTGGCGCTTAGTGCGACACTCACCGGTGTTCGCAATTCGTGCGAAGCGTCGGCCATAAACCGCCGCTGGCTTGTGAAGGCGCTTTCCAGACGGTCCAGCAGGCGATTGAACTGCTTTGCAAGAGCGCCGATTTCATCCTGTGAATTTATAGAGTTAACCCGTGCAGTCAGGTCTGCCGAAGTGGTGGCCGCGATTGTCGCGGTGAGCTCGCGAAGCGGAGAGAGCGATTTCCGGGCAAGCAGATAACCCGCCAGAGCAGCCAATCCGAGGCCAAGAGGCACGAGAATCAGCAAAATATCCCGCGCCGTTGCGAGTTCGGCGAGGACGGGCGCAAGCGGCTTGGCGCCATAAATCTGATAGTGAGCGTGAAATTTCGGAGCATCAAGCGTCCGATGCGCGATTCGAAGACCCTGCAGGTTTACTGCTCTCTTTAAGCGCTCAAACGGTAGCTTGGGAAGGTCGGGTGTGGTCGGGAGCTCATCCGGTTTGTAGGCGACCTGCCGATTGCCTTCGAGCACCAGAATCTGGGTATCGGGAAGTGGTGTATTGTGCTTTTCGAGCAGAACCGATTGCAGCTCCGCTTCGCCTGACGTCTTGGTTGAGCTTTCATTCATTTCGTGCTCGCCCAGCGAGGCCGTTGTACTGACGGCAATTCGCAAAGCGGAATCGAGCTTCGAATACGTGTCGTGAGAGAAGAGTAAGTAACTTGCGACCGCGAGGCCGACCACCATGCCTCCGAAGAGAATCGTAAAGTACAGAGTCAACCGGGCTCTGATGGAGAGAAGCATGCGCCAGACCTATTTTAGTTCCGGATACCCTGAAATTGGTGACCGAATCGGTCTACGATGTCTGTGTGGTGGGTGGGGGCCCGGCCGGGCTCGCTGCAGCAATCGCGGTGCGGCAATACGGTCTTACGGTGATCCTCCTGGATCGCGCAATTCCCCCCATCGATAAAGCATGCGGCGAAGGGCTGATGCCCGACAGCCTTCGCGCCCTGGCACAACTCGGTGTAACGCTGCCGACCCAAGCCGGCTTCAACTTCCGGGGAATTCGCTTTGTGGATGACCATTCTTGTGTGTCGGCGGATTTTCCCAATGGAACAGGTATCGCGATACGCCGGACCGTGCTGCAGCAGTTACTCATCGAGGCGGCAGAGCGGGCTGGTGTTGCTCTCCGGTGGGGCACGGGGACGGTCCATCTGCAGAAGAGTGGAGTTGCAAGCGACAAGCTGATTGCGAGGGCTCGCTGGATCGTCGGCGCCGATGGGCTCAACTCACAAATCCGCCATCAGGCGGGTCTCGATCGCTGCCGCGTAGAGCGTACCCGATATGGTTTCCGCCGCCACTTCCGAGTTGCGCCATGGTCGTCTTACATGGAGGTGTATTGGGGCGCGCGATGCCAGGCGTACGTATCGCCGGTCTCAGGCGAGGAGATGTGCATCGCGGTGATTTCCCAGGATCCGAAACTGCGCTTGACGGAGGCGCTGGCCGGGTTGCCTCAACTGGAGCGCCGGATTCGAGGTGCTCAACCCGTGTCGCGCGAGATGGGAGCGCTTTCGGTTACAAGAAAACTGCGGCGTGTGCACCGGGACCGATTGGCCCTCCTTGGGGATGCCTCTGGTTCGGTCGATGCTGTCACTGGAGAAGGGATGTGCCTCTCTTTCAAACAGGCGGCCGCCCTGGCCCGAGCGATCAGGAGCGGAGACCTGGAAAAATATCAGGAAGAGCACAACAGGCTCGGCAGCCGGACCCACTCAATGGCGGCGCTGTTGCGTGTGGCGCTGGAGAGCCAGACAGGGTTGCGGCAGCGCATACTGGCAAGTCTCGCCAGGCGCCCTCGTGTCTTCGAGTCATTGCTGGCGATTCATATAGGCGAGCGCGGTTTTCTCGATTTGTGGCCGCGGGGTGTGTTTGAATTCGGCTCCGCATTCCTGTCGGGCTAAGGACAGGGGAAATGGAAGCCTTGACGTCTATTTGTTGGGACGCTGTTGCTTTTCCCAGGGTATGCCCGAAGCTCTACCATCGTCCTTCAGGCGTATGCCGGTTGGAGCGGAATTAAGAAGCGATGGCGAGGGAACGCTCTTCCGGGTCTGGGCGCCGCAGCGGCGTACTGTGAACGTTGTGTTTGAAGGCGGCCGGAAGGCTGTTGAGTTAGAACGCGAGACAGGTGGTCATTTCTCTAGATGCGTTTCGGGCGTGCGTGCGGGAACCAGGTATAAGTACGTGCTGGACCGGGAGGACCCGTTCCCGGATCCAGCTTCGAGGTTTCAACCGGCAGGGCCTCACGGTTATTCCGAAGTTATCGATCCAAATGCGTTTCCATGGTCAGACGGCGATTGGAAAGGTGTGCGGCTCCCGGGACAGATCATCTATGAGCTTCACCTTGGCACATTCACGGAAACTGGTACCTGGAATTCGGCAGCGGAAAAATTGCCATACCTGCGAGATACGGGAATATCAATCGTGGAATTGATGCCGGTGGCCGATTTCCCGGGGAAATTCGGCTGGAGCTATGACGGCGTGCAGCCGTATGCGCCGGCATCGATCTACGGCCGGCCGGAGAAGATGCGAGAGTTTGTAGATCGCGCTCACTCGTGCGGATTAGGAGTAGTTTTGGATGTTGTGTATAACCACGTGGGTCCGGATGGAAATTACCTTCCGCATTTTTCGCCCTTCTACTTCAGCAAAGAGCGTAAAACGGATTGGGGGCCGGCCATCAACTTCGACAGCGAGCAATGCGGTCCGGTGCGGGAGTTCTTTATGGAAAATGCGGCTTACTGGATTCGAGAATTTCACTTGGATGGATTGCGGCTGGACGCTACGCAAGATATCTACGACACATCAAAGCCGCACATCATCGGCGAGATTGGCCGCGTGGCGCGGAAGGCCGCAGGGCCAAGATCGATCATTCTGATTGGAGAAAATGAGCCGCAGAATACGGACCTGATCAGGCCATTAGACGAAGGCGGATGCGGTCTGGATGCCTTATGGAATGACGACTATCATCACACCGCGATGGTTGCATTGACCGGAACGGCAGAGGCGTACTACACGGATTACCGCGGTACGCCGCAGGAGTTTGTTTCCGCGATGAAGTACGGTTACTTGTACCAGGGGCAATGGTACAAGTGGCAAGGTAAACGGCGCGGGAATTCCACCTTCGGCCTGCCACGCCAAAGCATGATCACCTTCATGCAGAATCACGATCAGGTGGCGAATTCCGCGCGCGGCCGGCGTGCTCATGAATTGAGCGCACCGGGAACGTTTAAAGCGCTCACGGCACTGACCCTGCTGGGGCCGGGAACTCCGATGCTGTTTCAAGGGCAAGAATTCGGCGCCTCCAGTCCCTTTCTGTTCTGTGCGGATCTCAAGCCGGCGCTCGCGAAAAAAGTTCGGGAGGGGCGGATCGAGTTTCTGGAACAATGGCGATCGCTCAAGCTGCCGGAGATGAAGGCATGTTTTGCGGATCCAGGCGATGTGGAAACGTTTAAGGCCTCGCAACTGGACTTCTCCGAGGTGGAGAAACATCAGGAGACATATTTAATGCATCGAGACTTGCTACATCTTCGTCGAGAGGATCCTGTCATGTCGCGGCAGGGTGAAGATGGGCTTGATGGCGCGGTCCTATCGGCATCGGCTTTTGTGCTGCGGTATTTCTCACCGGGCCATCGGAATGACAGGCTTTTGATCGTGAACCTGGGGATAGATCTGGATCTGGATCCCGCACCTGAGCCTTTGCTTGGGCCGCCGGCGTCCACAGAATGGCAAACTTTGTGGTCGACCGAAGACCCGCGCTATGGCGGATGCGGAACAGCGCCTCTCGACAGCGAAGAGAATTGGAAAATTCCGGCTCGGGCGGCTGTCGTTTTGCACCCGGTCCCCCTTAGCCTTGAGTAACTGCATCTATGTTTGCGTTGTGTTAGTGGCGAAATGAATAATCTTTACACGCATGATCCGAAGGCTCCGCTATCCGACCAGGATGTAGAGGCCCTTACCCGAACAGAATGGCTAGTTACAAACGGCTTGGGGGGATATGCATCCGGCACAATTGGAGGCTCGCTTACTCGCGTATTTCATGGTTACCTGATCGCGGCGTTGCAGGCTCCGCTCGGCCGGACGATGATGCTGAATGACATTCTGGAAGAAGTGATCCTTCGGGATGGCGCGAGAATTCAGTTGAACGGGCTGATTACCGAGAACGGAACGTATCGCGGCGGTTCGCAGTGCCTGACGAATTTCTCGCTGGATGCGGGCCTCCCGATCTGGACCTACGAAGTGGACGACGTAACCATTGAGAGACGAGTGATTCTGCCGCACCGTCAAAACACGGCGTATCTTGATTATCGCGTGGTGGATGGGAAAGGGGCAGTCCGGCTCCAGTTGCGTCCGGCGGTAAATATGCGCGCCCATGAAGCGCCGGTGAATACGAAGATCGGGCTGTATACGTTCACCGTGCGGGACCATCATTATGAGCTGAGGCAATCGGATGACCTGCCTCCGTTGCGGCTGCGGCTTCTCGGAAAGGAAGTTGCGATAGCCATCGATGCCCAAAGAATCCGCGATATCACTTATGAAGTAGAGCGCCGGCGCGGATACATTTGGCGAGGCGATCTGTGGAGTCCGGGGTATCTTGCGGTTGAACTGAGCCCGGGCCATGACGCGACGCTGGTTGCATCGACCGAATCCTGGGACATCATGGCGGCTCTCGATTCCCGTCAGGCGTGGGATGCGGAACACGACCGCAAGCGGCGGTTACTTATGGAAGCGCATCCGGCCGCCCAGGAAGATGCGGGCAGGGAACTGGTGTGGGCGGCCGATCAGTTCGTTTTCACTCCGGTGGGGCGGCAGGAAGATACGGCGCGGGCGCGCGCGGCCGGCGACGAGATTCGCAGTATTATCGCGGGCTATCACTGGTTTACGGACTGGGGCCGCGACACCATGATCAGCCTGGAGGGCTTAACCCTGGTGACGGGACGCCAGGTGGAGGCAAGTTACATACTACGCACGTTCGCCCATTACATTCGCGACGGCCTTATCCCGAACATGTTCCCCGAAGGCAAGAAGAACGGGCTGTATCACACCGCGGACGCGACGTTGTGGTTCTTTCACGCACTGAACCGCTACACCGAGCACACGAATGACCGCCATCTGCTCGGCCAGTTATGCCCGAAACTGCTGGATATTGTGGCAAACCATCTACGTGGCACGCGCTTCAACATCCACGTTGATCCGAAGGACGGGCTGCTCTCGCAAGGCGCAGCCGGGTATCAGCTCACCTGGATGGACGCCAAAGTAGATGACTGGGTGGTTACGCCGCGACGGGGTAAAGCTGTCGAGATCAATGCGCTCTGGTATAACGCGCTGCGCCTATTGGAGGGCTGGCTGCGCCACGCACATAGGGATGACGAAGCGAAAGGCATCGCGGCGCACGCTGCAAAAGCGAAAAAATCATTCAACGAGCGTTTTTGGTATTCCAAAGGCGGCTACCTCTATGACGTGATAGATGGAGAGAACGGAGAGCCGGATGCGTCGATCCGGCCGAACCAGATCTTCGCGATCTCTCTGGATCACCCGATTCTGGACAAGGCGCATTGGAAGCCGGTCCTGAAAGTGGTGCAGGACAAACTGCTGACGCCCGTGGGTCTGCGTTCCCTAGCTCCTGGCGAGCGGGACTTTAAAGAGCGATACGACGGCGATCTTCGCGCTCGCGATGCGGCCTATCATCAGGGCACAGTTTGGGCATGGCTGATCGGGCCGTTCATCGACGCATGGCTGAAGGTGCATCCTGGCGACTTGGCGACGGCGCGCGGATTTCTCGAAGGCTTCAAGGCGCAGTTATGCGAAGCCTGCGTCGGACAGATCAGCGAAATTTTCGATGCAGAGCCCCCCTACAACCCGCGAGGTTGCTGCGCCCAAGCCTGGAGCGTGGCTGAAGTCCTGCGTAGTTTTATCAAGACAAGCGGGATCGAGGAAAGCGCGGAAGAGAAAGCCGAGCCGGTGACCGCTTCCGTGGAGTAAGCCGAATCGTTCTCCTGTTTTCCGCACCCGTTTTGGCGTGAGATAAGCTATCCGTTATGCTTGGCGTGGTTCGAAACGCGATCAGAGAAGGAGTTTGTTGAGGCTCGATAGCGCCGGCGTGTTCGCCTGCATTCCCCGATTCGGAAAATTTATGCCATGGCCTGCCGGAGCGGTGCTGTGGCTGATCGGTATTTGCACGGCCGCTTTTGCCGCCCAGCCGGTCGAGTTTCCCCACAACACGCACATGAAACTGGGGCTGGCCTGCATCGATTGCCATACCGGCGCAGATATTCGCGCTGCGGCCGGCATCCCTTCGGTAACGAAGTGCATGCTGTGCCATGCGAAGCTGGCCAGAAATAAACCAGAGGTGAAAAAGCTAATTGCGTATGCGGACAAGAAGCAGGAAATCCCCTGGCAACGGGTCTACGGTTTTTCGACAAACGCGCATGTCAAATTCCGCCACGCGCCACACTATCGCGCCAATATTGCCTGCGCAACCTGTCACGGCGACCTGACCAAGGCAACAGTTGCGCCGCGCGCCGTGAACTTTACGATGGGCACATGCGTAAGCTGCCACCGCCAGCGGAACGCTTCGCAGGACTGCGCGACATGCCATTACTGAGAGCGAGGGCAGCCCCTTAATCCTTCTATGGAACGCCGCGATTTCTTCAAAATTCTATCGACCGTCTCAGCCGGTATCGCCGCAACCTCGTGCGAGAAAAAGAGCGACACCCTGATTCCGATGCTGGTTTCGGATCGGGAGATCGTCCCCGGGCATGAGCAGTGGCATCCCGCGATTTGCGGCGAGTGCGCGGCCGGCTGCGGGACCATCGTGCGGATCATGGAAGGGGAGCGGATTGTAGAGCGAGGGGGGCAAAAATTTCGCGAGCGAATCGCCTGCGTAAAGAAGATTGAAGGCAATCCTTTGGACCCAGTGAGCGGGGGCCGGCTGTGCGCGCGCGGGCAGGCCGCAGTTCAATCGCTATATAATCCCGATCGCGTGGAAGGGCCCAGGCGGCGAAGCGGTTCACGCGGACGCGGCGAATTCAGCGCCGCGGCTTGGGGCGAAGCTCTTGATGCCGTTGCGCAAACCCTCGGCAAAGCGAAGTCAAGCAATCCCGGCAGGATTGTGCTCCTGACCGGCTCGCGCCCTGGCGCACGCGCGACGACTATCCAGCGATTTCTTGCGTCCCTGGGAGCTCCGCCGGCGCTGACCTGCCCGATTGGTAATCTCAGTCTCGAAAGCAAGGCAGCCGAGGCGGTGTTCGGCTGGAAAGGCGTGCCCCGTTACGATCTGGCCGGCGCTCGCTATGCACTGGGTATCGGCGCCGATTTCCTGGGCGGCTGGGCCTCGCCGGTTTACTACGCGCGCCAGTTCGGAAATTTTCGCCAGGGCCGTCCTGGTGTACGCGGCAGGCTGGTACAGGCCGAATCCAGGATGTCTATAACGGC
>JAICXK010000115.1 GCA_025980435.1 Bryobacteraceae bacterium
CTCAGAATGCAGGTAGCGGTAAAACATGTGCTGGATCCGATCGCTGGTGTCGAAAACGCATGCCACCACGCCGCGGCGTGTTCTCTCCAGGGCGCTCCGGAACATAGCCTCTCGTTCGTTCATTAAAAGGTATGCCTGGTCCAGGAAATTCTGTTCGCTGATGACTCCTTCGTTTAGTGCCCAGGTGTCTTCCGCCATTCCAAGCGTCGAGAAAGTTCCCAGAAGCTTGGCCAAATAGGCTGCGTAATACGATGGATGGCTCACCGGCAATGCCGGCTTCTCCGGGTCAATCTGCACCGGCGATACGTAGAGCGAGAATTCGGGTTCTGTTTCCGTGATCAGAAAGCGCGCGATACCGGATACTTTGAAGCCGGGCGCGGCCCCGAAGGAGAGCTTCATCCAGCGCGAGTACACGCCAGGCTGAAGATGTACCGATTCCCGGCCGATCCGTAGCTCGTAATGCGGTTCTCGTCCCTTTTTCTCGATTCGAAAGGAAATGCGCAAGGGGCCGGCATCCTCGACCAGCCCATTTTCCGGGCCTTCCAATTCGCCCTCGAAACCGCTTCCGCTTCGTTTCAACGGATAGCGGCTACCCCCTTCGTAGGTTGCTTGGCCCAGGTGCGTAGAAAAGAACGAGAAGCTTCCCTGGGTGCCGCGTAAGTCCGGAGTTGCCATCGCGGAAAGCTGCCGGCCGTTGAATTTGTCAGGCGGAAACGTGATCGGCACGCGAATGATAGTCGAACCAATGTTCTGTTCACCTAGGAGCTTCCAGAACGGCTGGCTCTTGCGGCGCATCTCAATGCCCGGCCTGGACAGGGGGATGCGCCAGCGTCCGATTTTCACCATTCGCGAGGGCTTCGTCACATGCGCGGAGGACAACTGCGGAACATAGGTCTTGAGACTCCGATTCAGAAAGTCAAAGATGTTGTGCTTAGCGGGATTTACGCCTGTCGCAAACGTGGACCACGCCACCGGCGATAACGACGGGAACGTTGTTCTCAGGCGGCGGTAGCTTCCTTGCTCCTGCAAGCCCTGTAAGTTCGGCAGTTTTCCTTCGCTTATGAACTTCTCTGTAAGCCGCGGATCGAGACCATCCAGGCCAAGAAAGATGATCTTTCGCACCCGCGCGTTACGAAACCCTTTACGCCGGCGGAGAAGTCGCCAGGTCATGCGAAACGGCCAGGAGAGGAAAGAGATCAGGCTCAGAAAAAAGCCCGCTAACAGAGTCAAAAAAGAACCTAGAAAGGCGAATCCCGCGCCGGGCCCTATGTAGGCAAGCTGCATTTCGCCGGTGTGGTGATGGAACGAACGAATGAGGCACACTAACACCACGAGCAAAAGGATGACGCCATGCTGTTTGAACTTACTCACCGCAGCTTGCCTTCCACGAAAGGCACCTCCCAGACCTTTGGGTGCTGGATGGGGCCATGACCGAAATAGCCATCCTCTCCGAACAATTCGCCGTGGTCCGCGGTAATAGTTATGTAGGTGTTCTTCGGTACCAGATCGAAGAGTTCCTCAACCACGCCGTCGAGATATTTCACTGCACGGATCTGCCTTTTGCGGAGCGCTTCCAGCTTTGCGCGGTCAAAAAACTTCTTCCTGCTTGCCACCAGCTTTCCGCCTACGACGTGATCGTCAAGGTGCTTGAAGACGCCATGGACGCCGCTGATTCGCGGCCATTCCTCCGGCGGTTCGTCGGGCAAGGCATACGGATAGTGCGTTTCTCCTACATTTAGAAGATAGAAGGACGGATGCTCTTCGGAAAACGTCATTTCGCGCAACATGGCGCGCATGTCGTTATGATTTTCCATCAGCTTGTAAGTGTCGAAGCCCTGATTGAGAATTGTCTTCGGATTCAGCACCGGCAAGGAGACCCGAGCGTGCGTCCGGTATCCGAGGCTTTCTTTCAGAAATAGCGGAAGGTACAGCCGAGGTACTAGGGATGCAAATTTCAGGTCATCCGCGCCCAATCGCTCGTTGAATTTCAGAAACTCTGTTTTGTAGTACTCGGACGCATAAACGTGCTTCGGGCTCTTGTGCGGAAGCAAGCCGATGAGTAAATTGAAATGAGAGGGCGACGTCCACGATGCATACGACCAACGCCGCTCTACGGTGCCTAACTTCTTAATTGTCCGCGGCCGGGCGCGCGCCAGGGAGTCGTACCGGCAACTGTCGAAGACAACCAGAATGTAGTTATTCCATCTAGGACAGCGCGTCGCCACGACCTCAGTTTACCCCGGGCAAATGGCGACATGAAACAATGTTAATTCTTCGGTTTCCCTTTGATTTTCCGAAAGCGGTGCTTCGCAAAAGCAAATGACCGATCGCCGCAAATTTATTTCTTCGTTATTCGGATGCTGCGTCGCCGGGTGGCCCGGGCAGGCTGAAGAAGCGTCACCTCCTCATACTCCGAATTTCGTACTTTTTCTTGCCGACGATCTCGGCTATGGCGATCTTTCCTGCTACGGCAGCAAAATTCACACGCCGAATCTTGATCGAATGGCCGCGGAAGGCGCTCAGTTAGAGGAATTTTACACGTTTCCAACCTGCACGCCTTCACGCGCCGCCCTGCTGACAGGTCGTTACCCGATGCGCTCAGGGTTGACGCGGGTTCTCGCACCGCGTGAACATTTCGGGATTCCGGATTCGGAGATCACGCTTGGCCAGGCTCTTGAATCAGCCGGATACGCAACCGCATGTATCGGCAAATGGCACCTCGGAGACTTTCTACGGTATGCTCCCAACCGCCACGGCTTCGAGTATTTTTACGGGCTCCACTACAGCAACGACATGACGCTGCCGGTTGTGGATTGGCCGCCCCTTCGCCTCTACCGGAACGAGCAGATCATCGAATCGCCTGTTCATCAGGACACGCTGACCCAGCGTTACACGCAGGAAGCAATCGGGTTTATCGACCGCAATAAAGGCAAGCCCTTTTTCTTGTACTTGCCTTATACAATGCCCCACGTTCCCCTTGCCGTCTCCGCCGCGTTCCGCGGAAGATCCTCACTCGGTCTGTACGGAGATGCTGTGGAAGAAATCGATTGGAGCGTGGGACAGATCCTCGCGCACCTGAAAGCGAAAGGACTCGACCAGAACACGGTAGCCGTGTTTACCAGCGATAATGGCCCGGCGATTCGGACCCGGTTTGTCTCTTATGCAGGCAGCGCCGGTCCGCTACGGGGCGGAAAGGGTACCACTTGGGAGGGCGGCACTCGCGTGCCTTGTATTGCTCGCTGGCCGGGGCACATCCCCAAAGGGCTGAGACTGAACGGGATTGCTACCATCATGGACCTCTTCCCGACGTTTGTTGAAGCCGCGCACGGAACGCTACCGTCGGACCGCATCATCGATGGGAATACGCTGCTTACGTTTCTCGAAGGCAAAGCGCCTTCCCCCGATCATGAGTTCTTCTATTACAGCGGCCATCGGCTATTCGCCATTCGGGTGGACGATTGGAAGCTTGAGCTCATAGAACGGAAGCGCGGGCCCCGAGGCCACCTGAGCACCCCGGTCTATTGCCGTCCTCCCGAACTGTATAACCTGAAGCGCGATCCCGGGGAACGCCACGATGTGGCATCCGACCATCCCGATGTGGTGAAGAATCTTAGCCAGATCGCATTGGATTTTCAGGCCAAGATGAAGCCGGGTAAGCTTCCGCCTCCATTTTGGGAGACGTTTCTGCCTTGATTCGCGGCCGCTCCGAAGATTCTATCCGGTTAGGATGGGAGTATGCGGTTTGCCTGTTTGGTTCTGGCGGCGGCATTCATCGGAGCATCCCTTTCTGCCGCCCCCGCGGATGTCCGGTTGCCCAACGTACTTCTGATCAGCATCGATACCCTGCGGGCGGATCATCTCTCTTGTTACGGGTACGCGCGAAAGACCAGTCCCTATATCGATGAGCTGGCGCGCGAGGGAACCCGCTTTTCCAGGGCCTATACCGTTATTCCGCTGACCGGCCCGGCGCACCTGTCGCTCTTCACCAGCCGCTATCCACAGGAGAACGGAGTCAGGCGAAACGGAGTTGCTCTTCCGGATGACCGGGCGATCGTTACGCTTCCGCAGATTCTGCGCAGCCACGGTTATCAGACCGGCGCTTTCATCAGCTCCTGGCCGCTGCTCGGCCGGCTCACGCATCTGGATCATTATTTCGCTTCCTACGACGAAGATCTGCCTCGCACGTATCAGCTTTTCAATTCCAGCCGCTACGCGGAAGATGTTACGCCCCGTGCATTGAAGTGGCTTCACAAGCATGCCAACAAAAAGAAGCCGTTTTTCCTTTGGGTACACTACTTCGATCCGCACGAGCCGTACATATACCGGGCGGGCTTTGATCCGCCGGACGTAGATAAAGCGCATCCCTACCAACCGCCGAAGGACAACGATATGCGCGATCGGATGCGAGGGTACGACTCGGAAATTTATTACACGGACCACAGCATCGGCAAGCTGCTGGAGGCCTTAGATGCCAGCCATATCAAGGATTCCACCATGGTTGTGCTCGTCGCCGATCACGGCGAGAGCCTCGGCCAGCATGACTATGTCGGCCATGGGCGCCATCTCTTTGAAGGCATCATTCATATTCCGTTCATCATCCGGTACCCCGGTCATGTCAAGGCCGGTCAGGTAATCGATACCCCTGTCTCGATCATCGATGTCACGCCGACGGTTGTCGATTTGACCGTTAAGAACGTCGAATTGGCGAAGAAAAAGGTTCCAGTCGTTTTCTCCGGCCGCAGCCTGGCGAGTTCGCTGGAATACGGCAACAAGCCAACCGACCGTTGGATCTATTACGTCACATTTCCAGGCAAGAAGGGCTACGCGCCGCAATGGCTTTCCTGGATTTGGGTCCAGAATGAAGAGCTGCCTTTGCGTTTTGGACGCATCGACGACTTTTCGAAGATGATCTGGGATCCCGCCGCGAAAGAGTTGTCCTTATATAATCTCCGCTCCGATCCCCACGAAGTTCACCCGCGCGTCCTTAAGGACAGCAATCCCACTTACGAAGCCGATATCTCAGGATTGAAGAAGTGGTTTTCGCGGACTGAGACGCGGGCAGCCGAAGAGAAGCTTACGCCGCGGGACGAAGAAGTATTGAAGAGCCTGGGTTACGTGCAGTAGCCGCGAAGTTTAGTAAACCAGCACACTCGACCAACACATTCACTGAACCAAAAGTGTAAAAACAATGTGATCTTTGTGCAGGACCCTTCGGAATCACTCCTCTCGCATCACATCCTAAAAGCACACCTTAGTTCGCCAATTTGACTGTGACGAACTCAAACGGAGGAGACGTGTGGATTCAACGATTTCTTCGCTCATCGGAGCGGCCGAGCAGAAGGATAGTACGGCTGCAGAGGCTCTCTTTGCCGGGCTCTACGCCGAACTACGCCGGTTGGCGCAACGCCAGATCGCACAGTTCGGCAATGTAACTCTTGGCGCGACCACACTTCTGCACCAGGCGTACATTGATGTCGCCGGGCGCGCCGGCGTATCCTTTCCCGACCGATCCCGGTTCCTGGCTTACCTGGCTCGCGTAATGCGCGGGCTGATTATCGATCACGCAAGGAGCCGGCGAACCCAGAAGCGCGGCGGCTTGTTTGAAATCACTTCACTCGCCGTCGATACGCAAGAATCTGCCAATGACGATCGGGAGGTCATTTCGATCGGCGATGCTCTCGACGAACTGGTCCGGATAGACGCCTCACTCGCGGAACTGGTAGATCTGAAGTTCTTTTGCGGATTCTCCTTCGCTGAGATCGCCGCTTTGCGAGATGTATCGGAGCGAACAGTGCAGCGGGACTGGGAGAAAGCCAGGATCTATCTTCACCGCAGCATTCGTCCCGATTTACCGCTCTGAGAATCAAGGCGTCTTTTTGTCGTCCTTTCCCATCCGTTTTCGATGTTCTGAATAGAGAGTTGCAGCGCTGGGTCCGCCAAACGGCCGGCTCAGCGCCAGGCTCTGCCACTTGTAATCAAACCTATGACTCGGAGGATTCCCTTATGTTCTCTCTAAACGAGAGGCGATCTCATCCTACTTCTGGCGCAATCCGTCTTGCGCCGCTTCTTTTACTCGCTAGCACCCCGATGTGGGCAGCAACGGCGCCGATGATACAAACACCCAGCGCGGTTACTCAGGGCGCCGCTAAACTAGTCAGCCACTATATGCCGACGAACAAATTGCGGTTCACGATTGCGCTCAAACCGCCGAATGTGGCGGCGCAAGAGGAGTTTCTGGAAGAACTCAATACCAAAGGGTCGCCCAACTTCCACAAGTTCCTTACGGCCGCTGAATGGAATGCCCGCTTTGCGCCTTCGGCAGCCGACGAACAGGCAGTGGTGGATTGGGCCACTGCGAATGGACTGACGGTTACGGCGCGGTACCCGCACAGGCTGACGATTTCGCTCGAAGGAACCACGGATCGAATTGAGAGCGCTTTTGGTGTAAAGATAAACAACTACCAGTTGGGCGCATTATCGTTCTATTCAAATGACAGGGATCCGATACTTCCGGCGTATCTCACGCCCGTGATCCAGTCGGTGATGGGACTGAATAGTAAAGCTCAGCTTCAGCCGAGGCTTACCGGTCAGAGGATCTCTAACGAGCAGCCAAAGTACGTGCCGGGCCCGGCGTTTGCGGAAGCCGGGCACGCGTCGCACGATGGGGACGTCTCAAAGTTGCCGGATGCTCTTAAGGCGTCGCGTACTGCGCACGAAAATCTCAGTGCCACCAATCCGCAGCCGGATTTCACCAACGGGCGTTTAGATCCCACCGATCTCTACAGCCGGGAAGCGTATAACTGGGAAGCGCTGAACCGGCAGAATCATTGCTGTAACCCAAATCACGGGAGCGACTCACCACCGGAAGCTTCGATCGCAATTGCGACCGCCTTCGCCATCGATCCGAACGACATTACCGGGTTCCATAATACGTACCCTTATCTTGCGGATCACTGGAACACGTATAACATTGACGGAACCCCGACGTGCCCGTCCAACAATACGGGATGTAACGGAGAGACCACTTTGGACTTTGAATGGGCTACGGCCATGGCGAATAGCTTCGGTGCGGCCGCGGACACGGCTCACGTTCATATCTACCAGGGCGTCAATCCCAACTTCAGCACGTTCACGGACGTGCTTTCGAGAATCCTCTCCGATAGCAAGGTGCGGGTAGTCAGTATGAGTTGGGGATGCGCGGAGAGCGAATGTTGGGATGGCGGCGACATGAACGCGCTCCATAACGTCTTCAATGCGATGGTCGGCCAGGGCTATAGCATCGTGATCGCTTCCGGGGATAACGGAGCGACAGCGAGCGACGGCGGCGGCCTGGACTGCGCGCATCACCTCGCCGTCGATTATCCCGGTTCGGATCCGGATGTGGTGTCGGTTGGAGGCACTCGGCTCGGTCTATTCCAGGACGACACCTTCTCCAGCGAAGTGGCCTGGCAGGGAGACACTTTTACAGGCGCGTGCAGGTCGAATTTTGGGGGTAGCGGCGGCGGTTTGAGCTCCGTGTGGGGTGTGCCTTCCTATCAATCGGGAATGGGGTTCGGGAGCCGCGCCGTTCCCGACATTTCGCTGAACGCGATTACCTTCCAGAACTTTTTCTTTCAAGGGTCCCTCCAGGGCACGGGCGGCACCAGTATCGCAGCGCCGGAAATGGCGGGGTTCTTTGCTCAGGAGAACGCCTACTTACTGGCCATCGGGATTGGCTGCGGAAGCGGCCGTAATCAGACCTGCGCACCCATGGGTCTTCCGAACCCCGCGCTTTACACCTTGGGTAAGTTCCCTCTTTTTGCTCCGCATTATCCTTTCTATGACATGACATCCGGTTGTAACAGCAACGATGTTACAAACGCGTTTGGAACAGGATTTTTTTGCGCGCAAGGCGGATACGATCTGGTGACCGGATGGGGTTCGGCAAATATGCTGCAACTGGCCTGGGGTATCAACTCTTTTTTTGCGGGTGAGTTCATCGCACCTAACGTGAACTTCTTTTCCTTTGGCGCTGTTCCGGGTGTTTGGTACAACACGGACCAAACCATTGCCTGGACGGTAACGGATGTAGGTCACGATGTGTTTCTGCCCAATGGGGTCGCGGGATTCAGTCAGGCTTGGGATACGGTTCCGCTTGACATCGTGGACCGAGGTTTAGGGGCGATCTCGGCTAACAACGGTCCGCAGTTTCCGAACTCCACTGCCGGCTCGCTGAGCCTGAGCGCAGCGGGACAGGGCTGCCATCAGGCTAACGTCCGGGCTTGGGACAATGGCGGTACTACCGCGAATTGGCAAAGCCAGTCCTTCTGCTTCGATACGGTGCCTCCTGTTACGACGGCAAATCTGAGCGGCACACTCAATGGCGGCATCTACACGTCGAATGTGACCGTCACGCTCTCCGCAACCGACGCAAGCAGCGGAGTCGCCGGAGAGTTCTACACCTTGGACGGCGGAGCGCAAGTGACTTACAGCGTCCCATTTACCGTTTCGGCGCTCGGTACCCACACCCTTCGTTATTTCAGTAAGGATGTTGCCGGCAATACGGATGGTACGCACGCCACCGTATTCAGTGTTAAGTCGTCGAGCACACTTACAACCGTTGCGTCGTCGGTGAATCCCTCGGCCTACCTTCGCAGCATCACGTTCACCGCAAAGGTCAACGCCCTTGCGGGAGGTACGCCCACCGGAACAGTTACTTTCAAAGACGGAGCTACTGTTTTGGGCAGCGCAGCTTTGAGCGGCGGACAAGCAACGTTTGCGACCAACGCGCTGCTTGCGGGATCGCACGCCATCACCGCCGTCTATGGCGGCAGCGCCAGCGATTTAACCAGCACCGCGCCCGTGCTGACGGAAATCGTAAACAAGGCAACCACAACGACCGCGTTAACCTCTTCGGTCAACCCTTCTGCTTACCTGAGGCCGGTGACGTTCACGGCGACCATCGTTTCGCAGTTTGGCGGATCAGTCGGGGGATCGGTGACATTTAAAGATGGCCCGACGGTACTTGGGACAGTTCCAGTGAACTCCGCGACGAATAAAGCGGCATTTGCGACGTCGGCTCTGCTCGCCGGCAGCCACAGCCTGGCCGCGGTCTACAGCGGAGGCGGAGAGCGCTTCGGCAGTACCTCCCCTGTGTTGACCGAGACCGTAAATAAGGCGACCACAACCACCACACTGGTCTCGTCGCTGAACCCCTCTTCGTATTGGAGGCCGGTGACCTTCACTGCCACAATCGTTTCGCAGTTCGGTGGATTGGTTGGGGGATCGGTGACATTTAAGGATGGCGCTACGACGCTCGGCACAATTGCGGTCAATTCGAACAAGGCGGCGTTTACCACGCAGGCGCTGGGTGCCGGTACGCACAACGTTACGGCAGTCTACAGCGGAGGCGGGGAGCGCTTCGGCAGTACGTCCGCGGTGTTGATGGAAACAGTAAATAGAGCCGCAACCACAACCACGCTCGCTTCATCACTCAATCCTTCTACCCATGGGACGTCGGTGACCTTCACGGCTACGATTGTTTCGCAGTTCGGCGGATCCGTCGGAGGATCAGTGACGTTTAAGGACGGCGCCATGACGCTCGGCGTCGTTTCCGTCAATTCGGCGACAAACAAGGCGGCATTCGCCACATCGGCGCTGGCAGTGGGCTCGCACAGCATAGTGGCGATCTACAGCGGCGGGAGCAACCGCACGGGAAGTAACTCGGCAGTGTTAGGTCAAGTAGTGAAGTAGCATTGCTACCGGCTGGTTAGTTGGACCAGAGTAAAAGAGGACGCCGGAGATCATCTGGCGCCCTCACTGTTATTGCAAGATCTGCCTGCGCCGTCTTGGCCCGCAGCTCACTGCAGTGCTTTCAGCAACTCTTTCCGGACCGGCCACTTGCCAATTACGTGCTGGTCGATTACCTGGAATGAGCCTGCGGTGAGCAATCCGGTCAGATCCGCCGGATTCGGCTGCTCCCGCTCGCGAGTTAATTCCAGCTTCAGCAACCTGGTCTGAAGTTCCAGTTGATTTCGAATCGTGCCCGCGGTAACGCTGTTGGGGCAGGCCGCATCCAAGCGAATCTCAAACGCAGCATCTGCATTCGCGCCCGCTGGACCGAGCGAAATAAGAACGGAATCGGCCGATTGCAATGTAATCGCGAAAATCCGGAGTGGTAACGGCAGGTCAACAGGATTCTTCAAGAGTTTCTCCGACACATGCACCCACACTGGCTCGGAAGGCGTCGGCTTCTTCTCGCGCCGCTTCTGATAATCGAATATCGCCCGGGAAACTTCCTTGCCGGCCGACAATGCAATCACGTCCGGCTGGACCAGCCATAACGAAGCCCAGCGCCCGCTCTGGCTGGTGAGAACACGGCAAAAGTTTCCTTCCGGGCACGACCCTCCCTGCGCCGCGATGTACCGCCGGAGGGCATCCCAATCGAACCGTCCCCGAGCGACAAAGAAATTCTGCCCGCCGTCGATAGCCGCCGCGACCGCATCGATGTCCTTCGTGTAATCGAAGCGCGTCTGGCGGACGAACTGGTTGTATTCAGGGGCCTCGGCCGGCCGGGCGCCCGCGAGCAAATGCATCATGCCGGCACGCCGGAGTACTGTGAAGTTGGCGAAGATTATCGTCGATTCGCCGCGCGGCAGCAAGCGAACCAGGTCGGCATTGGAGCGCACAAAGCGGTGGCGGTAGGAATCAATCGAAAACAAAATCGCGGCGACAACCGCTCCTAGCACCAGCAGGAAAGCCCAGGGGGGCAGCTTCAGACGCAAGCGGCGCGTCATCTACGCGTGCGCCATCTCCGGCACGCGCGCCTGCTTCCAAAGCTCAATATATGGTTTCAGCTCGCGCATGGTTGTTGCAAATTGATCCAGAGTCAGCGACTGCGCGCCATCGCTGACCGCCATCTCCGGATGCGGATGCACTTCCACAATCAACCCATCCGCGCCAATCGCCGCTCCCGCCCTGCACAGCGGCGGCACCAGGCTGCGCTTGCCCGTCGCGTGGCTGGGGTCCAGTATTACAGGCAAATGAGAGAGTTCGTTCAGCACCGAAACAGCCGAAATATCGCAGGTGTTACGAGTTGCTGTTTCAAAGGTCCGGATGCCGCGCTCGCACAGAATCACATTTGAATTGCCGTGCGCCACGATGTACTCGGCGGACATCAGCAGCTCTTTAATCGTGCAGCTTAAACCCCGTTTCAGCATCACGGGTCGATGCGCTTTGCCAAGCTGTTTCAGCAGGGCGAAATTCTGCATGTTTCGCGCGCCGATCTGAAGAATATCCGCGTATTCCGCTACCATCTCCACGTCGCGATCGCTCATCACCTCGGTGATCACGCCGAGTCCCGTCTCCAGCTTCGCCTGATGGAGCAGTTTCAGACCCGCCAACTCCATACCCTGAAAATCGTAGGGCGATGTGCGCGGTTTGAACGCGCCGCCGCGCAGAAACTTCGCTCCATGCGCCGCTACGAAGGCTGCCGTTTCACGAATCTGCTTCTCGCTCTCCACTGAACACGGGCCGGCCATCACAATGAATTCATCTCCGCCGATGTCCACTCCATTCGCGCGGATCTGCGACTTCATCGGGCGAAATTCGCGGCTGACAAATTTGTACGGAGCCGAAATCCGTACGGCTGTCTCAACCTGCGGCATGGCCTCCAGCGATTCCAGGCAAGCCGTTACGTCTCCCACGCCCACTACTCCGATTACTACGCGCTCTTCGCCTTCAATCGAATGCACTTTGTACCCGAAATCGCGAATGCGGTCGCAGACCGCGTCGATTTCCTCCCTGGTCGCGTGCAATTTCATCGATATGATCATCTGCCCCTCACAAATAGGTGTCCAAAAAATGCGAAAGCCCACTCGCTTCCGAGCGGGCCTCCGTCTATAATCCTTCTTCCGGAATGGATGCTTACGCGGACGCCCGGCGCGATCTTGGCCGATACCAAAATCGAAACGAATAAAAGGCCGCCGCGTAATGCTGCATCGAACTTACGAGTATCCCACACCTTTCCGCCGCTGTTTCCACCCGGTGTTAACATTTTGTTTGCGCATGAAGTGGGTCTTCGGCCTGGCAATATCAGCGGCCCTCGCTGTGTGGCTTCCGGCGGAATCCCTGAAAGCAAAATCGACGCCTCAGAAACCGGCCCATTCTACCGCGAAGTCTTCATCCGCATCCCATAAATCCAAGACATCAGCCCGGACCCATCGCCGATCCACGAGGCGCCGCGTGGCTCACGCCGGACCTGCTTATCAAACCCATCCCGATACGGCCCGCTACGCGGAGATCCAGAAGGCCCTTGCGGATCGAGGCTATTTCAAGGGCCAGGTCGACGGGAAATGGGGCGATGACTCCGTCGATGCGCTAAAGCGCTTCCAGGCCGATCAGAAGCTCGATACCGATGGCAAAATCAACTCTCTCTCGCTGATCGGATTAGGTCTGGGTCCCAAGCACGATACTTCGCTTTCGCCTCCTTCGCTTCCTGCGGCCGGTCCCTCTCCTGGCGGGTCCCCTCCGTCTTCTTCATCCGCTCCGGAGCAGACCGCGCCTCCCCCTGCAACACCGCCAACCTGATTCAAGCCAGAATAGGAGCGTAGGAGGATTCCCGGTGGTCATTGGCGTTCCGAAAGAAATCAAGGATCACGAAACCCGCGTAGGCTGCGTTCCGAGCATGATTACCGCTCTTCGCGAGCACGGCCATGAAGTGCTCGTCGAAACGGAAGCCGGCGTCGGCAGTTCCATTCCCGATGCGGAATACGCCGAGGCGGGCGCTCTCATCGTCGATCGGGCGGACCAGGTCTGGAGCAAGTCCGATCTCATTGTCAAAGTTAAGGAGCCGCAGCCATCGGAATGTGCGTTTTTTCGCCCCGGCCTGATTCTGTTCACCTATCTGCACCTCGCGCCGCTTCCCGAGTTGACAGCTATGCTGCTGAAATCGCGGATGAATGCGGTAGCTTACGAGACCATCCGGGAACGTGACAACTCCCTGCCTTTGCTCACGCCTATGAGCGAGGTCGCCGGGCGGATGGCGGTCCAGGTGGGGGCTCAATATCTGGAGAGGCCGAATGGCGGCCGCGGCATCCTGCTCGGAGGCATTCCGGGTGTCGGTCCGGCCAATGTCCTCGTCATCGGAGGCGGAATCGTCGGACACAACGCCGCCAAGATTGCCTGCGGCCTGGGCGCCAACGTGACCATCATCGACCGGAACCTCAACCGCTTGCGCGAGCTCGACGATATTTACTCCAACTCCATCCGAACGCTTGCTTCCAACACATACACGATTCGCGAAGCCGTCCGCCAGGCCGATCTCGTCATAGGCGCGGTGCTCATCCCCGGAGCCGCTGCTCCGAAGCTCGTCCGCCGCGACATGGTTTCAACCATGAAGCAGGGTTCCGTGATCGTCGATGTTGCCATCGATCAGGGCGGTTGCGTGGAAACGGCGCACGCAACGACTCACACGGATCCGGTTTATTACGTCGACGGCGTCCTTCATTATTGCGTCTCGAATATGCCTGCCGCCGTTCCGCACACGTCGACATTTGGTTTAACGAATGCAACCGTCCCATATGTGCTCGCTCTCGCCAATAAGGGCCTGGAGCGCGCGAGCCAGGAGAACAAGGCGATTCGCGAGGGTGTGAACACCTATCACGGCGAGATCACATGCGCCGCGGTTGCCGAGTCGCAAGGCAGATCCTGGCGCGAGCTCAATGCCGTGATATAGCGTCTGCGGTTTTGTTTCCCTCGGTCAGGCACACTCTCTGGAACATTCGAACAATACATGCAGCTCCGCCCCTGGAAAGCGTTCTGGAGCGCTCTCAAGCGCCAGGACGGCGCGAAACGAAACAGTCGCTGGATGGCCCTCCGCAATGCGCTTGCAGTCTCGCTGCCGCTTGGAATCGGAATCGTAACCGGCAATTCGCTTGGGGCCGTCGCCGTGACTACCGGCGCATTGAATGTCAGCTATTCGGACGGACGCGATCCTTATGCGCAGCGTGCTCGCCGCATGCTGGCGTGGAGCCTGCTCGGGGCATTCGCTGTCTTTACCGGATCGGTAACCGGCAAATATCACGTCGCCGCCATCCTACTGGCTGCAGGATGGGCCTTTGCCGCCGGCATGCTGATCTCGATCGGCTCAAAGGCCGGCGATCTGGGTTTGAACACGCTGGTTGTACTCCTTGTTTTTGCAGCGCGCGGGGCGCTTTTACCCACCGGCGCGCTGACTGCCGCTGGCCTCGTGTTGACCGGAGGACTTCTGCAATCCCTGTTGGCCCTCTTCTTTTGGCCATTCCGCCGCGATGAGCCGGAGCGCCGCGCGATCGGCAACGCCTACCTGGATCTCGCCCAAGGCGTAGATCCCCACAACGAGATAGCGGCGGGCACGCCCCTCCGTCCGCCCTCGGCGCAAATGCAGGATGTCCTTTCGGCTCTGGGCCGCGACCATAGCATCGAAGGCGAGCGCTTCCGGCTCCTGTTCGACCAGATTGACCGTCTCCGCTTGTCTCTTTTTGCGTTGAACCGGCTTCGATCCGAATTGGAGCACAACCAGCGGCGCCAAAAATCGCCGCTTGCCCCGCAGGCATTCGATGAACTTCTGGCCGTTACCGCCGCCATTCTCAAAACCATCGGAGAGGGCCTGCTTGGCGGGACACCCGTTTCAAGCCAGGACGCGCTCGTCAGAAAGCTGCACGCTCTGGTTGATGCCACGCAAGCCCGGAAGAAGGACGACTCCGGACTGGCACTCGAGTTCGCATCCGCTGTTGACGCTCTCGCGGGTCAGGTACGCCTGGCCGTAGAACTTGCCGGGCACACTACAAAGGCGGGTGCGGAGGCATTCGCCAGCCATGAAACAGCCCCGTCCTGGAAACTGCAGCTCACCGGCTGGGTCGCCACTTTGAGAGCC
>JAICXK010000290.1 GCA_025980435.1 Bryobacteraceae bacterium
GAGTGATGGGAAATCCATGTCTTTGCAGATTTCCATTCCCCACATGCCCGACGGCTGCTCCATCATTGTCAAAGTAGTGCCGGGCAGCAAATAGCTTTCAAACGCGGGAAGCATGTGATGTTTCTCGTAGGTTGCCGACAGCCTTCCATCCGGAGTGTAGATGCGAATCTCATTCAGTTTTGAATGAGGCGTCCAGCGCTCCGCTCCAACGGCAACGATGGCGCCTCGCCGCGCCGCAGCGCCAAAGATTTCATCGGTCGCATCGACCATCTTTCCGGAGATGACCGCATTCTTTTCCGGCAGTACCATCAGGCGCGCGCCAGCCGTAATCAGGCCCGCAGTAACCGCTGCGTACTGCCTGAACGTTTCCCTGATCTGCTCCGGATCTCGCGGCCGCAGATCTTGTGGCCTGTCCGAAGCCGCGAGTCCCACCTGAATGTGCGGACCAGACAGCGGTTGGAGTAAGCGCCAGGTACCCCACCCGGAAATCGCAATCACGAGCGCGGCGGTAACAACTCCAGCCATCAGGCGGTCACGACGAGTGCCCGCACGCGAGAGCAGCGCCGCGACTGCACCCGGAATGAAGAACAAAATAAAGCTGATGCCCGCTACACCGGCAACCGAGGCAATCTGCACTACCGGCAGGAAATCCATCTGCGTATACGCGAGACTTCCAAACGTAGAGTTCACGCTGATCTTCTGCAGCCCGAATTCGTAGCACACCCACACGCTTGCGAAAGCCGCAGCGGCTCGAAGCGGCATGCCGCGAATTATCAGAATTCTCCAGACGGCCACGGCGATGGCAAAAATCAGCGCCGGCGCCAGATCAGCCAGCAATGCAACCTGCCACGGCAGGCCGATGAGCCCGTGCAGATAGGACGACTGATTCAACCCGCCAATAGCCCAGGCGGCAATCGCAAAAAGAAACGCCATGCGCCATGACACGCGCGCCGAAGCAAGCAGTACAGGAATGCTTGCGATCCAGGTCAACCACCAGATGGGGTGCAGGCCCGTACCGAACCATAACAGGGCAGCTGATAACGCGACGACTAGCACACAAACGGCAAACTTCAACTTCACGAGCGGCCTCCTCGCCAAATAACGACTGCTCACCCTGTAAGTTTGTAGTATGCACCAGACTCGAAAACTCGGAAATAGCGATCTTGACATTACGGCCCTCGGCGTTGGCGCGTGGGCGATGGGCGGCGGAGGCTGGAAGTTCGCCTGGGGTGAACAGGACGACGCCGATTCCGCCGCCGCGATTCGGGCGGCTCTGGATCGCGGCGTGAACTGGATCGATACGGCCGCCGTGTACGGTTTGGGCCACTCCGAGGAGGTAGTCGGCAGAACGCTTAAGAACGTTAAACAGAAGCCGTACGTCTTTACGAAATGCGAGCGCCGCTGGGACGAGAATCGCAACATTTTTCCCTCTCTGAAGGCCAGTTCGCTTCGCAAAGAATGCGAGGACAGTTTGCGGCGCCTCCAGTTGGATGTGATCGACCTTTACCAGTTGCACTGGCCTGAGCCGGATCAGGACATCGAGGAGGGTTGGACCGAGATGGCGCGCCTGAAGGAGGAAGGCAAGGTTCGCTGGATCGGCGTCTCGAACTTCAGTGTCGAGCAGATGAAGCGCGCGATGAAGATTGCGCCGATTACTTCGCTCCAGCCGCCCTATTCGTTACTCGTGCGGAAGGTGGAAGCGGAGATTCTTCCCTTTGTCAGAGAGCAGGGAATCGGAGTCATCGTCTATTCGCCGATGCGCGCCGGCTTGCTTACCGGGAAAATGACGAAAGAGCGCGCAGCCAATCTGCCGGAAGACGACTGGCGCAGGCGCGACACCGACTTCCAGGAGCCGAAGCTCAGCCGGAATCTCGAACTGGCCGAGCTGCTCCGCAAGGTCGGTGAGCGCCACGGTAAGGCTCCCGGGGAAGTGGCGCTGGCATGGACGCTTGCGAATCCCGCAGTAACAGCTGCAATTGTCGGACTGCGACGGGCGGACCAGGTGAACGGGACGCTTGGAGCGCTCGATTTTCGCCTTTCACCGGACGAATTATCTGAGATTGAGCGTTTCTCCGAGCAGCAGAAGGAAGCGGTTTCAGCCTAAAGGATCGGGGCACGCCGCCCTACGAAACGCGGGATTTTGCTTGCGCCCTGGTGATCCAATACACCGGAACGCCGCACAGCACGATGAGTAATCCGGGCCAAGTGGTTGTCGGACGGAACGCAAACAGGCACACCAGAATGATCGTGCCGCCGACAATGTAGATTAGCGGGACAACCGGATAACCCCAGGCGCGGTATGGCCTTTCCGCGAGCGGATTTTTGATGCGCAGCCGGATCACGCCGGCGATCGTCAGCACGTAGAAGATCAGCGCGGCGGAAATCACGTAATCCAGCAGATTGCTGTACAGACTGCCGTACGTTCGCGTGTGCGTGTCATAGGTGCGCGGCAGAACCAGCGCGGCGGACCAGATGCCCTGCAGCAGCAGTGACCAACCGGGCACCCGCGCGCGATTCAGATTCCCTGCCGCTCTGGGAAACAAGCCATCGTGCGCCATAGAATAATACACGCGGGGACCGGCCAGAATCAGCGCGTTCATGCAACCGAATGTCGAAATCATGATAGCTGCGGCCATAAGCGCCGTGCCCCAACCGGGAAAGATGGCCTGCAGCATCGCGGTCGCGACGCGGTCGGCGGGCGCATGCTGAATGGCCCAAAGCGGCAGAACGAGGAGGTACGCGACATTCGCCAGCAGGTAGAGAACCGTAACGCAAATAGTTCCGATCGCCAGCGCGCGCGGAATGATTCGGCCGGGATTTTTCACTTCACCGGCGGCGAACGTGATGTCGTGCCAGGAATCGGCCGCGAATAACGATCCCGATTGCGAAACACAGATGGCGGCCAGTAACCCGAACGCAGTCAAAGCGCTCAGCGATGCAGTAACCGGAGTCACGTCGTGCGGTGTCCAGAACCTATGGAAGTTCGCCCGCACCGCGGCGTGGTTCCAGAAAATGAATCCCAGCAGAATGAGAGCGGCCAGCGCGATCACCTTAATCGAAGTGAACAGATTCTGAACGATCTTTCCGTACCGGATGCCGCGGCTGTTCGTCCAGGTGAGAAAGGCGGTCACGATTATGGCGGTAAGCTGCCCGGTGGAAAGTGAGATGGCATATCCGCTCGAAACGTGAATCGGTGCAATCAGGTAATTCTGTTCGGAAATCGTGGGCCAAAGCACGCCCGTAAATCGCGCGAAGGCTACTGCAACCGCGGCAATGGTGCCGGTCTGAATGACGGTGAAAAGAGTCCAGCCATACAGAAAGCCCAGAATGGGCGAGAACGCTTCGCGCAAGTACACGTACATGCCGCCTGCTCTGGGCATCATCGCCGCGAGTTCCCCATAGGAAAGTCCGGCCGCCACCGTCAAGACAGCCGTCACGAGCCAAGCAACCAGCAGCCAGCCTGGGCTGCCGATGCTCCGCGCCATGTCGGCAGGCACGATGAAGATGCCGGAGCCGATCATGATGCCAATCACGATCATGGCCGAATCAAACAGCCCCAACTCGCGAAGAAAGCCGGTCTCGCGATCGACCGTGCTCGGGGTTTGGGTTGCGTCTGTCGCCATTGCGATCACTCAGGCGGCCGGAATGCCCCAGCAAAACGGATCATGGGGGTTCAGAACCAACACCGCTTCCGAAGTGACGAACGCAGAGCCGCGTATAAATGGAATGATTTGCCCTTCGACCAATTCAACGTGACCTTCGAAGATGCTCCCCGTGATGCTTTCCTGGACCCAGGGGTGATGCTCTTTCAGCTTGCCGTCCGTGTGAAGACAGGCCATCTTGGCGCTGGTTCCGGTGCCGCAGGGCGAGCGATCATAGCTCCTTCCCGGGCAAAGCACAAAGTTCCGGCTGTCGGCACGTTTGTCGCGTGGGGCAGAGAAGAGCTCGATGTGATCGATTTCCGCGCCACCCTCGCCGCTAATCCCTTCGCGCTCCAGCGCCAGCCGGATCTTCCAGGTGAAACCGGTAAGCTCATCCAGGTTCTTGAGCGAGAGTTCAACCGGGCTCCTATCCTTAACTTGAAAGAACCAGTTGCCGCCCCAGGCGATATCGCCGGTTACTGATCCGAAACCATCTACTTGAACACGCACATCCTTGCGATGCCGGTAGCTCGGAACGTTTCTAACGGTCACGTCGCCGCCCTTATGCAGTTCCGCGCTCACCACGCCGACCGGCGTTTCGATACGGATTTCACCGGGAGTGATGCGGTTCAGATGCGCAAGCGTGGCGACTAGCCCGATGGTTCCATGCCCGCACATTCCCAGATATCCGACGTTGTTGAAGAAGATCACGCCCGCCTGGCACGACGGATCGGAAGGCTCACAGAGCAAAGCTCCGACGACCGCATCGGAACCGCGCGGCTCATTCACAATAGCGGATCGCAGCCGGTCGAATTGCTCGCGAAATCGAACCAGCCGCTCGTGTATACTGCCGCTGCCGAGATCCGGACCCCCGCTTAGCGCGAGCCGGGTTGGTTCCCCGCCAGTATGAGAATCGACCACTCGGATACGCATGCCGTAATTGCTCATGATGGCACGGCCGCTTGGCCGCTCTAAGTGGCGAAAACAGGAGCCTGGCCTTCGAGCGTGCTTGTTTCTTCGCCCGAAGCTGGGGGAAGCTCGAAGACGGCACAAAATCGGAACGTACTTCCTTTTCCCGGGCCGTCGCTTTCAACCGATAGCTGTCCTCCCATCAATGCGGCAAGCTGGGAACTGATCGCAAGGCCCAACCCGGTCCCGCCGTAAACTCTCGTGTCGGAGTTGTCCGCCTGAGAGAACGCGTCGAAGATCACCCGCTGCTTTTCCCTACTGATGCCAATGCCGGTATCGGTCACGGAGAAAAATATGTTGGCGTGCGTTGCCGAAGCAAATTCAGCATCCACGACGAGCGAAGCCGAGCCCTGTTTCGTAAACTTGATCGCGTTCCCGAGCAGGTTCACCAGGATCTGCCGGAGCCGTCCGGGATCGCCGATAAGGCGGGCAGGAGTGGTTTCCGTAAAACTCACGGTGAGTTCCAATCCTTTGGAAGAGGCCTGGTGTTCGAGGCTCGCCAATACGTCGTTTACCGTTTCAATAAGCAAAAAGTCGATCCGCTCCAACTCGAGCTTTTTCGCTTCAATTTTGGAGAAGTCCAGAATGTCGTTAACGATTGCCAGCAGCGACAGAGCAGAACCCTTGACGGTATCGAGATATTCCTTCTGTTCTTCGGTTACGTCGGTCAAGAGCGCGAGATCAGTCATCCCGATGATGCCGGTCATCGGAGTCCGGATTTCATGGCTCATGTTTGCAAGAAACTGGCTCTTCGCGCGATTGGCCGATTCCGCGGCATCCTTCGCCGTCCGCAGTTCGCCGTTAAGCTCTTGCAACATCGCTTCCCGTCTGGTCAGAACCGCGACTCTTCGCTTATAAGTCCCGCCGATTAAGGCCACGATAAACAGAATCGATCCGAACAGGAAGAGCTTGGTTTGATAGAAGTGTGGCTCCAGTGTGATTGCCACGGTTGCCGGGCGGGCGCTCCATACGCCGTCGTTGTTGCAGGCCATCACTTCAAAGCGATATGAGCCGGGAGGAAGATTGGTGTAGTAAGCGATCCGCCGCGTGCCCGCTTCCGTCCAGTCGTTATCGAATCCTGTAAGCTTATAGCGAAATTTCACTTGCTCCGGGGCAACCAGGCTGAGCCCGGTGAAGCGGAATTCCAACTGACCTTTTCCCACCGGCACGGAAAGCGCATCGGTTAAGGGAACCGGCTTCTCGTCGGCGAGAACTCCTTCGATCACGGCTGGCGGCGGCTGGTTATTTTTGAGACTCTTGTCCGTGCTGATGAAGGCAATGCCTTTCATAGTCGGGAAAACCAGCCGGCCATCGTGCATCTTCCAACCCGCGGGTTGGAACCCGCCGTTGCACTCTGTTGATTTCATGCCGTCGGCGAGTCC
>JAICXK010000237.1 GCA_025980435.1 Bryobacteraceae bacterium
GCGTTTGCCTATCTGCGTCAAGCGGTGGACCATGGATACGCCGACATCGATGAAATGAATTCGGACGAATCGTGGAAACGTCTGCGGACCGATGCGGAGTACCTGGCGATTTCCGAAACGATCCGGGCGCGCGGCGCCGCTGTGGCAAAGCCGCGCTAATCCCGCGGGATATTGTTAGGCGCCGGCCATCGCCTTCTTGGGCGCGGACGCAGCTGCAATCGAATTGGCGTCCTGCTCACCTTCGCTGTTTACGATTTCAATTTTGCCTTTGAAATAAGCACCGTCTTCGATCACAATTCCTGGTGTTCTCAGGTCGCCGAGCAAGCGCCCGCCCTTGCGGACCGTAATTTTTTTGGTTGCATCGACGTTTCCATCGATGATGCCGGCCACCTCGACTTCACGCGCGACGACGTCGGCGCGAACACGACCCTGCGCTCCGACGCTAAGATCATAGCCGGCCAATTGAAGGCCGCCCTCAAGCTCGCCGTCTACCTGGATGTGCTCGGCGCTTCTGACCTGGCCCCGGATAATCATCCCTCTGCCAATGACGGCCACATTAGCCGGCTCGACCGGACCTCGAGCGGCGCGGTTGTCGGGCGGATTCGATTTTGCGAGATCTTGCGGTTTGCGATCACTCCACATCTGTCTTAATTTCCTCTCTTAGAAGAATAGCTCGGGTGTCCCCGGCGGATGAATCGGGCTAGTGCTGGCCTTGCGGAGCGCCGAAACGGATCGCGATCGCGGCGTTCTTTTCGAACGCCACTTCTCTCCCGCGCGACACCACTGTTGAGAACACTGACCAGCCCAGCCCATAGAAGCCAAACGCGCTTCCGACTTCGGAAGGGGCGACGCGCGAGACGACGGTTCCGAACAGGCCAAAGCCCGAGAATCCGCCCAGTGAACTGCCTACCGGATTCCCGTTGTCTGCGCTGGACGCTTGCTGCTTCCCGGTGTCGTTGTCCATCGACTTCGCCGCAATCAGTCCCGCCACAATGGGCCGCAAAAATCGGGTCTTCGACTCGGTTGCTTTGGCGGTGCCCTCGGAATCGATCTTCATCTTGCCATGGGTTTCTTCCGCAGCCGTGAGTTGTGCTCGCTCCCGTTCGGCCCCGCCGGTTTCGAACCCCCCAATCTTCGGAAGGTCTACGTTGTCGAAGGCAAACCGGAGCTGCCCACCCCTATGGAAAATACGGGCGCGACGGACTAGTGTGACTTTCCCGGTCAGGCGCGTGCCTTCCGGCAAAATAAGCCGATGGCCGGCGGAAAACAACGGCTGCGATAACTCGCCGGCGACTGGTTCGCCCACTTGGCTCTGCGCCGAATTGATAGTGGTCAGAAATCGAACCAGCGCGGGGCAATTTAACGGCGGCTGCGTTCCCATTTCCTGCAGCTCGGCGGCCGGCAGCGACACCCCCCCGAAATCAATGGGCTTTTCCAGTACCGCATCAAAACGGGTTCCGGACCGATACCATTGCGGATGGTACGGCAGTTTCGACCACAGCAGACTCTCCAGCCATTCGCGCCGGTTCGGTCCGCGCACCAAGCCAATCATCCCTCTCGTCCTTGTGTTTGCCTGGTCCTCCGCCTGCTGCTTTGCAAAGGCGAACAATTTCGCTCTCCGGCTGTCCGAATTTCCCGCCTTTGCTTTCTTTTTGCGTTTAGCCTCCTGGGCAGGGTCGTAGATGCTGCTGAGTCCCTCTGCGGGCTCGGTATCGAGAGCAATAGATTTTCCGGCGGGCAAAATCATTTTTGTGAAGGAGACCTCCGCTGTTTTCAACGGCGTGAAGTCGCACCTGATCATGGACATTGCGCGCACCATTTTCGGCGCGGGGTCTAGCTCCGCGACGTGACCCTCGACAACCGTTCCCGCAGGGATGACGATGCGGTCAAACGACCAGGCCGGCTCGGCGAACTTGGCCTGAACCGGGTCGCCCAGTCGATATCGGACACGTTTTGTAACGTACAAACGAAGAGGCGTTCCCGCCGTTACTTGTAAATGAATGGGAACGTTTTGCGCCTGTTGACCCGAGAGCAGAGGCGCTAACAGTAGCAGCGCCGAACCCGTGCAGATCCCGCGGTCCAGACTTCGACCAGGCATTGTGCTTCCGATTTCCCTACTAAGCCAGCATACACGGAACGTAATGAACACAACGTAGGTAGCGGAACGACCGGGCGTATTGATCCTCAGAACTCATATTCCGCCACCCACAGAGGGCCTAATGTATTTCGCAATTGCGGCCGATAACGAACGTAGGGCATGCCACGATGATTCGAGAAATACTCACCGTTCTTGCTTTCACCTGTTCAATTTCGCGCCTCGCCGCCGCTGGTGATATTTCGGGAAAAATCATCATCGAGAAGAGCCTGGGCACGAGAACTCTTGCGCCGGCCGTATACAGCCTGCGCGGCATGACCGTCCAGGAAACCTCTTCCGAACAAGGGCAGGGAAGCGAGTTCGAGCGGATTGCGGTCTGGCTGGAGTCGAAGAGGCAGCTCAAGCCGGCTGCGCCCGCAGTTGCCGTAATGGAACAGCGAAACCGGCGCTTCGAACCTGCACTGCTGATTCTTCCAATCGGATCGACAGTGGAATTTCCCAATACAGATCCGATCTTTCACAACATCTTTTCGCTCTCGAGGACGCAGTCCTTCGACCTCGGCTATTACCCGAAGGGGCAGAGCCGGAAGGTCCGGTTTGCACGGGCAGGAATTGTTCAGGTCTACTGCCATATCCACTCCAACATGTACGGAGCAATTGCGATCGTTTCGAGTCCCTGGTTCGGGAAACCGGACCATGAGGGGAACTTCTCCTGGTCCGCGATCCCGCCAGGGGAATACCAGCTCGCGATCTGGCAGAAAACGCTCGGCCTGCTTCGAAAGAAGCTCATTGTTCCAGAAGACGGTCCGGTGCACGTGAAGGTCGTGCTACCGCTTGAAGACCTGGAGAATTGAGCCTGGAGAATTGAGCAATGCCGCGCTTCTCCCTTAGCACGCGAGCCTTTCTGTTTTCATTTGTGCCGGTCTGCCTGGCGCTGTCTGCCAGCTTCGTCGTGCTCAATGGCGCAGTCCAGCAAGCAGTCAGGCGAGAGCTTCGCGAAGCCTTGCAGGAATCTGACGTGCTGTTGAACCATGCCAGCGTCGAATATTCGCGCCGTACGTCTAGTCTGCTCGCGCAACTTGCCGAGAGTGCCGGAGTGAAGGCGGCCGTCGGTCTCCTGGCCGAAGCGCGCGGGAATCCCGCGGTTATGGACCAGGTGCGCCGAACGATCGAAGTTCAATTGCGGGACCTCCAGTCCTCCACCGGATACGACTTCGTAGCAGTTTCGGATTTGCGCGGACAGACCTTGGCCGCTGTCGTCTCTCCCGATACGCAGCCGCTGACTGCGCTTCCACCGCTTTCGTTAAAGCCCGGGGCCGCGGAAATTCAGCACGTGTTGTATCAGCTCGAATCGTTGCCGATCAACATCGAAACGGAAACGGTCGCTTTTCTTACGCTCGGGAAGAAATTCGATCTCAACAATCTCCCGTTGGGAGGCGGGGCCGTCCTGTTGCATAACGGGCGAATTCTGTTATCCACCTTCCCTTCCGATTGGAGCAGCAGTTTCGAGCAGCAGGCGAGTAAAGGGTGCGGCCGGCCTGCGCCGAGTTGCGAAATAACCATTCACGGCGAGCATTTCATCGCATCCCAACTCGAACGGACCCAACTAGGCGAAGGATACAGACTGCTCGGCTTGCGTTCCCTGGATAAGCTGCTGCTTGAGTTCAAGGCTGCATTCATGCAAACCCTGATCCAGGTTGGGATCGGTGGAGCGGTCCTGGCCTTCTTCTGCATGCTGGTGACTTCCCGGTCCGTATCCCGGCCGCTGCGCAGCCTGGTTACACAGCTTAGGCGGAGCGAAGCGCTGGGCCAGATGCCGGAGCGGCTGGATATAGGGAAAGGCGCTTATGAAATCGATTCTCTGGTAAATGCGTTCAATCGCGTCGGAGATGCGGAGCGGCGGTCGCGCCGCGAGCTCGAACTCGCCCGGCATGCTGCCGAATCGGCCAACCGCCTGAAAACCGAGTTTCTGACGAATGTGAGCCACGAGCTGCGTACGCCGATGAATGGCGTTCTCGGGATGACAGACTTACTTCTCGGCACTCCCCTCAGCGCCGAGCAGGAGGAGTACGCAACTACTGCCCGGATCTCGGCGGAGTCTCTCCTGGAGCTTATCGACGGCATCCTCGATTTCTCCAAATTGGAAGCGCATAAACTGCAGTTGTCCGAGGGACCTTTTCAGCTTGGAGAGCTGCTGAACGAGGTGGCGGCCGCTCTGCGAATGATCGCTGAGAGCAAGGGAATCAGGCTCGAAACGCTCAACCCTCCCTCCATTCCGCAAGCCTTCATCGGCGATTGTGTCCGGATTCGGCAAATCTTGACGGAGCTGGCGTCGAATGCCGTGAAATTTACGGAGAAAGGGCGGGTTCAGATCGCCGTCGAGTGCGAGCGGCGCGCTGAAGACGCAATTCTTACATTTGAGATTCGCGATACCGGGATTGGCATTGCCCCGGACATGCACGATCTCATTTTCCAAAAATTCTCTCAAGTGGATGGATCCCTCACGCGCAAGCGAGGGGGGACGGGGCTGGGCCTGGCACTCTCCAAGCAGCTCGTCGAGCTTATGGGGGGCGAGATCGGATTCCGCAGTCATCCGAGTACCGGGTCGACGTTTTGGTTTAAGCTACCGCTTCTCGTCGTAGAAACGCAGACCAAACAGTCTTCTGCGTTGAAAGGCGCCGAACTCTCATGCTGATTCGTTCTCTGCGCGCTGCTGGATGTCTGATTGCTGCTTGTGTGGGGATGTTCGGCCAGGAGGCCGCCTCCGGTATTTCCGTTCCTATTACGGTCAGCGGCGACGCGGCGTATACGCGCGGTGCCTCGAGCGAGCCCGGAAAGGATCCGCTGACGGGAGGGTTCAGAGCACTGTTGTCGCCATCGTTGAAGCTCGGGCCTCATTGGTTCCTGTATTCCGCTGTCGAGGCGTATTCGCCTCAGTACTTCAATTATCCGCCGGGTCCGTACGAAACTCGCCAGGTGAGTGCGCGTGTGACACAGGCCTTCGCTGGATATGAAACCGGAATTTCGCCTGTATCGGTGCTGATCAAGGCTGGCCAACTGAGTTCGGCCTTCGGTCTGTTCCCGATGGAATACGACGATGCCAGGATGCCGCTCATCGACGCTCCCGCATCCTATATCGCAAACCTGCCGCTCCGTCCCGACCAGCGCCCGTGCGGAGTTGCGGATCTGTTGCAGCAGGACTACGGCAATGATGTGGCCTATGGTTGCGGCGGGTCCCAAACCGACCGTTATGGGCAGCTTCCAGTGACGCTTTACGGCCTTCCCGCGGTGGAGGTTGATCTCTCGGTCGCGCGTGTTGACGCCCGCTTTCAAGTTACAAGCAGTTCGCCGACGAATCCACAACCGCTGACATCGGAAAGCCAGTTCGCCCAATGGACTGCTGGAGCGGGATACACAACACCCGGCGGTCTCCACCTCGGCGCATCCGGATTCCGCGGTCCTTACCTCGACAAGGCGCTTCTGCCGTATCTTCCCGCCGGCGCGCGCCTGCGAAGTTTCCTGTCGTCCGGGGTTGGCCTCGACGCCGAGTGGGCGCGGGGAGCATGGTCGCTTGAAGGGGAATGGCAGCATTTTCGATTCGATTTGCCGGGGTTTCCCGTTTCTCCGTCGGAGGTGGCCGAGTACGCCCAAGCGAAACGAATCCTTTCTCCGCGCGCATTCATTGCAATGCGTGCCGCTGCGATCCACTTCGGCTCGATCAAAGACGATTCGGGAGCGATGGCGAATCAGTTCGCCGGCACTCATCAGATCTACGAAGTTGGCGCAGGCTACCGCTTCAATCGATCGCAGCTACTGAAGGTTGGGTTTGGGTGGACGCGCGGCCTGCCGTGGTCGGCTGACGACTGGTACTGGCCCGCCACGAACAACTATAGGTTGGAAGCGCAGCTTGTGACCAGCTTCACCGCCGTATCGAAGGCTTTTCATTAAGCGGCGGGTGGCCGATCGACCTTACCTGCTGTGTACGAACAGTTCGTGCCAGGATTCATCGAGCGCGATCCAGCGGTCTGATTCCTCATCCCAACTCGGCGCCAGAAGAGGTACATGCAAGACGCCGTGCCCTTCCGTGCATAGCAGCTCCGTTCCGGACCAATCAAGCAGCAGGCACCCGGGACAGCCGATCCGAACCGGGAAGCACAACAGGCGCAGACAAACGCGGCACCGTGCCCTTTGATCGGCCAGCGACCACGACAAAGCGCCCATCGAGGCGAGTATGTACAACCACATGAGAAACGGACCGTTGGCGGGATCCTGCGACCCGAATACAATCGCCGATGCGGGCCGGCTCCACTCCAATCCTGAAACGAAAACGAACGTCAAAGCTAATGCGGTCTTGCCTGCGAAAAACGAGGCTCTCCTGAGGTTCGCCCGCCGGTTGTTGGATCGGAACGCAAGGCCCAGGCGCCGTAATCGGACCTTGCAACCCGCGATGACAAAAAATCCGCTGACGAGCAGGGCAATCGCGAACACCCGGGCAGGTGTCCAAATCGCGCCCCTTAACGTCGCATACCGCAGTTCGGATTTAAAAAAATAGTAGGTTGCATCTTCTGCAATCTTCGTCAGTTCCCGATCCAGCCGGCCTGGCGATACGCCGCTCTTCACGCGTGCAACCACCATCACTGAAGCCGAAGGGTAGGCGGGGATAAACGACCTCAAAAGATAAATTGCGGGTTCACGCGTAAGGAATCGAAAGCTTGCCGGAAGCACGCCGGTCACCCGGTATAACTCCCGCCCAATTGTAATGCGAGAGCCGATCACCCCGCGATTTCCATGGAGCAAAGATCGCCATACTGCGTTTGTCAAGACGACCCCGGGTTCGCCCGTTATAGAGCCGACCGCCGGATGAACCTGGAGCGTCTCGAACAGATTCCTCTCGGCGGTGATCACGAGCAATCTCCTCGAAGGGATCGCTGGCGAACTCACCGGTTCGTGGCTGATCGTAAAGCCGGTCACGCCTTCAAGCAAGTGGCTGCGGCGCCGCCATGCGGGAGGGAGGTCGGATGGCAAGCCTTGATCCCCGCCTCCGGCATTCGGATGGAGCCAGATGAAAAGCAGGCGCGCAGATGCTGTGCCTTCCAGGGATGTGAACAGGCCCCGGGTCGCCGGGAGCCCCGAACTGACGATCGCCACCGCCAGAAGCAGTCCGCCGAGCCCCGCTAGGCAGGTCCAGGGTGAGCGCAGGCGTTCCCGCAGGACACTCCGGGTGGATTCTTGCGGGGTGATGTGCCAAGCCGCATCCCTGAATGCGCCCAGGCAGTCGCGAATCAGACGGAGCGCTTCACGCCGATTCCACTCTCCCGCGTGTAGAAGGAATTGCCGGCGATGCCAGATTTCGGCAAGCCACTCCTGTTCCCAGTCCTTGCGTTGCGTTGCGGGCACCAATCTTGCAACGAGCGAAATCATCGCGCCGCAACATCGCAGCGAAAACGAGCGCTTGCGCTCCGGCGTCATAGCGTAACCTCATCGGCGGGATTTCGTCGCCTGCATTCTCCCCAACAACGGATAACGTTTTTGCGATCGCTCGAGCACTTCCGACCCCGCCCGCGTGATCCGATAGTATTTGCGAGGAGGACGCTGGTCGGCGGTCGCCTTCTTTTCCGATTCCCATTGCGACGAGATCAGCCCGTCCGTTTCCATGCGGCGGAGAGCCGGATATACCGTGCCGCTTGGCAGGCCGGTGGCATCCATAATGTCGAACCCGTACCTGCAGCCCTGATCAATCGTTTGCAAAATCAATGCTGCAGTATGAGACAGACTGACCAGATCGCCCATAATTCCCTATATAGAATTCTATACCTTTAAGCCAGTTTCAAAAGTTCGAATGGAGCCGGCGCGCGATCTTCGAAAGTTAAAGCCCGGTCGACCGAGGTCATGTTCTGCCGGTAGCGGCGCA
>JAICXK010000177.1 GCA_025980435.1 Bryobacteraceae bacterium
AATGTCCCGCTGTTTCATTTCGATAGCGATCCATTGACAGTTTGGTTAAAGCTTTGTTATTGTCGCTGGGTCTCGATGCGATCTGCGCCTTCAAGTCGCACTCAAATTCCGGCAGTCATTCTCCTCGTCGACGATAATCGTGATGGTTTGATTGCCCGCCGCTCCGTGTTGGAGGAGTTGGGCTATAAGGTTGTCCCGGCCGGTTCTGGCCCGGACGCGCTGAAGATAATCGAAGAGCACAACTTCGATCTGGTTGTAACCGACTATAAAATGGCCCCCATGGGCGGGCTGGAGCTGATCAGTCGATTGCGCGAACGGAATTTCGGGAATCCGATTATTTTGCTCAGCGGATTCGCCGATAGTCTCGGGCTTCGGCCGGAGACCACGGGAGCCGACGTCGTGCTTCAGAAGAACTGCAATGAGATCGCGAACCTGGTCCGGCAAGCCAAGCGCCTGTTGAGTCCTCTTCGCAAGCCCGCCGGCAAGCATTTGCCGTATAAGCGCAAGGCGCATGGGGCGGGCTGAACCGCAGTCCATATCTGATACTGGTCACATGCTTGTTTCAAAGGCGGTCATCGCCTTCGGAGGGATACTCGCGTACTCGGTTGTCGGGTCGGCCGCCGATCCAGCGAGCACTAAGCCCGCGCACAAGGCGGCTGCCGCCGTGCATACTTCCGCCTCAGCGGCGATCCGCAGCCTTTCGCTCCGCGATCGCATTGCGCAACTGATTGTGGTTCGCGGTTACGGCGATTATCCGCCCAGCACGAACGCCGAATACGAAAGATTCGCGCATTGGATTCGCGATCTTCACGTGGGCGGCTTTATCGTCGCGGGGCGGATCCGCAACGGCAGCGTGATCAGCGCTCAGCCGTTCGAAATGGCGGCTTTCATCAATCGCATGCAGCGTCTGGCAAAAACGCCTCTGCTGGTGGGCTCCGATTTTGAACGGGGAGCGTCCATGCGGGTTGCCGAGACGGCGAAGTTTCCGTACATGATGGCGTTTGGCGCCGCTCACGACCTTGCCGCCACCCGCGAATTAGGTGCGGCGACCGCCCGTGAAGCGCGCGCGCTTGGCGTGACCTGGGTGTTTGCGCCCGACGCGGACGTAAACAATAACCCGGATAACCCCATCATCAATACGCGCTCCTTCGGCGAAGACCCACAGGCTGTGGCGGCCAATGTTTCCGCTTTCATCGACGGCGCGCATGCGGATCCTGGAAATTACGTTCTGGTCACGGCCAAGCATTTCCCCGGACACGGCGATACGGCGGTTGACAGCCATATGCAACTGCCCCGCCTGGATCAGACCCGGGAACGCATGGAAACCGTGGAACTGTTGCCGTTTCGCGCGGCTATTCAGCATGGAGTGGATTCGGTCATGACCGCGCACATGGCGGTGCCTGCCTTCGAACCGCAGCCCATTCCGGCGACGGTATCACGCAATGTGCTTACGGGGCTGCTGCGCGACGAACTCGGATTCAAGGGTCTCATCGTGACCGACGCCATGGACATGCAAGCCGTTACGTCCCTGTATTCGTCCGGCGAGGCGGCCGTTCGCGCCATCGAAGCCGGAGCGGACGTGCTGCTCATGCCAACCAATCCGGAGGCGTGTATTCGCGCTCTTGAAGCCGCGGTCAAAAGCGGCCGCATCTCGCGCCGGCGGATCGACGAGAGCTCGGCCAAAATTCTTGCCGCCAAACGCAGAACGGGCCTGTTCCGCAGCCGTTTCGTCAAGATCGATTCCATTACCGACGATCTGGAGGCCGGGAAGCTGAACGACCTCGCTCAACAGGTCGCCGATCGCGCCTTCACGCTGGTGAAAGACGACAAGCATTTGTTTCCGATTCCGGGTTCCGAAAACGCCTGCCTGACTGTGATGACCGACGGCGATTTCTCCACCCGAGGCGAGCTGCTGGCCGCCACGGTTCAACAACACGCGCCGGAGCTGCAAATTTACCAGGTGAACTCCAGGATGACGCCTAATCTGTTGAGCCTGTTTGCAGCCGATGCGGCTCATTGTAAAGAAAACTACCTTGCCGCGTTTGTGACTGTCGCTGCGAATCGAGGCAGCGTCGCGCTCGAAGGCGGGTTGAACGACTTTGTGAAGGCGCTGCTGCAGGGGCCTGCGCCGGTAGCCTTGATTTCGCTCGGCAGTCCGTATCTCTTGCGCGATTTTCCTCAGGTATCGTCGTACGCGGCCACCTTCAGCAGCGCGCCCAGCTCAGAACTCGCCGCTGCACGGGCGATGCTTGGCGAGATCTCCATATCCGGTAAGCTGCCTGTTTCCATTCCCGGCATCGCGAAGGTTGGGGATGGTCTGGATGTACCAGCGAAACGCTACTCGGCATCTAACGAAACGCAATGACACAGATCACCTGGCTTGGACATGCCACGTTCGAGATTCGTTTCGAATCGGGCGAAGTTCTGGTAACCGATCCCTGGATTGAGGGGAACCCGGCGTATCCGAAGGATTACAAATTGAAGCGGGTCGACGCGATCTCTCTTTCGCATGCTCACTTCGATCACACAAATGACGTGATTCCGCTCGCCAGTCAATTTCAGCCGAAGGTGGTGGCGATTTTCGAAACCGCTTCCTGGCTGGAGAAGAAAGGCGTCAAAAACACTGTTGGAATCAACAAAGGCGGAACAGCCGATCTCGGCTTCGTGAAACTGACCATGACCCACGCGCTTCACAGTTGCTCAATCAGAGATGGCGATCAATTGATTTACGGCGGGGAAGCGGCCGGTTACGTGTTGACGCTGAAAGACGGGCGACGCGCATACTTCGCGGGCGACACCGCCGTTTTCTCCGATATGACGCTCATCGCGGAGTTGTATCAACCGGAGCTTGCCTTTCTGCCGATCGGGGACTACTATACGATGGGTCCGGAACAGGCGGCGCTTGCGGCCCGCTTGCTCAAAGTAAAACGCGTGATCCCAATGCACTGGGGTACCTTTCCGGCCTTGACCGGCACTCCGGAGAAATTGGCTTCACAGCTAAAAAGTTCGGATGCCCAGGTTTGGACGCTGGACAAGGGCAAACCGGTCGAGTGGTCCGGAACGGCGGCTAGTACTTCTGCACGATAACTTTGCTGAAGCCGGTCTTCCGCAGTTGTTCGCGAGTAGAGGAAAGATCGGAGACATCGCGGATCGGGCCGACAATCACGCGATAGAGTTTTGCGTTGCCGGGTACCGGAACAGTGTGAGCACGGAACCCTTTCTTCCGGAGCACGTCCGATACGCCGGACGCTTCGCCGCGGGGAACGGCTGCCACTTGCAGGAATTCCTGGCCGCTCTCAGGAGTGAAGCTGACCGGAGTGCTTGAGGGTGCATCCGCCTCTGAAGAGGCCTTGTGCTTCGGCGAGCCAAGCGGCGCCTGATCCGGTTGATCCGTTGTAGCGGGATTGGCGTCGGCAACTGCGCTGTCTGACGGAGAAACGGTGCGCGTTTCGCCCCCGGTTTGGTTTGCGACTGCCGGAGGAGCTGACTCCTTTGCGGGAAGCGCCATGCTCTCCGTGTTTTTTGTGCTTTTATCGCCTGCGCCGCGCCCCAACATGTACCCGCCGCCAAACGCGACGCCGATCAGGACCGCGACCAGAAAAAAAATGCCGAGAAGCTGCTTGTTCCCAAGCAAAATCTCAGTTTCGGTCTCACTGCTCCGCAACATTTGTAATTAAAATTGTACTGAAGTTTTTTCGGACTGAAAACAATCTTCGACAGGATACTCTATCAGAGAAGCTATGCACTCCTTGTACCGATTGGCGGCGGCAGGTTTGTTTGCCTTGCCGGCTGCCTGGCTGCCGTCACCCGCAGTTAACGCGACACATTCGCCTGGAATCCTAGTTGCGGCGTCGGCACCGCACCCCAACCCCAGCGCTCTGCCCGGCATGCCGCCCGTTTTAGATCCCAAAAACATCTACTCCGCCGATGCTCCGGGCATGCTCTCACCGGCTGTCAACGGTGTTCCTTACCGCGTCTATGTCCCCAATTCGAAGAGCGATACGGTGGATATTATCGATCCAGGAACGTATAAAATTATCGGCCATTTCGCCCTGCCGAAGCGTGGGAAGCACCTGCTGGAGCCCCAGCACGTTGTTCCTTCCTGGGATCTCAAGAAGTTGTGGGTGGCTCAGGATCTGGGAGACCAGTTGACCCTGATCGATCCGGTCACTGGCAAAGAAGGGGAGACCGTCCACGTCGACGATCCGTACAACATGTATTACACGCCGGATGGCAGGTATGCGGTGGTGATGGCCGAGCGCGAAAAACGCCTCGATTTCCGCGATGCGCAAACGATGAAGGTGGTTCACCGCCTTCCGGTGGCCTGCGAAGGAGTCAATCACGCGGACTTTTCGCCCGACGGCACTTACATGATCGCGACTTGCGAGTTTTCGAGCGAGCTCATCAAAGTGGATGTCGCCCAGCAGAAGGTAATCGGGCACCTGAAACTTGAACCCAGAGGCATGCCCCAGGATTGCCGCCTCTCGCCGGATGGCAAGGTCTTCTATGTTGCGAATATGGACGCGAACGGGGTCCATGTGATTGACGGGAATGCCTTCAGGCAGATCGAATTCATTCCGACCGGCAAGGGCGCGCACGGAGAATACTTCAGCCGCGACGCGAAGTACATGTATGTTTCGAACCGAGGCGAAGGCACCGTCTCGCTAATCGATCTGGCGACCCGCAAGGTGGCTACCAAGTGGGTCATTCCGGGCGGCGGGAGCCCGGATATGGGCGGAGTCTCAATCGACGGAAAGTCGCTGTGGCTTTCGGGCCGTTACAACAACGAGGTATACGTGTTCGATACCTCAAACGGCAAGCTCCGCGCTCGCATCCGGGTCGGCAGGGATCCGCACGGCCTCTGCGTATGGCCGCAGCCCGGGAGATATTCGCTGGGACATACCGGGAATATGCGCTGATAGCTGATCGCTGACGGCTGACCGCTACAACACATGTCCGACTTCGCCCGGCTTCTCAGCCGGAACCGCAACTACCGCTATACCTGGATGGGCCAGATTGTAAGCGAGGCGGGCGACCACTTCAACAATGTCGCGGTGCTCAGCCTGGCGATCGAGAAGACGCACAGCGGAGCGGTCATCGCCGCGCTGATGCTGTCCCGAGCTATTCCAGCCGTAGTAGCGGGACCGCTCGCCGGAGTCTTGCTCGACCGGTTCGATCGGCGGCGGATCATGATTTCAAGCGATCTCATTCGCGGCGTGATCGCGATTGGGTTCATCGTCGCGCTCGGTTTAAAACAGATCTGGCCGCTGTACGCGCTCAGCGCCCTGCTGATGCTGGCGTCGCCTTTCTTTACCAGCGGACGCTCGGCGATTCTACCCTCCATTGCGAACGACGAGGAATTACACACGGCCAACTCGCTGACCCAAACGACCGGTTGGATGACCCTCGCGCTGGGCGCATTTATCGCAGGAGCCGCTGTTGCGAAGTTCGGGTATCCATTTGCTTTTCTTCTAAATTCACTTTCTTTCTTTTTCTCGGCATTCTGTATCGGCAAACTGCGCTCCATCGATGGACATTTTCGGGCGGAAGCGCGCTGTGCGAACGAAGCAAGATATGCCCGCCCCTGGTACGAGTACGGCGCGGGCCTGTCCTATATGGTCAAGACTCCGCTGATTCTCGGGATTGGCCTCATCGCGGTCGGCTGGGCCAGCGGCGGAGGCGCGGCGCAAGTGCTTTTCACGCTGTTCAGTGAGTTAGTATTCAAGCGCGGCGCGCAAGGTCTCGGCCAACTCTGGGGAACGGCCGGGATCGGCCTCCTGATCGGCGGAATTCTCGGCAATTACCTGGGCAAACACATTCGATTCGGCGCTTATAAGAAGACTGTTTTCTTCTGCTATCTTCTGCACGGTGGATCGTATGTCGTGTTCAGCCAGATGCGCCATTGGGGCTGGGCTCTGTTCTTCATGGGACTGTCGCGGGCAAGTGTGGCGGTTAGTTCTGTTCTCAATTGGTCGAACCTGCTGAAACATGTGGAAGACCGGTTCCGCGGGCGAGTCTTTTCGACCATTGAAACGATGAACTGGTCCACCATGATGCTCTCGATGCTGGCGGCCGGCAGCGCCTCGCAGTATTTCACCATTCGGGCGATCGGAGCGGCATCTGGCTTACTAAGTTCTTCGACGGCGATTTTCTGGGGCTGGGCGAACTGGACCGGCAGGCTTCCGGAACCGGTCCCGACAGAAGAAGAGGCGGAGGAGGACGACCTGGTTCTACTGAGCGCATAAGACCGGATTGCTACGTTGGCAGTAGAGATTGCCGTGACACAAAATCCACCTGAACCGTGGCTGCGCGGGCCGATTGCAGGGATTCATCCTCTGGTGATACCGGTTTTTTTCACTTTCGCGCAGGTCCGTGAAGAACTGGAAAAGCACACCGCCGGCCTGACGCAAGAGCAGGTTTGGATGAGACCGTGCAATGCGGCGGCTCCGCTCGGATTCCATCTGAAGCACATCGCGGGCAGCGTTGAGCGGCTGACCACGTACCTGCTTGGAAATCAACTCAGCCAGGCGCAACTCGATGCGCTCCGGCGTGAATCTGAACCGGACAGAGGCTTAGATGAGATGCTTCGCGAGATAGATGAGTCTCTTCATGCCGCGGAGGAACAACTCCGCGGCGTCAAGCCGGATTGGCTTTACGAGCCTCGCTCGGTGGGCCGCCGCGCTCTTCCGACTACCGTGCTCGGTCTGATCGTTCATCTCGCCGAACACACACAGCGCCATCTCGGCCAGGCGATCACCACCATAAAAACAATCCGGCACTCGGTTTGAATGCCGGATTATTTAGAGCTGCTGCAGGTTGCTGCTAAGAGCGCTTGTTTGAGGCGCGCCGTTTCATGGCGATGAGCGCCAGGAACCCCGCGCCAGAGGTCAAGAGAACGAGAGTGCCGGGTTCGGGAACCGATCCACCGCCCCCGCCGCCTCCGGCCTGGAATTCTCCGAATACGGCAAGACCGGCAAGCGTTCCGCTTCCACCGTTCAGCCCGCTGAAGCTATTCTCCAAAGCACCGGTTGCGATATTCACCTGATAAATCATTCCGGTATTCAAGTCGCCCGTGAGGAACGATTTCTGATCCGGGAGAACATTCAATGCAAACAGGACTGAGATGCCCGAGGGGTTACAGGTGGTGCCCAGGCAATAAGTATTGATGATGCTGCCGCTCGAATCCAGTTCGACCACTCGATCCGTATCGGCTACCAGCACATTCCCATTGGTCAGAATCCGAAGCGCATAGTTATTCGATCCGGGCAGGCCGGTTGCAAAATCCGGATTGGCCGTACCATTGATATCCGCAGAAGCGATTGTTGTTCCTTCCGCTGAGTACAGGAGCGTGTGTTGGTCCGCTGCCAGGTCTACCCAATCGCCGCCTGGACTGATGGTGCTCGTGACGTTGCCGCTCGCATCCAGGGCCACAATATTTCCCCCGTGCGCTCCTCCGACGTAGGCCGCTGTGTTGGCCTTGTTGAATACGATCGATTCGGGTGTATTCGTAAGCCCGCTCGCCCAGGTTGCGTTCGTAAGCGTGCCGTGAACGTCAAATTGCGAAATACTCCCGGACGAGAAGTTTGTTACGTATAAGTTTCCCGCCTTGTCGAACGTCATTCCGGTGGTAAACGTCGCGCCAGTCGTGTCATCCAGTTGCTGGAGAAACGCCCCGCTGGAATCGAATATGTTGACTTTGCCACTGCCTACCGCGGCAAAAATATCACCCTTCGCAAAGTCTGCCCGGGCCTGGCTGGTGACAAGTGTTGTCATTGCCACTGATCCCACGAGCAAAAGCAGCCGACTACCTCTTAAAGACATCAAGACAGTCTCCTCCTCACGGATCAGGCTATGCCGTAAGGGGTAGGTCGTCAAGCAGAACTAGTACTTACACATAACGAATCAGTACTAGCGGCCCCTAAGTCCCCGAAAGTACTGTAGTGATTTATGACAGATATCTCCGTCGAATCCTTACAACATCGATCAATGCCGTGAGGAAATCTCCTAGCCGAACTTTCGATCCGGCGATATCGATCCAGGTCTCCAGCGGATATTCGTAAATGATCTTCTCCACTTGTTTCGTATTGCGATGGTAGAGCCGTAGATAGCGAGCGATAATTTCCACATCAAAGACCCATCGGGAGAGAAACGGCTCGGCGAAAATGGCGCGTGTTTCGGGTTCAACACGAAAGAGCTTGGCGCCGCATTGTGTGTCGTAGATAGGCAATCGCAGCATGGTGGAGACAGCCGTAGCGAAGATGCGGCCAAGGTAGTGCCGCAGCGCCCGCCGGCGCACGTCGCGGCCCAGGAGTTTCACGCGGGAGCCAAAGACCATCTTGATACCCGCATGTGTCTCGAAAACCTGAACGAAGCGGTGAATCGTATCGAGAGGCGTCGCTAGATCCGCATCCCAAAATCCGACAATACGTGGATGCAAATGGTCCAGAGCGTGAAGGATTCCGAGCCGCACAGCTTCTGCTTTCCCACGATTCGGCCTTCTGGGCAAAATGAACGTCCGGTCTTCAAGGCCAGTCTGAAGCCTGGTCAGGACCTGCAGGGTATTGTCGCGGCTGCCGTCGTCAACAAACAGCAGTCGAATGCAAGGATTGGCGGAGATGAAGGTACGGAAACTCTCGACATCCAGGCGAGAGGCCTCGTTGTAGCAGGGGACGACCAGGCAGACCGCGCACACGTCTTCTCCGCCACCCGCCGATGGGCGATCAATCATTCAGCGGCAGCCGAATGGTCCTGCCCTCCTTTGCGGAGCGCCGCGCTGCATCCAGAATCTCGGTTACCAGCACGTTGGTATCAAGCGATGAAAGAGTGTGTTCGTCCTTCACTGCGCCGGCGATGACCGCGGCAAAGTAATGCAAGGAGTCGTCATAGGGCGACTGAAGGGAAGCGGGTGAAGTTATGCGCGACTGCTTCTCATGCTCGAGCCGCACATCGATCCTGTCGCGCCGGATGGTCTTTACGTAGCCGGTTCGCCCATAGACTTCCATATCTTTACGGTCAAAGGGCCAGTTCCATGAAGCTTGCAGAATGGCGACCGCCTTTGGATAGGTCAGGATCACGGTCGCTTCATCATCCACGCGCGGATAGATTTCCGGTTTGATCTGCTGGGTGACGGCTGTGACCGCCAGCGGAAGCTGTCCATTTGCCAACCAGGTCGTCAGATCAGCACCGTAGCAGCCGAAATCGAAGAGGGCTCCCGCGCCGTTCAGCTTCGGATCCGTCAGCCAATGAAAGAATTCGGGCTGCACTCGAATTTCCTTCGGACCTTGATGCCCGTCATGTACAACAACCCTTCTAAGATCGCCCAGGGCGCCCTTCCGGAGAAGATCGTAGGCTGCGCTATTACTGGAATACCAGGTGGTTTCATAATTCACCAGCACGTGAATGTTGCCGGTGCGAGCTGCATCCGCCATCGCGAGCGCGTCTCTGTAACTGACCGCCAGCGGCTTTTCCATCATCACGTGTACGTTGTGGCGGGCGCACTCTTCAACTACTTTGCGATGGTCGAACGTATCTGTATACGTCACCACGGCCGGCGGGTGCGCTTTGGAAAGCATGTCCGTGAGAGAGGAGAAGTAGAGCGCTGGGGCCAGATGATAACGGGCAGCGTACTTATCGAACAATGTCCGGTCCGGTTCCGCAATGCCCACGATCTGAATGTCCGATCGCTTCAGCGCCGAATTGAAGAATCCGGCTACATGCCCGTGTACCAGTCCAACGACTCCGATCCGCAGAGGGGGAGAGGCGATAGATGGAACGGAAATAGCCGCCAAAAGACAACTCCAGAGGCAAAATGTGCGCATATGTTTACAGTACGTAAGCATCTGAATGGCGAATCAAGCTCATGATATAAGAAGCACGGGCAATTGCCTGTCGAACTCATTGAC
>JAICXK010000313.1 GCA_025980435.1 Bryobacteraceae bacterium
CAATCGGCCAAAGGCAAAGCTACCGTCTCGTCGAATGCGGTGCGCCACGGCCTCGTCGGGAAGTTTCTGTTTCTGCCCGGCGAATCTGCCGAAGAGTTCCACAAACTGCAGGAAGGTTTGCGCGCCGAACACAGCCCGGCAACCCCGACCGAAACCTTGCTGATCGAGAACATGGCCCAGCACTACTGGCTCCAGCAGCGCGCCATTCGTCTGCAAGGGCGCTGCTTCGATGAAGCAGGGGCTTGCAACGCAGAAAAGGAGCTCGCTCTCTACCTCCGCTATCACACCACGCACGAGCGCGCCTTCTATAAATCGCTCAACACGCTGCTAAAGCTCAGAGCTGAAAAGCGCAAAGCCGGATTGGATGAGGCCGCTCTTTGTCAGCGAGCCGAAGACTCAAAGATTGGCTTTGTTTCGCAGAACCGCGCGCGTGAGCAAGCGGAACTCAACCAGAACCGCGAAAGCCGCCAAGCGGCCGTTGAAGCACGCCGTCAGGCGGTTGAAAAGCGCCGCCAGGAGCTCCACAAATGGCATGTTTTGCTCGCTCAGGCAAAAGTCGATAACCAGGAATTGCAAAACATGAAGTTGGAAACGCCGGAACACCACATCGAAGGCCGCATCCGGCGAATCATCGAAGCCGAAAAGGCCGCCTGACTATGCCTTGCGAGGAAATGCCCTTGTCTGCGCCGAAAACTTTCCTATAGAATGTCTGTATGAAGGCGCCCAGCGCTACCGCTCTTTTGCAAGGCACGCTCGACGTGCTGATCCTGAAGGTCCTGGCACTGGAGCCTATGCATGGCCTCGGAATTTCGCGGCGTGTCGGCCAAGTCACAAGCGGTACCTTCCAGGTAAAACCCGGCTCGCTGTTTCCCGCTCTCCACAGGATGCAAGAGGCCGGGTGGCTCACTTCATTTTGGGGCGAATCGGAGAATCGCCGCCGCGCTAAGTTTTACCAACTCACGAACCTGGGCCGCCGTCGGCTTAAAGAAGAGACCACGCAGTGGGCGCGCATCTCGGCAGCAATGGCGAGCGCACTCGAGATGTCCTGATCCAATTCGGAGGAACAGCTATGCCTGTATGGCCTCGGATGAAGACGCTGTGGCGCAACGTTGCGCGGAAGGAGAGTGTCGAATGCGACCTCGCCGATGAACTTCGCTCCTACCGGGACATGCTGGAAGACGAGAAGGTCGACTCCGGCGCAGATGCGCAGGTGGCGCGGCGCGAAGCTCTGCTCGAACTCGGCGGCGTGGAACAGATCAAGGAAGAAGTGCGCGATGTTCGCGTCGGCGCAACACTGCAGGCCGCCGGCGTGGAACTGCGGCAATCCTTGCGTGGATTGCGCCGCAACCCTGGGTTGACCATTCTGGGCATACTCATGCTGGCTCTGGGAATCGGCGCGAGTACCGTGGTATTCAGCATCTTCCACGCCGCGCTGCTGAAGCCGCTTCCCTTTCGTGACTCCGACCGTCTCGTGCAGATCTGGGAGACGCGGCTCAATCGAGGTATCGATCACGCGTCGTTTTCCGAAGCCAACTTCTGGAATGCCCGCACAGAAAACCACTCGTTCGAAGAGCTTGCCGCCTACCATTACGACGAAGCCAACCTGACTGGTCTGGGTCCGGCGGAAAAGGTGACCGCCATCGAGATCACCGCAGGTTTTTTCCGCACGCTTGGGGTCTCGCCGGTTTTGGGGCGCGACTTTTCGTATCAGGACGACCGCGGCGGCTGGAACAATAGCGTAGCCATCCTCGGAAACCGGTTCTGGAAAAACCGCTTCGGCGGAGATCCCAATGTCCTCGGCAGAACCGTACGGCTGAATGATCGAAGCTACACCATCATGGGCGTGCTTCCACCGGGGGAGCCCTGGATTAACGATCAGGTCTATATTCCGTTTGGATACCGCGCCGGCGCCAATCGCGGCAGTTGGGAGTTCGATGTAATTGGACGGCTGGCGCCCGGCATTTCGACGAAAGCCGCGCAAGCGGACCTGGAACGGGTCGCCGATGTACTCGCGCAATCGTATCCCAAAGATGACCAAGGAATTGGGTTTCACCTGGAGCCGGCAAGCACGTGGTTGGCGACTGCTACGATGCGGCGGGCCCTTTGGGTTTTGCTCGGAGCCGTCATCTTCCTGCTGCTGATCGCCTGCTTGAACGTCGCCAATCTGCTGCTGGCGCGCGGCACGGCGCGCTATCGGGAGATTGCGGTGCGCACCGCGCTCGGAGCGGGCCGCGCCCGCCTGGTCCGTTTCGTAATGATGGAATCGCTTCTGTTGAGCGGCCTCGGGGCGCTGGCTGGCGTGCTGCTGGCGGATGTCGCTCTGCGGGGTATCCAGGTAGTACAGATTCACGGCATTCCGCGATTGGCGGATGCCGGCCTGAACGGTTGGGTGCTTGGCTTCGCAGTCGTTCTCGCGCTCCTGACTGGAGTGTTGTCGGGTATCGGTCCAGCCTTGCGGGCCCCGGTGACCAACATCGCTTCCGCTTTACGCGATGGAGATCGTCAAACCGGAAGCCGGGGACAAGGGCGCTTGCGCGCGGGGTTGGTCGCCATCGAGGTGGCGCTTTCGTTTCTTCTTCTGGTGGGGGCGGGCCTGCTGATTCGCAGCTTCATCCAGTTGATGAACGTGAACTCCGGCTTCCAAACCGAAAATCGGCTGCTGTTTTCCGTCAGCATGCCAGGCTCGTATTGGGACAAGGGCGTCGGCAAGCAATTTCTGGATCGCTTCCTGGAGCGGCTGTCCGCCGTTCCGGGAGTGATCGCGGCCGGAGCCGTCAATCAATGGCCGGTAGAGGGAGGCGATCCCGGAATGTCAATCGATTCCCGTTTCCGCCCGCGCACTTCCGGTCCCGCTCCCTGGGCCGGTTGGCGCATCGTTACTCCCGGGTACTTCCGCGCAATCGGCCTTCCTCTGCTTCGCGGCAGAGCCTTCGATAAAAGCGACAACTGGATGTGGGGGCAGCCGGGCAAGCCGGCTATGAAACGGGGCGTGATCATCAGCGAGCACTTGGCAAAACTGCTCTTTCCCAACGAGGATCCGGTCGGCAGAAACGCGATTCTCTGGAAAGGACAAAGTAATTCGGAAGCCGAGATCATCGGCGTCGTCGCGGACAGCCGTGAGCGCGGCCTGGCTGCCGGTCCCGCTCTCACCGTCTATCTTCCCTACGGCCTGGCTGCGCTGCCAACGCAGTTCGTCGTGCATACCCGCGGCAACCCTCGGGCGCTTGCGCCGCTGATTCGATCAATGGTGGCGCGGCTCGACCCCGATCTTCCGGTTTCCGATGTTGGCTCATTTCAGGAGGTCGTCTCCCGTTCCGTCGCGCCGCAGCGCTTCAACATGATTCTTCTGGGCGTTTTCAGCGGGCTCGCGCTTTTGTTGGCGACCACGGGTATCTACGGAGTCGTTTCGTATTCGATGAGCCGCCGCACATCGGAGATCGGCCTGCGCGTGGTGCTGGGAGCGAGTGGCGCAAGCATTCTAAGGATGATAGTCGGCCAGGGACTGCGGCCGGCTCTGCTCGGCATCGCCCTGGGTGCGATCGGGGCCTGGTGGCTGTCGCGCTACGTCGCGGCGCTCCTATTCGAAACCAAGCCGTTCGATATTCTCACGTACCTGGCGGTCGCGGCGCTCTTATTGGCGACGGCTGCGGCCGCCTGCTATCTGCCTGGACGCCGTGCCATGCAGATTGATCCGGCTGCCGCGCTGCGAATAGAGTAGCCCGGTCATTATGCTGCTTTCCATATAATCGCGGTGATGCTGTCCCGTTTCGATGTGCTGCTGGGGGAAGCGATTACTACTCTGCGCGGACTGCGCCGCGAACGCGGGTTTACGGCTGTGTCGATTCTGCTTCTCGCGCTCGGGATCGGCCTGACTTCGGCGGTGTTCACCCTGCTCTGGCAAGTTGTTTACGCGCAGCTACCCGTTCCGGGCGCTGCTGACATCTACACGCTGGCCACGAACGTGAATCACATGGGCCGTTCCGAAAGCGACGCCGGCGCAACAAGCTCGTTCAGCGCGCCAACCTATCGCTATTTGTCTACACACTTCACGACCGCCTCCGGCACAGTCGCCCGGCACGGCGAGATGTTGAACATCGAAACTCCGGAAGGCCCGCGGCATCTGCTCGGCGGTTTCGTTTCGGGCAACTTCTTCGATGTCCTCGGCCTCAAACCCGTTCTCGGGCGTCCCATCCTCCCTCGGAACGACGCGCTTTCCGATGACCGCTTCGTGGTGGTTCTCTCGTACAGTTTTTGGGAGGAAGCTTTCGGGGGCCAGGTGAGTGCCTGGAACAGTTTGATTCGCGTGAACGGATTGCCCTTCCGTATCATCGGCATCGCCCCGCGCCATTTCACGGGCCTGGTATCGGGCCAGGCTCCGCGGATCTATATGCCCTTGGCGGCATTCGGCGCAGTCAACCCGGGATGGCACGCCATGGACGATTGGAGCATTCGATGGCTTAACCTTTTCGTACGCCTGCCGCCCACTGTGCCAGCCGCACGCGCTGAGGCGCAACTTCAACCGGTGTACGGCTCTGCCGTGCGGGAGGAACTCGCAACCGAAGGCGTTCAGCCGGCGGATTACCTGGCAGAACTCGCGCATGAGCATCTATCGCTTGTTCCAGCCTCGCAAGGCGTTCACGGCATGTTTGACCGCTGGCAGCAGCCCCTGCAGGTTTTGTTATGGATGACGGCAGCGGTGCTGCTGCTGACGTGTCTGAATGTGGCTGGGCTGGCCGTTGTTCGATCGATTAAGCAGAGGCAGGAGGTCCTTATTCGCTTCGCCATGGGCGCTACACGAGGCGCTGTCATGCGACTTTACTTCATGCAGACCTTGGCGCTTTCAGTCGCGGGCGGTCTGGCTGCGTTATGGATTGCGCGCCGGGGAGCGGAACTGCTTCTCCATCTGGGGCAGATGGATCGTAGCGGCGCTTTGGTTGCGCAGCCTTCCGGCTACGTGCTTGGGCTGCATTGGGCTGCCGTAATCGCGGCCGGACTCTTTGTCGGGCTGATTCCGGCATGGTACGCCGCAAGAGTCGATCTGGCCACCGGACTCAGCGAAACGGCTTTTACGCACTCGTCCGCCCGAAGCCATGCTTTCGGAAGACGAGCGCTCGCAGCCACGCAAATCGCTCTTTCCCTTGCCCTCCTGATCGCCGCCGGTCTCTTCGCAAAATCTCTCTACAATCTGATTTCCGTGCCGGTCGGCTTTAATCCCCAGCACCTGATGCTCTTTTCCATCGATCCGAAACTTGCAGATTCGACCGTAGAGAACACCGAGTTCCTGTACTCACGTATTGAGAAGCGCCTGAAAGGCTCTGCAGGTATCGCATCGGCCACTTACGGAACGGGTGGCCCGTTTCCCCAGGGTGCTGACATGGCCGTCATGATTCCGGGCACTCATCTCGCCGGGGCGAAGCATCAAAGCGGGATACGCTCCATCATCGGTCCCGGGTACTTCCGGACACTCGGAATCCCTCTGGTTGCCGGACGGGA
>JAICXK010000047.1 GCA_025980435.1 Bryobacteraceae bacterium
CCGGGTGAAAAGCCTGCTGAAAGTCCGCGGATTCCCACTTCCCGAGAATGACATTTGGATCGCTGCCATTGCGCTGCATCACGGGTTGGCTGTGGTGAGCCGGGATCAACACTTCCTCAAGATTGAGGGACTGAGCGCCCTAAGTTGGTAAAGCGAAGCGCATGTCCACACAACTCGACGAACGTTCGGGAGTATCGGCCGTAGTTCTTGCTGCGGGAATGTCGACGCGCATGGGCACGCTGAAACCGTTGTTGCCAGTACGAGGCAAGCCGCTGCTTCAAAACGTGCTCGAGAACGTTCGCTGCGCTCAGGTGGACGAAATCATAGTTGTCCTGGGCCGCTCGGCCGACCTTATTCAGGCGCGGATCCCGTTCGATTCCGTCAAAGTCATTATCAACAACGCCTACCAGGACGGCATGGCAACGTCACTCAGGGCCGGACTCCTGGAGGTTTCACCAGAGGCCGATGCGGCCCTCGTAGTGCTCGGAGATCAGCCGTTTGTTCGGCCCGAAACAATCGACCGGATCGTTTCGCACTATCGTGAGCACAATCCGCAAATCGTGATTCCGGTGTATGACGGCTCGCGCGGTAATCCGGTTCTGATTGACCGGTCGGTCTTTCCGGAATTGATGCGGCTCTCGGGCGACACCGGCTGCCGGGCTATTTTTGAGAAGTACCCCGATACCATCCTCAGAGTTGCCGTTGATGATCCTGCCGTATTATTCGACCTGGATACACCGGAAGACTTCAAAAAGGCCGGCCCCTGATTTCGTTATAGACTGCCGCTTTCTGTGCTCTATACAGTAGAGATGCCTGTACGATCGCGCTTCCTTCTGATATTCGTCGCAGTCCTCCTTCAGGCGCAGTTCAGCTACGCCCGAGTTGAGCTTAAGCCCTGCAAGAACGACTATTCACCGCAGCAGCAGATTGAACTGGGCAAGAAGGTCGAGCAGCAGGTATATGCGCAGATGCCGGTGCTGCCCGATTCGAGCCCGGTCACAAAATACATTCAGAAACTTGGACACAAGCTCGCCGCCCACGCTCCGGGCTATAAGTGGCCGTACAACTTTCACGTAGTGAACGTGGCGGAGATCAACGCGTTTGCTCTGCCGGGCGGCACGGTCTTCGTCAACCTCGGAACCATTCAGGCGGCCGCAAACGAAGCACAACTGGCGGGTGTGATGGCGCACGAAATCGCTCACGTGGTGCTTCAGCACTCGGTTTGTAACGCCGCGAAGGAGCAGAAAGTGGGCCTGATCGCCGGGCTGGGACAGCTTGCCGCCGGTGTGCTGCTCGGCGGCGCGGCCGGACAGATCGCGCAGCAGGGCATTGGCTTGACGGCCGGTCTCGGCTTTCTGAAAATGTCCCGCGGCGCCGAAAAGGAGGCGGATCTGCTCGGAGTCGGAATTCTTTACGACGCAGGCTACGATCCACACGGCATGACCCAGTTTTTCGAAACGATCCAGTCCAAATACGGCGAAGGGGGAGCGCAGTTCCTGAGCGACCATCCAAATCCAGGAAATCGGTCGGAGTATGTGGACAAGGAGATCGCCACGTTTGTGCCGCGGAAGCACTACACCACCACGACGGCCGCTTTTACCAAAATTAAGAAAGAAGTCGCCGGCATGCACGCCTACACCGCCCGCGAGGTTTCGTCCGGCGTTTGGAAGAAAGAAAGCCCCAATCAAACCGTCGGAAGCGGTGTGAACCAGCCCGCCGGGGATTCGGAGAATGTCGATCTGAACACTTCCGGCGCATGGAAAACCTTCCGCGGCAACGGTTTTTCCATCGAGGTTCCGGCCAACTGGCAGGCCTATGGAAATCAGTCCGCCGCCATGCTGGCGCCAGCCGGGGGAATCGCCCGGTCAGCGGACGGCGGAGCAGGCAGTGTCGTTTATGGAATGCTCACCGACCTTTATCGGCCGCAAGAACGCCGGGACCTTGCCGGCGCGTTTAACGCGCTGATCGGCAGCATCGCCCACGACAATCCCGGGCTTGTTCCCGGTCCGCAAACAAGCATTACGGTAAAGGGCATTTCCGGTCGGAGCGTAGAATGCACGGCCGCTGCTGCAAACAATGGAAAGGGCGAGCACGACTGGATTGTTGCTTTCCCGCAAAATGACGGCGCTTTGCGGTACTTTGTGTTCGTATCTGCCAGCCCGGATTTCAACAAACTACGGCCTGCTTTCACGAAAATGCTGCAGAGCATAACAATAAGGTAATTCCGCGATGTGCGATAAAAGACAAAGTGGCTCGGATTGGCGTATTTTGTCTCCCAATGCCCAGCCATATCAACCTGTTTCTTACGCTGGCCGGTGCTCTTGCCGGCCGGGGACATCGGCTCATATTCTTCGGTATTTCGGATAATGAACGTAAAATTCGTGGCGCCGGATTTGATTTCTACGCCATCGAACCCGATACATTGCCGTCGGGTGCGTTAGGCAAGATGATGCGTGAAATGGGCGATCTGGGGGCGCTCCAGGCCATGCGTCTCCAGGGCCGCTTCGACGAACTTCGCTACGAGGCCATCCTTTGTAAGGGCCCGGCACTGGTCCGGCAGACCAAAGTCGACGGGCTGATCGTCGATCAAGCCGAAGCTTGCAGCGGCTCGGTCGCGGAGGCAGCCGGATTGCCATGGTTAAGCGTGGCCAACGGATTGTGCCTGAACGCAGAGCCGCACGTGCCGCCCTTTTTCACTTCGTGGAGCTATAGCGAAGGCTCCTTTGCAATCGCTCGCAATCGACTGGCATATGCGGGCATAAAGATCGCGAGCAGACGGATCGAAGCAGTGATTAACCGTCATCGACGGCGGTGGGGTCTAAAGCCCTTCACGCGCATGGATGATACGTACTCGCCGTTTGCCCAGATAGCACAGCAGAACCGCGAATTTGATTTCCCGCGCCGGGAACTGCCATCCTCGTTCCATTACGTGGGGCCGATTCGGCCGGCACTAAGGCCACCGGTTGATTTTCCGTGGGAGCGTCTCGACGGCCGTCCGCTGCTCTACGCCTCGTTTGGCACGCTGATGAACCGCCATAAGCATCTGTACAGGACCGTCGCGGAGAGTTGCGCAGATCTGAATGCGCAACTTGTGCTTTCACTCGGCGGTTCCGGCGAAGCGAACGAGTTTTCGGAGTTGCCGGAACGTCCGATCGTGGTCAAATTCGCGCCGCAGGCAGAGCTATTGAAGCGCGCGGCGCTCACGATCACGCATGGCGGACTGAATACCACGCTCGAATCCCTCAGCTCCGGCGTTCCGCTGGTAGCCATACCGATTGCCTTCGAACAGCCCGGGATCGCGGCGAGAATTCGCTGGACCGGAACCGGGGAATTTGTGGCATTCCGAAAGGCGACTCCGCAGAGGCTTCGCGCAAGCGTCCTGAAGGTACTCGGTGATTCCCGGTATCGCAGCGCGGCGTCACGCATGAGCGAGGCCATCGCCAGAACGGGAGGCGTGGCGCAAGCCGCCGATGTCGTGGAACAGGTCCTTATACGGAAGGAACCGGTGCTCAGCGACAGCGAGCAGCAGCGAGCGCGTGCGGCCGGAAGCGGAACGAATTGATGGCACATCTCGGCATCTTCTGCCTTCCGATGCCTAGTCACGTGAATTTATTTCTGGCACTCGCGGAAACGCTTGCCGCGCGCGGGCATCGCATCACATTTTTTGGCATTACCGGGAATGAACAAAAAATCCGCGGTCGTGGATTCGATTTTCAGGCCACCGATTCCGACATTGAACCCCCTGGCGCGCTGGCTTCCATGATCCGGCAGATAGGTGAATCCGGACCTCTGCGGGGCATGCGCCTGCAGGGGCGTGTGGATGAGCTGCGCTACGAAGCCGTTCTGCGGAACGCTCCCGGGCTGGTCCAGGCGGCCCGGCTCGACGGAATGATCGTCGATCAGGCAGAGGCATGCAGCGGTTCCATCGCGGAAGCGGCAGGCTTGCCCTGGGTAAACGTGGCCAGCGGTTTGTGCATGAATACCGAACCGGGCGTGCCGCCGTTGTTTACCCTGTGGAGCAATCATGCCGACGCGTGGCGTCTGCTTCGAAACCGCACGGCGCACGCCGGTCTGGAAATTGCCGCGATAAAGACCCGGAGCATTATCAACGGTTACCGGAAGCGCTGGGGCCTGCGTCCGCTGCGGGCAAATCGCGATGCTTTCTCGCCATTCGCCCAAATCGCGCAGCAGAATCGCGAATTTGATTTTCCACGCCGCCGGCTTCCCGAGTGCTTCCACTACGTGGGGCCGATTCGCGCTTCGTTCCGGCCAACGGTTGCGTTCCCCTGGCAGGATCTCGACGGCAGGCCTCTCATCTATGCGTCATTGGGGACGGTAAATCGTCATCCTCACGTTTACGCGGCCATCGCGGAGAGCTGCGCCGGGTTGGATGCCCAACTCGTCCTTTCACTTGGGGGAACCGGAGATCCGAAAGAGTTCTCCCGATTCCCCGGCTCGCCCCTGATCGTGACATTCGCGCCCCAACTTGAGTTACTGAAGCGTGCCGCGCTTACCATCACGCACGGAGGCCTGAATACCGCACTCGAGAGCCTGGCGGAAGGCGTTCCGCTGGTTGCCATTCCCATCAACTTCGATCAGTTCGGAGTGGCGGCGCGGATCCGCTGGAACGGGACGGGCGAGTTTGTGAAGGCCGCCGGATTAAGGCCGGACAAACTCAGGCGCGTCATCAGGAAGGTGCTCGACGAGCCGCATTATCGCCAAAACGCGCTCCGGATGCAGGGTGCAATACGGCAAGCCGGCGGCGCCGAACAGGCCGCCGAGATTATTGAAGAGGTTATTCGCACTGGAAAACCGGTTCAATCCACCAGCCCATGCTTCATGGCAAAGCGGACCAGTTCGCCGGTGCTATGAAGGTTCAACTTCTCCATCACTTTGCCGCGATGTGAATCCACGGTGTAGACGCTCAGGTTCAGTTGGGTCGCAATTTCTTTGTTCGTCCGTCCTTCGGCGATCAACTGCAGCACCTCGCGCTCGCGCTTGGAGAGCAGATCCAGCGGGTCGGTCACATTCTGCCGGTAGTCTTTCAGCAATGCTCCGGAAACGGCGGGGCTGATATAGCCATCGCCGCGCGCCACCGATCGCACGGCGTTCACGAGTTCCGTATCGACTGCGTCTTTCAGAATGTAGCCGCGCGCTCCCGCTCGCAGGATCTCACGGACATACACCGCCTCCTTGTGCATGCTCAACACCAGAACACGCGCTCGAGGGTTATCCGCAACCATTTTGCGGGTTGCTTCAATGCCGTTTAATTCGGGCATGGCCACATCCAGCAAGACAATATCCGGCTTTAGCTTCTGCGCCAGCGCAACCGCTTCCACGCCGTTCGCGGCTTCACCCACTACTTGCAAATCCGGATTTCCGGACAGGATGAGCTTCAAACCCTGGCGCACAATGGTATGGTCGTCCGCCAAGAGGACTCTGATGGAAGGATCAGCCATGCTGCTCCGCTCTTTCAGGATAAGCGCCGGCAGATGTCCGGCAGCGAACCCGGATGGTAGTTCCCTTGCTTTCCGCCGATTCGATGCTGAGGGTTCCACCGCAGCCGCGAGCGCGCGTCTCCATACCGGCGAGCCCGAGACCGCCCGCTTTGCGGCGCAGCAAAGGATTGAATCCTCTTCCTGTGTCGTGAATCGTGAGACGCGCCTCGTCGCCGTGAAGCAGTAGTTCTACACTGACGCTCTCAGCCTGGGCATGGCGCGCCACATTCGTCAGCGCCTCCTGCGCGATTCGAAACAGGTTCGTTTCCACCTGTTCGGGAAGCCGCTGATCCTTCAGACTGCTCTCATAGTTCACCGCGATGCCGGTTCGCTGCGCGAAACTCTCGGTCAGAGATCGTAGGGCCGCGTCCAGGCCGAAGTCGTCCAGAATGGTGGGACGAAGCAGTTGCGACATTTCCCGCACGTTTTGGATCGCTCCGTCAACCAGTCCCAGGCAGTCGAGAATCCGCGCATCGTCCGGACCGCCTCGCAAGCGCGACAGGTTTGCCTTGACCGCTGTCAGCGCTTGTCCCAGTTCATCGTGCAGTTCATGTGAAAAACGGCGCGCGATGTTCTCCTGGGTCTCAAGGAACTGATATTGCATCTGCGTCAGCTCGCCGGCTTGCTGTTCGAGCCGCCAGAATAAGGATGCCGATGCCCGGACTGCCCACGTAGCGCAGAGGAGCGATAATCCCACGCAGGCGGCGAACAGCCAAACCGTCCAGCGCAGCAGCCCATGGCTTTCCTGATGGATGCTCTCCCGGAGGAGGTCCGCTTGCTGGTCGGCCGATTCGAGCGCGCTGCTCATCTCCTGCCGGCTATCCGCCAGTTGATCCAGCACCTCCTGCCGCGACACCGAATCTTTCCGCCGCGCAAGCCGCAGCCAGCGGTCGTTCAACCGCGCCTGTCGCCTCTGAATCTCGTCAATTGCGCTCTTCTCCAGTTGCTGCCGGTCGGCAAACATCTGCGTATCCCGATCGATCTGGCGTACTGTCCGCAGCGCCACCACCACCGCCGAAAGCAGAAGCAGCGCGGAGAGCCCTAACCCGAGCAGCAGCAAACGCTGCAGATGTGCCCTCGTAATGGAACTACTCTGTTGCACAGTGATGATTGTTTCATTAGCAGAGCCATGGCAGGTACCAGTACCAAAACCGCCGCGTTTATCTTGCGTTTACCTTTTTGTGGTGCCTAGCATGTACAAAGGATTCCTTTCGGGGTATCTGGGTGTTGTCCCTACTTCGGCCTTTGGCCACCATGTACGGAGGAAATAGTGCGAAAATTCACAATCATCACAACGATGCTGGCCTTTTCTGCGACTTTTGCAGCGGCCGACACGTTCACCAACGGAAACTTTGAAGACGGCACGCTGTCCGGTTGGACACAGGGCGCCGGTGTCCTGGCAGGCGGCCAGCTTACCAACAATCTAAATCCCGCCGATTATCTGCCGGGCGGCGGGGGTTACGACCTCACTTACAACGCAAGCGGTGTGGTAGCGCCCGGGCTCGACCCGCGCACCGATAATAACTTGAATATGGTGTATAGCGGAAACTACTCGGCGCGGGTGAATGACTCAAATAACAATAATTCCATTTCGGTCTTGAGCCAAACGGTCAATAATTACAGCGATTCGCATATTTATTTTGCCTGGGCGGCCGTACTCGAAAGCTCGCACGGTCCGACAGATTCAGATGTTTTCCAGGTCACTCTTACGGACAACACAACGGGAACATCCCTGTACAACGTCACTTACAATTCGGCAACAGCTCCGGCTGGATTGTTCACGCAATCGACAACCGGTTGGTTCTATACCGATTGGCAAGTATCGAACATTGATGTCTCGTCCAATATCGGCGATACATTTACCCTGACGCTGCTGGGCGCCGATTGCCCTTATGGCGGCCACGCCGGCTATGTTTACCTGGACGGATTCGGCGCAGCACCGCCGCCGCCATCGTCTGCTCCGGAACCCACTACCATGTCCCTGATCGGCGCCTCGCTGGTTGGCGCCTTCTTCATGGTCCGAAAGCGCCGCCGCTCGGCCTAGAATTGTAAAATTAGACGGCCCAACTGTAATCGCGAACAGCGATTTTGGATGGGCCGTCTTTTTCCAGCAGCCGCATCAATTCCAGCCTCAGCGCGTCGACTAATGCCCGCCAGCTTGCGTCGATGACATTGTCCGAGATCCCGACCGTAGCCCAGCTTCGGGTATGGTCTGTCCACTCCACCAGCACGCGCACCTTCGATTCGGTCCCGCCCCTGGCGCCCAGCACGCGCACTTTGTAGTCAGTGAGCCGCACGCTTGTTATGGCCGGATAAATCGAAGCCAGGCACTGCCGCAGACAGATGTCGAGAGCGTGCACCGGTCCTTGTCCGGTGGCAGTTGACGAGTGAACAGCTTCCCCGACCTTCAAGGTCACGCTCGCGGTCGTCGTGGTTTCATCCGTTCCGTTTTGCAGCTTGGTTGAAACCTCATACCGGACCACCTCAAACGGATTGAAGCCCGGATGCGCAGCCTCACGCATAAGCAATTCAAAGGTTCCCTCGGAAGCTTCAAAGTCATAGCCCTGGTGTTCCATTTGCTTGATGCGCTGCAGAATCTCGCGGCCCGCGGCATCGTTGAGGCTCTCTTTGAAACCGAGTTGCTTGAGTTTGTAAGCGACATTGCCGCGCCCGGAGAGATCGCTCAACAAGACCCGCTGCCGGTTGCCCACCGACTCCGGAGCAACATGCTCATAAGTGGCCGAGTCCTTCATCACTGCGCTGACGTGAATGCCGCCTTTGTGGGCGAATGCGCTGCTGCCGACAAAGGCCTGGTCGCGCCGCATCGGCAAATTTGCTACTTCGGCCACGAAGCGCGCAACATTCGTCAGGTTTTTCAGATTCTCCGGACCAATGGTGGTGTGTCCCAGCTTCAGCTCCAGGTTCGCCAGGATGGAGCAGAGATTGGCGTTCCCGCAGCGCTCGCCGTAGCCGTTGATACAGCCTTGCACGTGCGTTACACCTGCTTCCACCGCGACCAGCGTATTGGCCACCGCCAGCTCGGAATCGTTGTGGCAGTGGATGCCCAGAACTCCATCAAACCGGCTGCGCACGGCGGCAACGGTTTCGGCAAGTTGCACCGGCAGTGTGCCGCCATTCGTGTCACAAAGGCAGAGCACATCCGCACCGGCATCCCTGGCCGCTTGCAGGGTGCGAAGAGCGTAGTCCGGGTTGGAGTTGTAGCCGTCGAAGAAGTGCTCGGCATCGTAAACGACCTCACGGCCGTGCGCCTTCAGGTAGGAAACCGTATCGAAAATGAGCCGCAGATTTTCGTCTTCGGTAATGCCCAGGGCGCGGCGGACATGGAAATCCCAGGTTTTGCCGAAGATCGCGACAACCGGCGTCTCCGCCTGAAGCAGCCCGGCGACGTTCGGATCCTTATCGACGGCGTTCTTTGCGAAACGCGTCGCTCCGAAGGCGGTTAACCGGGCATTCTTGAGAGAAAGATCCTTGGCCCGCTCGAAAAATGCTTTGTCTTTCGGGTTTGAGCCGGGCCAGCCGCCCTCGATGTAATCGATACCGAGTTCATCCAGCTTTGCCGCAATCAGCAGCTTATCGTCTACCGAAAACGAAACGGATTCGCCCTGCGTTCCATCCCGCAGCGTGGTATCGAAGGTAAAGACTCTCATAAAAGTGACTCTTACTCAGCCCTTCTGTAATTTCCAATCAAAACGCGCCTCTAAAGCAAAACGGCCACCGATCGGTTCTCCCCGCCGGTGGCCTCAAAAAACAGTTACATGCACGAGGTCTCAGGCGGGGCCCGTAATAGCCACGCTAATGAGGAGGATGCCCTGGATAATAAGGAGCATGAGACCTGTAACCTCCGATTATAGAACAGACTTGATCCGGCGGGCGGCTTCCATCAAATTCTCAATAGAATTGGCATAGCTGAAACGGAGATACCCCTCTCCATATTGACCGAAGGAACCACCATCCAGGCAGGCGACCCCCGCCTCCCGCAGCAGAAAATCAGCCAGTTCGTTGGAAGTTTTTCCAGCGCCTTTTATATTCACAAATGCATAGAATGCGCCGCCCGGAATGTCGCAGCGAAAACCGGGGACCTGGTTGAGAGCCCCGCAGAACGCATCGCGGCGACGGTGAAACTCGGCCACCATGTTTTCAACCTCCGTTTGCGGGCCGTTGAGCGCTTCGATGGCGGCCCTCTGGGTGAAGCTCGCGGCGCAGGAGTTCGAATTGATCATTAGCTTGCTGACCGCATCCACCAGCCAGTCCGGCATCACTCCATAACCCAGCCGCCAGCCGGTCATCGCGTAGGCTTTGGAGAATCCGTCCAGAATGATGGTTTTTTCCGGCATGCCCGGAATGCTTGCGATGGAAAACGGAGCCGGCGAGCCGTAGTAAATGCGCGAGTAGATTTCGTCGGACAGGACGATCATGTCCCGGTCGCGGACCATTTCGGCAATTTCGCGAATCTGCTCTTCCGGAATTACGCCCCCGGTGGGATTCTGCGGCGAGTTGAGGATCAGCATTTTTGTGCGCGTCCCGATCGCCTTACGCAGGAAGTCCAGGTCGAGAGAAAACCCCTGTTCCTCCACCAGGGGGATCGGAACCGGTTGAGCGCCCAGAAACTGAATCATGGAACGGTAGATCGGGAAACCAGGATCCGGGTAGAGCACTTCGTCGCCTGACTCCAGCAGCGCGAGCATCGGGAAAAAAATGATCGGCTTGCCTCCGGGGACGACGGAAACATTTTGCGGCCCGATGCGGATCGAGCGGGTCCGGGACACGTGCGCTGCAATCGCTTCGCGAAGCTCTGGCAGTCCCTGCGCGGGACCGTAATGTGTCCATCCTTCGTCCAGAGCGCGTTTGCCTGCCTCGACGATGTTACGGGGCGTCGCAAAATCGGGCTCGCCAATCTCCAGATGAATGATATGGCGGCCCGCCCGCTCCAGTGTGCGAGCTTTGACGAGCACATCGAAAGCCGATTCCACCCCAATTCGGCTCATGCGGTCAGCAAGCTTCATGTTGTTCGTATAAAAGCGAAACGGGAACCTTGCGGTTCCCGTTCGTCGCGTCGATCGTGTTCGACCCTAGAGTTGTGACTATGCAGTCCCCTTCGCATCGGGGTACTTCGAGTATAGCGTGGACATTTTGAGGGCGGGACGGTTGCTTTCGCCGGTCGGATGGGGGCAGATTGCCCAACCTGCGGGCACACTGCGAATCAGATTGCTAATCGGCCCGTTTCGCGATTCTGTTTCGCAATGCCGCTTGACTTTCGTTCATTTTTTCGACAATATCGTGCAACAGCATCTCCATTTCCGCGGATGAACACGCGCCCGAAGGAGGGTCACGCTGTTGACCCTGGCGCTTATCATCCCGCGCTGTCCCGGAGGACAAACCCAGAATGATTCGCCAAAGCGGAACCGCAGTTGCCGCCGTCACCATGCTTTGTCTGCTGCCGACAGGAGCATGCCACAAACAAGGACGAGCCGGACACGTACTGGATGAGGCGCGCCGCGCCGGGCGCGACGCCGCCTCGTTTCATGCCGCCGATGAAAACTACTTTCACGACATGGATGGCGGCCTCCCGCTGACGCCGGACCAAATTAAGGGCCGGAATACGTGGATTGTCTGGACTGGCGGCAACGATCGCTTCTGGGATGAAATTGGAGTCTCGAGCGTCGGGTCCGTCGACTTTCTCAAAACGCTTTCCTCTTATGACCCGAACAAAGATCCGAAGCTGGACGCGGCGCAAAGAGACCAGGTCCGGACGCATTACAAATCCTGGCGATCCAATCGCTGGAAATGGCTTGGGCTGGTGAATGAGCCGTGTTTCGATCAGGCGACAGGACCAGACGCGAATCGCTTCGGCCTCTGGCTCGATAAGCGGCGCGCGGATTGCCCCCCAGATCCATTTGAAAATGAGGCCAAATATCCGGGCGTTCGCATTGGAGCCCGCGGGAAAAATATACCCGCCGGCTCGTTTTACGGATCGGCCAGCGGCATCGTCGGCTTACGTCTGTTTCCCAATCCCGATTTCGATGAGAACGCCGCGAAGAAATGGGATCCGGAGAGATACTATACGGACCCGGCTTATTATCAGTCCAAGAACCTGGTACGGCCGTATCGCGTCGGCATGTCCTGCGCCTTCTGCCATGTCGGCCCGAACCCGGTCAAGCCGCCGGCGGATCCCGAAAATCCCAAATGGGAGAATCTGAGCTCGAATGTGGGAGCGCAGTACTTCTGGATTAACCGCATCTTTGCCTGGGATCCGGATCCAAGCAGCTTCGTCTACCAGTTGTTCAGCACGTCGCGGCCGGGCTCGCTGGATACATCGCTGGTTTCGACCGACAACATCAATAATCCGCGAACCATGAATGCGGTATACGGCCTGAGGACGCGGCTGGAGGAGTCCCTGCGCTGGGGCCAGGAAACTCTTTCGGGTCCTCAATTGAACAACAAGCAATTCCAGAATTACACTTCGGATCCGAACTTCACCAGGTATTTTCATCCGCCGAACACGGTCTTCAGTCCGCGGGTACTCAAAGACGGGGCCGATTCAGTCGGCGGGCTGGGGGCGCTGAACCGTGTGTATCTGAATATCGGCCTGTTTAGCGAAGAGTGGCTGTTGCATTTCAACGCATTAATAGGCGGCAAGCGGACCACGCCGATCGAAATTTCCGTGGCTGAAAAGAACTCGGCCTATTGGCAGGCTACCGAAGCGCAAACATTCGACATGGCTAAATTCTTCTTGAGCAATGCCACCGATGGCCAGAAGCTGAAGGACGCGCCGGGCGGCCCAGCCTATCTCACTACAAGCCGGTCGATGCTGATGCGGGGAAAGGTCGTCTTCGCGGAGCGCTGTGCGCGCTGCCACTCCAGCAAAATTCCGGCGCCGGCTCCGGGTATCGATCCCGGCGGCTGCTCCGGTCCGAATTACATGGATTGCTGGAACCGCTACTGGACCTGGACCAAAACCGACGATTTCAAATCGAAGATGCGCGCAATCGTTCTGGCGAAGGACTTTCTCGATAACAATTACCTTTCAACGGACCTTCGCGTCCCGGTCACGCTGCTTCAAACCAATGCGTGCAGCCCGCTTGCAACCAACGCGATCGCCGGCAATATCTGGGATAACTTTTCATCGCAAACTTACAAAGACCTGCCGTCCGTCGGAGCGGTCACCATTTACAACCCAATGACCGGCGCACCGCAACAGTTGAAGATGCCGGGCGGCGGCCGGGGCTTCACCCGGCCGCCTTCGCTCATCAGTGTCTGGTCGACCGCTCCATTTCTGCTGAACAACAGTGTCGGCTCATTCGAATGGAGCCCGTCGGTGGATTCGAGAATGAAGTCGTTCCAGAACTCGATTGAGCAGATGTTGTGGCCCGAGAAGCGCGATCGCGACGCAGTGCTGGGCGACAAGGTTCCCGGCGTAATCGATCGGACTACCGCGATGAGCTATCTGCGAGTGGCGGCCGGTTATTTGCCGGATTCGCTAACAGGTTTGATTGGGCCGCTGCACCAACTGTTTCCGAACGTGTTCAGCAAGGAGGGTATTCAGATCGGTCCGATTCCCAAAGGCACGCCGGTGGATCTGCTGGCGAATCTCGAACTGGTCTCCGAGGATCCCGACATACACCAGCGAGCGGAGCACGAAAGGAAGGTTCTGGCGGTCCTGAAAGAGCTGAAGCGCGACCTTGAGAGGCTTCCGCCGAACGCCAGCGACGAGCAGGCGCGGCAAGTGTTCGTGAACCTGGTGGGTCCGCTCATGGAGGCCAGTAAGTGCCCGGATTATGTAGTAAATCGCGGGCATTACTTCGGCACGGACAAGTTTTCCGAAGAACCGGGGCTTAGCGACGATGACAAGAGAGCCCTGATTGAGTTTCTGAAGACGATGTAGCCGGACCGGTTTATTAGCATGCGAGTCAATTCCGAAGCGGTTGGTATCGGCGAATCGGTTGTCGCGGAACTTGCTGACGTGTGCCGGCGGAGGGGATTCGAGCCGCCTCCGTTTGACGCAGCAAGCTGGGAACACGAGTGTCATCGGCAGAAGCTGACCGGACTCTGCATCTCCGGCGGAGGAATTAGAAGCGCTACTTTCGGACTCGGCGTCCTTCAGGGCCTTGCGGAGAAGCACTTACTGAGGAGAATCGATTACCTCTCCACCGTTTCAGGCGGAGGTTACATCGGCTCCTGGCTGCAAGGGGTTATTACCCGTTTGGGCGGATTCTCCGCGCTTACCCGCGCGGTTCCGGGCCCGTCCGCGGAAGACCCCATTACGTTTCTTCGTAAATACAGTAACTACCTTGCGCCGCGCCCCGGCTTATCGCTGGATGGCCTGGTCATTCCAGTTATCTGGCTACGCAACACGATCCTGAATCAGACAATTCTGCTGTGTACTTTCGTAGGCCTCTTTGTAATCTTGCTTTGTCCGGGGTTCGGGCTGAGGATTCAGGCCGAAAATGGCGGAGGGCTTGTCTCCTGGCTCGAACTCGTGCTTGCCGCGGTAGCGGGTGCGTGGGCGGTGGCGTCTATCGCCGAAAACCTGAAGAGCACGGCCAGGCGCAGTTTTGATCTCAGCGAACGGGCCGGCTTCAGCGCGAGCCGGGGAACGGAACGGGTAGGGTGGACCGTTGTCGTTCCGTTGATGGCCGGTGTCATCCTGACTCTGCTCTCGGTAATCTCTTCCGAGACCTCCGGCACTCGAGCCTGGCTGCCCATTGTTTCGCTGGGGGTACTGTGGGCCTTGCATGCCGCCTTGCAGTGGCGGGGAGGCTTCGTGCTCTGCTGTCGCAAGCGCCGTTCGCGCCCGAGCGGCCGGCTGATTCCCCACATTCACGTTTTGTGGATGTCTCTGGCAAGCGCCCTATTTACTCTGGCGCTGTTCACGGCAATTCATGTTCTGCTTCGTTTCTGGAATCCCTTAAGTAACTCGGGAAGCCAAAGCATCGTTGCATTCGGACCGCCTCTCTATGTGCTTGCTCTGATCGCCGGGGTCTCGCTCCAGATTGGCCTCATGGGCCGGGACTTTCCGGATGCCAGTCGCGAGTGGTTAGCCCGCTGCGGAGCATATCTGCTTACCGTAGCGGGCTTCTGGGCCGGGTTGTTTGCGATTGCGATATTTGCTCCGCTGGGCATTGCCAGGCTTTGGCTTGCCACTAAAGCCGGATGGTTTTCCGCCGCCGCCGGCTGGATCGCGAGCACCGCTGCGGCAGTACTGGCCGGAAACAGCAACAAAACAGGAAACACTACCGAACCGCAAAGGAATCAGAGCACCACGCTGGACCGGATCGCGCGGTATGGCCCCTTTATCGCGATTCCAGGGTTCATGATCGCTGTTGCTACGGCTGTTCAATTCGCGCTGTTTGTGCCAACGCTGGCGACCGGTGGACATCTCCGGGCGTTCGCTTCCGATTACTGGGACCGGCTGGCGTTCACCGAGCCATCCTCCTGGGTGATTCCGTTGGCGCTTTTCCTCGCCGCGGCGGTGATTGGAATTGTGTTGTCCTTGCGCGTGAACATCAACGAGTTTTCCCTGCATTACTTTTACAAGAACCGGCTTGTTCGCTGCTATCTGGGCGCGAGCAACACCCGTTCGCGCGAAGCCGATCCGTTCACCGGGTTCGACCCGCAGGACGACATACTGCTCGACAAGCTCCGGTGTGACACGCCCCGGACGGCCCCGGGCGCGCCGTTTCCTATCATCAACGCCTGTTTGAACGTAACGTCTGGAACAGAGCTGGCTACGCAGGAAAGAAAGGGCCTCTGCTGGACGTTCACACCGCGCTATTCGGGATTTGTCCCTTCTCGATCCGATGCGGACCGGGCAGCCTCTGGCGCCGTTCTTGCCGGCAAAGCATTCGTGGATACCGCGCACGTTTTAGGCGGTGTCCACCTGGGTACTGCGTTCGCTATCTCCGGCGCAGCGGTGGGGCCAAATCAAGGTTTTCATTCGTCCCCGCAAACCGCATTTCTCCTGACGCTATTCAACGTTCGCCTTTGCTGGTGGACCGGCAATCCGCGGGATTATACAACCTGGCGCTCGCCGGCCCCAAATTTTGCGCTCCGCTGGTTGCTTCTGGAGCTCTTTGGTTTTGTGAATGAGCGTTCGGCCTATCTCAACCTTTCCGACGGCGGTCACTTTGAGAATCTGGGGCTGTATGAGCTGGTCCGCCGCCGCTGCCGGTTCATCATCGCAATCGACGGCGAAGAAGATCCGACTTACTGCTTCGAATCGCTAGGCTCCGCGGTTGGCAAGTGCCGCTCCGATTTCGGCGTGGAGATCGACATCAACCCCAGACCGATTACGCCGGAAAAAGCTCTCAGCAAAACGCATTACGCTGTGGGGCGCATTCGATATCCCGAGGCCGGCTCCGATCCGGGCTGGCTGCTGTACCTGAAGTCAAGCATTACGGGTGACGAGCCGGTGGATGTGGAAGAGTACCGGCGCAAAAATTTCGAGTTCCCACAGCAGCCGACACTCGACCAGTTTTTCTCCGAATCGCAGTTCGAAGCGTATAGGGAGCTCGGCTTGCACGTCTGTCAATCTGCTCTTGACGGGTTGGAGAGCACGGATGGAATCAGCGAAGTGTTCGAACAGGTGCTGGCGATGCAAACGAAGGATTAAGAAAATTCGACCGCAGAAATCGCGTATAATACCTGAGGATTTTTTCTATTTTATCTTTCCTCGGAGGATTTGTGAGGTCGAAGCACTTTTTGTTTTTCTTCTCCTTTGTTGCTTTTAGTTCCTTATTTGTTGTTCCCAGCCCCGCATCGGCCGATTGGATACGGGCTGAGTTTGACACTGGCTTTTCCTATACAACGCCGGATGGAACTTGCCCAGGCGCGGCAAAATCGAGGGATAGCTACGCGGGGTCAGGAACCGCAATCCTCAATGCCGAAGACGCATACGGGCTTGGCGGCACGCGTTACCCGGTTAACATCGTCTATAGCTCTTGTAACGGGCTGGGCACCTGGGTAACAGGCGGACTGTTCACAGTCATTTCCGGCGCAGCGGGAGCATTTAGCGGAACGTTCGATGGAAATTACCTTAAGACACCATATGGAAGCACGTATGACGATGGGGAATTTTTTATAACATCGCAAACAGGTGTATTTTCCAACTTAGATTTTACTGGTTTCTTTGATATGTCTTCTCCCAACGGCGGCTCGCAAGAGGTTCTGTTGTACACACCCGAACCGGAGGCGGCCGGACTCGCTCTTTGCGGGATTCTCTTGCTGGCGCTCTTGTCGAAACTCCTGGGGCGGGCCCTCGGCTCCCCCGAGTCGCCCCGCCCAGCTTAGATCTTAAACCTGTAGCGCCTGGCCGTCCCCGGCGCTCAAGCGCTGCGCCTGCGGACCATCAGTTCGCCAACGGAACCGATCGCAAGTCCGGCCAGCGCGCCGGCAACACCTACGCCAAGGTGCCAAACCAGAATGTGTCGCAGGTCGAAATTCGAACAGTGAACTTCCAGCACACTGACTCCAATAAGTCCTGCAAGAGCGCCGCAGATAACGCCGGTCACACGGGGTGAAAGCATTGCCCCGCGGCGCAGGATGAGCCAGAACAGGATTGCGGCCGGTACTGCATAAGGGATGCCGGCTTCAAAGCAAGGCATGCCGTCACGAATAAAGTGCCCGCTATGCCCCACTTCGAAGAGCGCGGCCAGCATAAGAGTCAGGAAAACAAAGGCTCCGACCGGAAGTAGCGCCGGAGACACAATGCGCCTGCTGCCTGGAAACATCTGCTGAACCATGGAATACGCCAAAAGAGCGGCGCTTGCACCCAGGGATGCGCAGATCATGATGCGGCGCATGAGGTTGAGTTCGGCCCAGGCAAAGGCGCCCAAATGAGCGATGCCCAGCGCCATGAGGACCACGAATATCAACAGAAAGGCGGCAAAGAAGAACTTCTTAGGAGGAAGAGCGTGAGCCGGCTTCAGATTATGAAGAAGGCGATCTTCGATAGCGGGCACCGGCTCGCCCGGCACACTCGGCAGCGGCGCGCCCTGGTTCAGCGCCGCAACCAAAGCCTGACAGCGGCGGCATGTTCGTACGTGTGCGCCGGCACCCGCCGGTAATGTATCAACGCCAGCGGCCCTGTGGAGCAGAAAATCCAGATCGGAGCAGTTCACGCCGATTCTCCTGATGCCGTATTCCCGGCCGCTTGCTCCTGGGTCAAAACTTCGCGAAGACGTTTGTAGGCGCGATGCGCTTTCTGTTTCACAGAACCGACCGTCGAGGCCGTGACCCGAGCAACTTCTTCCAAGCTGAGGCCTTCCACCTTCAGCAAGGTAACCACTTCGCGCTGATTGTCTGGGAGATAGGACATGAGCACTTCGAAATCGGGAAGTTGAGAGCCGGCCGGCTCGCTGGTTCTCCGTTCGGGCAGCACCTCGGCGGCGACTTCGCGTTGAGCGATACGCTGGCGCCTGCGATAGCCATCTACGCGAACGTGGCGGGCGATTGCGTAGAGCCAGGGCAGAACAGGCTCACCGGGCCGGTATGTGTGGCGGGCTTTGTGAATCCGGAGCCACGCTTCCTGAAGGAGATCCTCGGCTTCATTCCGGGTCGAAACCTGGCTTGAGAGAAAGCGGAACAGGGCCGGGCTGAGATTGCGAATCAGCGCGCGCGCTGCATCAGGATCGGCGGCCTGATAGCGCACCATGAAATCTTGCAACTCCTGCTGAGAATAGGCGGCCGCATGCTGGGCGCCTGTAATCTCCATACGTTCATCATTACTGAGTTCGCTGGCGCGATGCAAAGAGTTATGGATCCTTCCGAAAACACGACGGATTTCCTCATTTTCTCAAGGAGACCGGACCAAACCAGATGCCACGCGGAGTGCGGCGCCAAACCGCGCCTGTCTGTGCGCGCTCAGACGGACGAGTGAAATCATATTCATACAGTAAGGCCCGGATGAAGCGAGGCGGTTTGTGAAAGGGAGGAGGACCCAACAGCGCGAGGACAGATTTTTCACCTGTGAGCAGCCGATAGATGAGTCCGCCGGCCCATTGGTTTTCCTGATAATTCCCAAGAGCGGCAAACCACATCTGCCAGTCGAGCCGCGGTTGATATGGTGCGACGAATGGAAGAGCCCGGTAGAGATTGCCGGGTTTGTACGGGAAGGAGTATTCGCGCCAGGCAATCCCGTCATCCGACCCCTCGAGAATGACTTCGGGCCGGGTTGTTGTCATCACCGCGAACAGCCCGTACGTATTCACGATTTCGAACGGGGCCACGGCCGACAGCGGCTTTGAGAACGCGCGCCCGGTACCGATGCCGAGCATATTCAACAACTGGACGGCGGCCAGCAGAATCAGAATGGCGAGCGCGGCATTTCCGGCTGACCGCCACCCGCGCGCACCGGGGAAAGAGGTATGGCTGGCAGCGGGAACCGGCCTGTGCAACACTCGCCCGACCGCGGCAAACATGCGATCGTCAAGGCCGCAGAGGCAAAGCGCCAGGGCAAGCAGGTTGAAAAAGGCATAGTTGCCGGTCAGAATAATAGCCACTTGCAGCAGGATCAGGAGATACACGCCAATGTGGCGCGCGCGCCGGGGACAGAACAACAGAATGGGCGCTCCCAGTTCAATGCAGAGCGTCGCGGCGGTCATGCCATCTAAGATCCAGGGCGGAAGTCTGTACGCGTAGTAGGCAATCGGATCCGGCAAAGGCTGCGTCACGAAATGAAAGCGCAAGGCGTGAAGGTTCCGCCAGTTCGGGTCGTGCGATGCAAGCTTGACCACTCCGGATTCAAACATGAGACGAAAGAGGAGGAACCGATAGGCCCAGATGAGCCATCCGGCACCGTTGAAGAGCGCCAGGAAACCGCATTCGAGCAGCAGCGCGTCCCATTGGAACGCAGTGAAGGGCTGGCCGATGGAAACTAGCGAGAGATACAGCACGAAGCAGGCTGCTGCGGAAGTCCGGCGGAACAGGCCAGTGGTCAGCAGCACGGCCGCCAGGCATCCAAGAATGCAGAACGATACCAGCGCCGAGTCGCTTCTGAACAACCAGAAGAGCGAAGGGACCTCCCAGAGAGCAGACCCGCCGAACCCGGACTGTATCACCTGCGTGAGCCGCTCGGCGGGTGCAATGCCATGAGATCCGATGAGGCCTACGATCTGCGGCCAGAGTGAAGCAAAAGCGGCGAGGTAGACCAGCCCGAGCAGCCGTAAAAACAGTTCTTCCGTGATTGCGACGGCGGTGGGAGCAGAGATCCGCTCGAATAACCTACTTGCTGGTGCGGGTAAGCTCATCCGCTGTCGTGAAGACCGGTTGAATGTCCACGGGTATTCCCTTCAATCTGTCCAGCGACTTGCTCAGAACAGGCCGCATCACGCCAAACCGGTCGAGCATATCTTTGGCGGCCGCGTAATCGCCGTGCGCCTCGATGGTGAGCAGATCGTGAGCCAGGTCTCGGACACCTTGCTTTACCTTTGAGTAATTCACTTCGAAGGTACCGTCGGGCCGGGTCACAAAGGTTCCATGGTCCAGCAGGTAGTTGAACTGCAGGGCCATCCCTCGCCCGTGCGCCTCGGTAATCCCGAAGCGCAATGTACGGAAAGAGGACGCCAGGAAAGTGGTGTAGAGATTCCTTTCGTCTGCCTCTCCGCCAGGAAGAATGCCGGCATCGAAGAAATATTGCAGCATAAACAGGCCCGTAACATCGGCCTTTGCCTCCTCAATCGTGCTGTAGAGGTCCTTTAGCTCCAGACGCACGGAGGTTTTTCGACCATTGACGGTGATCTCATGAGGGCCAATGCCGTGACTGAGTTCGTGAGCAAGAATATGCGTGAAAAACCAATCGAAGCTGACATCGCGCTGTGCGGACTGGGGCAGAACGACCCGCGAAACCGGCAGCAGAATGCTGTCGAATTTGGCGTGTTGCACATTCTTCAGCATCACCTTCTTGCTGCCCTTCTGCTGAATCACGCGCTCATCGTTGGGCAGGTTGAAAGCCGCGGTCTGCACGCCGTGATTGCCGTCGCCCGCCGAGAGTACTTCATTTACAACACGGATCGGCATAGTAGTCCCAAGCCGTGGATTACGAAACGCGGGATCTATGGGAAGATGATTTTCGACATCCTGAAGGTGGCGCGAAAAGCCCTGCAGCTTGGCCGTTTCGGCATCGTCTTTCAGGCAAACGTAAGCTTCAAACGATGCCTTGTACCCGAATAGTTCGTCGTTGTAGGTTTCATAAGGTCCGATAGTGATGTCTATTGGACTGTCCAGATCCATCCAGGCGAGATCACTTTGGTAGTAGTCGTCGTTTAGAAAAGCTTCGGCGCGTGTCTGGAGAAATCGCTTCAGGGATGCATTCCCGGTGAGGGCCGCCGCGTCGCGGAGCAAGCCCGCGGCGCGTTGCAGATCGGGTTCATAGGCGCGGTGGTACGGGGCGATCTCAAGCTGCCGCCCTGCGTCCCGGCGGATTACGGAAAAAAATCCCTTGGCGAGATGGGCTTGGCCCGGAGGCAGATCGGCAACCCAGCGCTCGAATTCCGCGCGGCTCATGTCTTCCGGATAGAAGTTCGCGCCCAGCGGTTTGCGCTCCGGAACGCCCGGCATAAAAGCGCGATGCGCATCGAGATCCGACCACGGGCTCTTATAGATGGAAAACAGGCGGAGACGAGCGCGGCCAAGAGGAGAATGATCCGCACGCAACCGGCGCTGCAGGTCTTCATTTCCGCTCCAAAGCTGCTGGAGAAAGATATGGTCGATGACGTGGCCGGCTTGAATCAGCTTGACCAGGGCCTGCCGGTCGCCGGGATCCAGATGGGACGCGTCGACCGGCAACGGGGTCGGTGCGAACTGCGCTGCCATATGGTCGAGCTGGACGGCATTAGGGAAGGCCGCGGGTGCGGAGGTCGCGTGTCCGCCGGCAGTTTCAGTGCTCATAAAGGATACGATCACAAGTAAGGCGAGAGGGAATCTCATCGCGGCAATCACCTTTGAGAGTATCGCGCACCTGTTCAGCCGGAAGGAACGTGCTTTGTGGTATGTTGCGAAGAGAATCGCTTCAACCGGCGCGGTAGCCAAGTGGTAAGGCAGAGGTCTGCAAAACCTTTATTCGGCGGTTCGATCCCGCCCCGCGCCTCCAACAACTTCCCAACATTTCAATCATTTAGCTGGTAGACGAAAGGGGATCGCGACTCCCCAAAACGGACGAAGAGAAGCCGAAATTCGTCAAAAGGTCGGACAAAAGTCGGACAAGAAGTCGTTTTGTGTCCGACCTCCGCGCACCAGCCTTCAGCCCTTCGAGCTTAGGCACTACGGCCCGAACAGCGAAGTGCCAATCGGGCGCCGCACCATTCACTTCAAACATGCGCGCCCAAAAGCAATGGCCGGACCCGAAGGCAAAAACGCGCTTGTAGTTCAGGCACTACGGTATCTCGGCCAGGACAACATCGGTCCCCGCGAGATCGAAACGCTGCGGACCACCTCATCTCCAGCAGAAAAACGCAAGCTTTCGAAAGACGTCCGGTTCGGTGTCGACTGGATTTACGAAGCGGCAAAAAGGCTAGCGGAGGCGTCGGCTTGAACCGGATCGCTCAGATGGCTGCCGGGGAGCGCGCCAACGTATTCTCTGAAACGGCGGATCGCAAGGGGCTTGCCGGTGCCATCGTTGAAAAGGACTTCTGGGTCTGCTGGATACTAAAGCAGCTTTTCTCAATCGAGACTCTTTCGGACCGATTGCTCTTCAAAGGTGGGACCTCATTGTCGAAGATATTCCACGCCATCAATCGGTTTTCGGAGGACATCGACTTGGCTGTAGACTATGCTGCGCTGGGCTTCATCGGCGATCGGGACCCTCGCCGCGCAGATATCTCCAACAAGGCGCAACAACATTCTCACCGACATGATGATTGAGTGCCGGAATGCATCACTGGCGAATTCCTGCGAGCAGTGAGGTCGAGATGTGAGGAAATCCTGGGAAAGAACGATACCTGGGGTCTCGATGTCAGCGAGCGGGACCCGAACGTGGTTCGATTTATCTATCCGACAAGCACTACCAAAAGCCTGGCCTACGTTGTTCCTCACGTCGTACTGGAACTCGGGACACACGCCGAATTCGTTCCGCACGATCGCTTTACCATCCGCTCATTGGTCGCCGAAGAATTTCCGGCGCTGTTTACTGACGTCAATGCCAGCGTCATTGCACTGCTCGCGAAGCGGACGTTCTGGGAGAAGGCGACGATCCTTCACGCAGAATACTATCGGCCATCGATAAGGCTCTCCCGGAGCGCTACGCCCGCCACTACTATGACGTTGCCATGCTTGAACAAAGTCCGACACGCTCCGGAGCTCTCGCCGACATGCCGCTACTTGCGCAAGTCGTGAAGCATAAAAAGACGTTCTATCCTTGCGGCTGGGGGCGCTATGATCTGGCAGGTTCCGGAACACTCCGTCTTTTGCCGGCTGGGCAACGCCTGGCAGATCTGGAGAAGGACTACAGAAACACGGCCGTTATGATTTTTGGCGAGCCCCCAAAATTCGATAACGTTATGGAAGCGTTGGCCGCTCTTGAACGGGAGATAAACGATAAACTACAGCGTTGAATTGAATCAGCCCAGGACCTATGTGGCAAATACTCCTCTCTTGGCCCGCGCGA
>JAICXK010000013.1 GCA_025980435.1 Bryobacteraceae bacterium
CGAAGGGCTCCCGTCGTCTGAGACGTGCCGGTAAACCTCCTCGGCGGTGATAATGCCACGGACCAGATCCATGTCGAAAGTGCGCGCCACGGTCACGATGCCAACTCCAGACATTCGAGCGGGATCAGGGACGCGGCGGCGCGCGTGCGGGCGGCGAATGGACCACCGGGCTTCAGGGATTCCGTAGAACCGGAATTGACCACGATCGAAGACCATGAAACCACCGCTACTTTGGTCTTTTCGCCCTTGATGAAAGCGTTTTCGGAGATGAGCGTTATTGTACCCGTCTGGCCATGCAGGCGCTCATGGTGGCGCCCGCATCCATCCGCCGTCAGTTGAACTTTCGAGCCTTGGGTTAAAGCATCCATGGCCTGTTCTGTTTCGCTCATTTCACTCATCATAGAACAAATTACGTCGGATCTGTCTCCGCAGTCACAATTCCGGCTGAATAACTAAGGGAGCCATTGGCGCCAGCAAGGGTAAGTTTCGCGAGCGTAGCCGTGCCGGTGATCCCGTTTCCGGCTGAAACAGTTCCCCCAACGACTGCCCCGGATACGTTTATCGAGGTTCCGACCATCACGCCGCCGGACAGAGAGGAGCCTGAGATGCCACCCGAGACATTCAGCGAGGTTCCGGTGATAGCGGCTCCCGCGACACCAATGGAGGCCGCCAGGGAGGTGCAACTCATTGTAGTTGTGGAATTCACCACGTTTCCGCTCAAAATGGCGGTAGCGTTCAGATTTCCGGTTACCGTCGAGTTGCCGGTGATGGCTGCGCCGCCAGCGGTGACCGTGAGGCCACCAGATGCCACATTGAGCCCCGTCCCGGCGGTGATCGTTGTCGAGGCCGCGAAGGACCCAGTTACCGAAGTGGTTCCTGTAATCGAGGCCCCTCCGCTGGTTACGGTAAGACCGCCGCTCACAATCTGGGTGGCCCCGCCAATGGTGGCCGTCGTGGTAATCACCAAGCTGTTGCCGCCGAGGACCGTCCCGGCCTCAACACTTGTTCCCGCACTGAGCGCGAGGGTTGCGGCTATATTTCCGGTGACGTCGAGATTGCCGGTTACGTCCGTGGGCTTTTTAACTGTGACGGTGGCCCCATCGAAGCCGAGGAAATTCATGAGCTGTACCCAAGCCCCGCCCTGCACGTAATACATCAGGCTCGTGGCGACATCGATGAACAGAACCGATCCATCGTGGTAATTATCCGCCGGGAGGCGATTCGCCAGCGTGTCCTGAATGAGCGTAGGAGCTCCCACTGCGGCTTCCGCGCTCCGGCGAAGGAAGCGGTACCAGACTTCGGCCACAGTTCCGTCCGGGTTCAGAAACGGAACGGCATATGGCGGAATTCCGGAAGGATTCGCCATCAGCTTGCGAGCCTCCGAATTCCCAAAGCTCCCCCCACCAGACACAGGAAAACCGGGTCCGTACAGCGCAGCCAGATTGCTCCGTCTCGATAGTAGCCGAGCCGATTGATGATCCAGCGGAGGTATGTTTCGCCCTGCGCGCCCATGGGGATTTGTAATTCCGTTCCCCAACTTTGGCCGCCATCCCGCGAGATGCGGAGCGAAAGAACCGGGTTTGCCCCAGCCGTGGGATCGAGAGCCTTCAGAACGAAGGTCCCGGTTTGGGTGGATTCCCCGCCCGCCACAAGCACAATAGATGTGTTGATATTCACGGTTTCAATGGTGGAACCGGGAGGCACGCAATCCCCGGTCACTTCCTGCCCCACCGTCAAGCCGGTCGTATCCGCCACGGTGTAGGTTGCGCTGCTCAGGGTCGCCCCGGCGGAAAACAATGTGTTGGCTGCTAAAACTCCCGTTCCCGGCTGTCCGAATACCTCCAGGCGATCGAGGATCACCCGGAGGCCATTATTGAAGGGAAGGCGAAAGATGCGATCCCGCGTCAGGACGAAGCCCGGAAGTGTGACAACCGTGAGGATGCTACTGGAGGGCCAAGCCTGCGCCCCGCTTCCGCCCTGCGCCCGAGTAACCGTAAGATTGTAGGTATTGCCGAAAGATGGACCCGTGGCGACAGTGCACAGCATCAATTCCCCGCCAAGAGCGGGACCGCCGCCAAGTATTAAATAGAATGGGGCGAGTGGGGTGGGGATAGTCATCTGCACGGCCATGATTACCGTGTCGGTCGGCGCTACGTTGATTGTCAATTCGCCAGTGGCTCCCGTCGTAATCAGTTGCCCGAACGGACTCCCGGCGCAGTCCGTATTGGTCTGCTGGTCCATCGCATAAATCTGGCCCGGCAGGCCATCCGCACCACCCGAGCCGATCAGGTGCAGCCCGAAGGCGTAAGCGTGGGCTCTTTCGAAAGGAGCGGTTTGGGTGCCGTTTTCGAGGGTGAAGTTGATGGGGTTCCAGACCTTGAATCCGACCCGAGCCGATTCGGTAACGTCGTAATCCCATCCGGTCCCAGCCGAGGGGAAAATGAACCGCACCATTTCATGCCCGTTCCAGGTGAATGGATAGCAGATACAGTCATCGGTCGTCGGGTAAACGACGCCATTGAATCGTTGCGGGTCTTTGTTCGACCACGCCGCCTCTACCGCGTGATTCGAAATCCGGTCTACCTGAAGCCCGGAAGCTCGCACCGCGTAATTGGCGCCACGCGCATCCTGCCCCATCCAATAGGCCGTCGTGCTCGTGCCGCTGCTGGCCTTGCAGACTGAACCAGGCGCATTTGTGCCGGTTTCGAGGAAAGCTCCGGATTCGATGACGAAGGGGAAAAGGGCATTGCCGGAGTTGTACCAGATTTCACCGCGGCGGGTTCCGATGAAATACAAATACTCGATGTTGACGATGACGCGCTGGAGGGGATCGGACTGGCCGAGCAAAAGAGCGATGTCGAGGCCAGCCCACATTGTCAGATCGTTGAGAGCGGAAATCTGGAACTGCTGATTGTTTGTGGTGTCGCTGAGGACAACCCCGTATCCGTCGACGACAGAGAAGTCGCGAGCGCCGAAGAAGTTTATGCCATCGTTTGGAATCTCCGCGAACACACCACCGGATAGCACGTAGAAATGGCCAGCGGAGGAAACCCCGATCTGGCCGACCGAGGCGGCATTGGCGTCAATTTTGGCCGGCTTGCCGTCATTGGCAACAGAACCCCAAACAGTTACCGATCCATCCGGGTCCATCTGCCAAAAAGTCGACCCGGAAACGGCAAACATGGCGCCATCGGGGACGCCATTGCCATCGAACTGCAGTTGGGCTCGTACCGCTCCCGTCACTACCGGAGGAATCGCGCCAAATGGTTTTGAGCCGGGGCGCTGGTAGAGAGTGGACGGCCCTTTCGGCTTGTAGGGGATTTCGTTCGCTTCGAAATAGAAATTGGCCGAGGCGTCGACAGCTTCGGAAAATGACTCCGTGGCGTAACTTGGCCCGGCAATCTGGGGATAGGGTTCGGCGGGCATCAGTCGCCCCCGGCGTGGGCGCGGCGAGCCGAGGGGGTTTCAAGCCTCCCCACGCGGACATCAATCCCATCCACCCGCTCCCTGGACGCGAATCTGCCGTCGAGCCGCTGTTGCCATTTCTCCAGTTGCCGCCCCACGATGGCGTTGACGGAAAACAGGAAAATTGCGCCAATGACTCCCATCACGGCGCACCAGGCAGTGATATCGTTCGCGTCCATGGTTGTTATTCTCAGCATCAATATGGGGTGCCGGTTAGTACGGAGTACCCACCAAAAGTAAATTCCAGTCACATGTCGCGGCCTGCCGACTCCCGCCACCGTGGAAATCGTTACGCATCCGGGGCATCGGAGCATTCACGGCCCGGACTACATCTTTCGCGCGCGCAGCCTGTCCGCAGAGCCATTGAAGGGGCAGTTTGTTTGGCATCACGGAGTGCGTACAACGCGGCCAGAGCCGTTTTGCCAGCTCCCAAATCAGCACATCGGCATAGCCGGGGGGCGCGGAGTACGTGCTCGTGAGGGCCGTGGGCGGCGTCAGGAATCCCCAAGTGAAGATTTCGAGAGAATTGCCGTTCAGGGGCGGAAATACGTTGATGACGCCCTGCGGAAACTGGGGATCGTAATAGAACGACGTCGCCACGTTGGTAGCCGTGAACTGCACCACCGGGATTCCAGCCCATTCCTCCGCGCTCAACGGAGCCAAAGGAATTCGGGTAGGCTGGGCCGGGTTCGAGCTGGTCAGAAATAGATTCATGCGCACGATCGCTTCCGGGCGCGGCCCAGCGAAGGTCGGGGGTATGGTCAGCGTGACGGGGCCGCTGTTGGTGGCTGCTACTGAGAGCGTGAAGCCGGTATTGACGACCAGGGCCGTGATGTAAGCCCCCGCCGGGATTCCCGCGCCGGTCGGATACTGGCCGACGATCAGGCCCGAGGTGTTGACGCACAGCACATTGACCGAGCTTTGGAGCGTGACCGGGACCGTAAAGGAAGGTCCTATGGTGAACTGGACGTTTTTCCCGTAGATGCCGTTCAACCCGGTATTCGAGCCGATTGGATAGACGTAATCGGGAATCGAGAACGCCATGGTGCGTTGGGCATTGAAGCCGTCGTACATGGCCCACCACTCATTCAGACCTTCATTGAGAAGCTCCGGCAGCGGGATATAGCCGGGGCGCATTTGTCCGCATTTCCCAAGAGCCTGAAGGAGGTAATCGCTAGCCGTAATGAGGGGCATTTACGCCGCCCTCTGTGGCGCCTGTTCCGGTGTGCCGGGAGCCGCTGCCGCGCTTTCGGGGATCTGTCTGTTTTTTTGGTTCATCGTGCGGAGGCGGTTTTCAGCCTTCTCGCCTTCGGAACCCACCACCTGGGCCGCGCCCTGTCCGACAGCCTCGCCGAAGATCGGCAGGCAGCGGAAGGCCAGTGCCCACCCGAGCGCATCGCGATAAGCCACCGGAATGCTGTACTGGACCGCAAGCGCCCATTGCGCGAAAGGCACAGCGGCCTCCAGTTCGATGTAGGAAAGCTGGTTTTCGTTCACGACCGGGAACACGTAAACCCGAATGTTTCCGTTTTCGTCGGGAAGATATTTCGGGTAGATTTCATCCGGCGTGGTGGCGGAAGCTCCGAGATCGTTGTGCGCCAGGTACTCGGCGGATTCTACGATCTTGAGCGGGTTGCGATTCAGTCCGGTGGCGACGAGGGTGACGCTTCCGCTGGCCGTCGCTGCATAGGTGATTCCAATGCTCGTATTGGCGACAATCGAAAGGATGGTGGAATTGAAGGGAATTCCGACGCCCATTACCCGCATTCCGATATACAGACCGGCAGTGCTGGTCGCGGCAATTGTCTTGCTTGTTGCCGTAGTGGTCGCGGTGAAGGAAACGGCGTCGACCGCGCTCGCGCTGTAGATCCTCTGCGGGTAATTCGCAGCCGTCCAGTCGGCGCTTGTCGGCCCGATGGAGTAACTCTGCTGATAGGCCGTCAGGGGATACTGAGTCGCGAGGATCGCATAAATCAGCCCCTCATCGATTCCCCACGCCTCCCACATGTTGTTCAGCACCTGGAGGCAGGTGTTTGAATCCGAGGCGCTGGGGGAGCCGCCGGGGTCCATCAGCGCCAGATACGTCAGGGCATCGTTAACGATCTGCTGGCCGGTGTAGAGGGGCATCGATAGGTCACGGAATTACTTCTGCTTTTTTGCTTCGAGCTTTTCGAGCCGCTCGGACATTTTGCTCATCAGTTCGGCAAGCTGGATGTTCTGCGATTCCGCCGCCTGCAGCTTCTCCATCAGGTGCTTCTTTTCGGTCTGCGGATCGAGAACCACGATCGCCGGGAATTCATAGGGCTCTTCGCGCCAGCCGTCTTCGAGCGCCACGGCCATCTGCTGCGCGTCCATGACGACCTTTTCGCCCTTTTCGCCGCGGATCGGCTGATAGAGCATCTTTGGGAAGCCTTGATGAACGTAGGGCGCGCGCGGCTCGTTGTGGTCAAGACCTTCGGCCACCTGAAGCAGTTCATCGCCCTGCTTGCGCCAGTGCTCCCGGTGTTCCTTCATCGAGGCTTTGAATCCGCCCGCCTTCTGCATCCCGCCAAAAACCTGAATCGGCATATTTTCGTCTCCTGATTGAATCCGGTCAGGGTTCCGCGAGTATGAGTCGGGAACCCTGCTTACGGTGATTGCCATGAGCTACGTCCTAGACGTAACTCGGATACCAGAGCGCTGAGATCATGTCGCGGGTAAAGGTCAACGCGCGGTACTGGACCGCCGTTCCCCCCACCGCAATACTGCCGTCGCCTGTAGTCCATGTGAAAGCCGCATCGGGGATGATCGTGATGCTGCCGCCCGCGAAGCCGGTCGGAACCGGAATCCCGGTAACGGCCGGGGTGCCGGAAGCCGCGACATGGAACAGCGGAGCCGTGGGAGTCGGGAGAACCCCCGCCACCGCGGTAACCACAGTGCCGATCCCGCCGGTATTCGCGCCGGGCCAGTTCCAGCCACGAACCCAGATGTTATCGAGTCCGAGAACCCACTGTTCGCCGGTGACGACGTTCAGCCATGGCGCGATGACAGTGTTCGCCGATTGCCCCTGGTTGCCGGTGACATTCGCACCCCATGGATTGGAGTCATAGAACCCTCCGATGGGTGCGTTCGAGGAGAACGGAGCAATCAGGACGATGGCCCCGGTGTAGAAGCTCTGTTTTTCCTGATCGAGCCGCGTAACCGGAACCTGAGTTCCGTTCGGAGCCCCGGAAACCGTCATCAGCTCGCCCTTCATGGTGCCCAGGTTGATGACGTAGAGCTTCTGCATCCCCTGATTCGAGGGCGCGACGATGTTCGTGACCGATGCCAGGTTCAGCATGGTCGCCGTCTGCGTGATCGAGCCGGAAAGCGTAGTCTGAGTAATTTGGTTGCTCATGATTTCTCCTTACCCATACACAACGCCGCTGAACAGGTCAGCATACGTTGCCCCGAAGCCGTAAATCACGTCCGAACGGTCGGTTTCGTAGCCCGCATACGGGCCGCTCGACTGCCACTGTTTGATGTTGCGCAGGTAAATGCCGGGCGTCCCCATCTCATCCCCGCCGACAATGGTGCATTCGACGTTTGATGGTTTGTGGAGCTTCAGGAAGGCTGAGGTATAGGCTTCCTCCTGCATGAAGAGCGCAGTGTTGGCGGTGGCTCCGGATGCGCCCGCGATGGTGATGACGGCGTTATCGGCCGGCGCGGTGCAGTTCTGGAACTGGCCGGAACTGATGATGGGCGGGTAAATCTGAATCGTGGCTGCGCCGGTCGTGTCCGTGACAGACTGGGTAACCGCAAATTGCATCAGATTCTGCGTGCCGCTGTACACGTTGTGAGTGCCGGAAGGGTTGACCTTGTAGCAGCCCGCAATCGTGAACTTGTCGATGTTCGTCAGTGACAGGCTGGAAGATGTCCAGCCGTCCGTGATCAGGCTCGATCCGGTCTGGTTTGCGCCATTGACGCGCCCCGTCCCGGCATAAGTTCCGACCGTGATGCCCGGAATCTGCTCCGAGCGGGCGAAAGTGAACCCTGCGTACTTGCCGATGACGCCGGTCAAATAGGGCTTCGTCTGGTCGGGCTGGAACAGGGTCTGGGAGAGTCCGACCATGTTCTGCTCATACTCGGACGGCCAGATGATCGAGCGGCCTTCGTCAAGGGCCAGCAGCTTATTCAGCGACGTTCGGGCGCCGTTGTAGGTGCTGGTGGTGGTGGGCAGGGTTCCAGGCGTGCCGACGAAATTCGGACTGGTCGCCTGAATGAAGGTTTCGAGATCCGATTCAACCTGATTGGCGATCATGACGCCCATCGGCCCGGAATACTTCTTGTGGAAGCGGGCCATGTCGAAGAACAGGTTTTCGTCGGTGTCGTTGTAGATGAAGTCGCCACCGCGCCAGTAACTGATGGACAGCGGGACCGTGGTCTGCACGACTGGTTCGGGGTTGAAACCCTGGCCCTCGCGTCCCTGCGGACGCCATGGGCGCGGGATCTGTAATGTGGTTCCGATGGGGGTGGACTGCTCGAAATACTTCTGGTACTCGCGAGAGATCATCCGGAGAGCCGGACAACTGTTGTAGAGCACCCGCAGCGTTTCGGCTGCTACTTCCTGCCGCACTGGCAGGCTATTGATGGGCATACCGCGCTCCTGAAATGGATTCCGGGCGTCGGTCTGTTATTGGGGTGGGCTAGTGGCCGAACTGTGCCTGATTACGCTTCAGCATCCAGGCCGGAGAGCCTATTGCCGGTTCATCAGGTGCCGGTGAACCACCGCGGGCCGCAACTTCAGATGACGGCTTCGGTTTTGCAGGTTTTTCCTCCTGCTGCGGTTCCGCCCGGCCTTGCGGCTTCTGCGGGGTGCTTGCGGTCTTTTCCTCTACCTTTTCAGGCTTCGGTTCGGCTTGCGCGGCCTTCTGTTTCGAATCATACACCTTTTCGAGGCGACCTTCAAGCCGGTGGAAGGCTTTTATCTGGTCGGCTGGCTTCATTTCGCATAATTCGAGGAAGTCATCGACGTTTTTCATCCAGTGATAGCTGACGGCGGCGCGGAATTCGGAGGCGGCAAGAAGCCCGATGATGGTCGGGATGTCTTCGAACTTGATCGCCTGGATCTCTTCGTTTTCCTTCCACTCTTTTTCGAGAGTCTGCCAGTCCGGAAAGTTGGCCTCGATGTCGGCGGCGGTTTTGGCGTCCAGGTCGACGAACCTTGAACGCAGCTCATCCTGCTCGGCGGTGCGGGTTTCCGTGGTCTTCGCTTCCTGCTCGCGGTCGAACTTCTGGGTAGCGCGGAGGAATTGCGCCATGCCCTCATCCCCCGCCGGGAAGTCGGAGCGCTTGGGCTCGGCCGGGGCGACGGGTTCCGCCTTCTTTTCCGTGATGACGCCGGATTCTTTGAGCACCTTCAGGACGGTATTGGCGGTGCGCTCCTCGGCGGCGCGCAGACGTCGACGCTCCGAGCGGGAGGAATCGGCCTTGCGCTCCGGTTCAGGGGCCGGGGCTGCGGGTTCCTCTTTCTTCACCTCGGGCTTCGGGATGGCCTCGCCTTTGTTGCGGGCCTCGATGAACTTCGCGGCGTCGAAATCGGGGGTCTGTTCCTGCGGGGAGGCTACTGCTGTGCTCATTGTGTCGCTCCTGTGGTTTCCGGCGCTGGCTGTGCTGCCGCTGTGACGGCTGGCATCTGCTGTTGATGCTCATTCTGCATTGCGGCCATGCCAACCTGATGGGCATTGTCGATCATCTGCATAAACTGATCGGCTTCGCGGTCGGCCTGCGCGCGGTCGGCATCCTTTGAAGCCGTGATCTTCGCGGAGAGCAATTTCGTCAGGTTGTCGCGGACGTTCTGGCGTTCCTTGGCATCGATTTCCGGCTGCTTGGTCGCGATCATCTGCGCGAGCTTCTGAATGGTCTGCTGCTGCTGTGTGGATTGCTGCTGGGCCATCTGGAGGGCCTGGTGCATCTGCTGCGGTGTCATTTCCTGATCGTTCGAGGGGGAAATGAGGTCGGCAATGCCTTCCATCTCGGGGTTGCCCTGGCCGATCATGCGGATGATTTTGGCGGTCACGGCGGGGTTCTGCAGAATGGCTGGATTGATCTTGATCGCTTCGAGCAACATCTGCATCGCCTGATCCTGCCGGGTCTGAAAGTTCGGACCAGCGACGACGCGCACCGAGAATTCACCGAGCGCCAGATTATTGCGCTTGCCCTTTTTCCCGGTAGCGGGGTCGATGCCATCGGGGCCGAAAACCTGATTGATCGCCACCATCTCATGCTGAGAATCGGGGCGCACGATCGCCACAACTTGCGGGCCGGTCATGATCTTCGGGAAGATGACGCACATCTGCTGGTAGATGATCGTTTTCGTGCGGTGGAGATTGTCGGCGTAGCTGAAGTTACCGACGTTCGATTCGGAGCGAAGTTGCTCGATCGCCTTGCCGGATTGGTCGCCCTTCTCTTCCCCGAGAGACGAACTATACATCGACGTGACGGCCTTGAACTGCTCCGTGAAGAATGAACCGAGGGCCAACAGCCATTGAATCGGCGCCTCCCATTGATTCTTCTGCGGCGGCGGCAGAAGGTGTTGAACGCCCATTTCGTCGGTCGCAAATGCCGGGGTGACTTCGAGGTAGGCCCACACTTCCGTATTCGCGGTTTGCCAGCGGGGATCGTCGAACTGCCCCTTGTATCCCACATAGCCCGATTTGTTCGCGAGCCCGGCGATTTCCGTGGCCGTGGTGGCCACGTAATTCAGGGCGCGATTCGAATCCATGCCGGGAGAGATCAGGCTGAGGCGGAACAACTTGCCGTCGATGTAGATTTCAGGGCCGAGAACCGGAAACAGGGGGATCAGCGTTCCAAACCATTCCGTTTCATCGAGAACTTCAAGAGCATCGACCAGGTACTTTTTGATGACGCGCTTCGGAGATTTTCGCTCCGTAACCCCATCACCCTCAACGCGCTTCACGCCGTCGGGGATCTTCTCGCCGTCGAAATACCAGAGCTTGTCGTCGTAGAGGCGGGAGGTCCTGTCTTCCTCCTCGACCATATAGAATTCGCAGACATAGAACGGTCCGCGCCACCGCCCATCTCCATCATCGCGCGCGCCGGTCCACTCCAGAAGCGTTTGGGTGTCTTCGCTGCCGATCCCCATGGCGTCGGCCATCCAGCCTTGCGCCTGCTGCACGCCGCCTGGTTGCCGCACTTTGCGCTTGCCGAAGGCCATCTCGTATTCATCGGCTGAATATTGGCAAATCTTCCCGGCCCAGCGGGCATCCTGACGGTTCGCCATGCGGGCCTTCGGATCGAAGAACACGATACCGGGATCTTCGACGGACTTGAGGACCAGGCGCTGTTGATCGTCGCGCTCGTTTGAGTATTCCGTCTGCATCTCAATGACGCCGTAGCCGGAGATGGCTGAATACTTTACCGCGGTCGAATCCGCGACTTCGGACATTGAGCGGTATTCCACTTCGCGGATCAGGCCTTCGATTATGTCAGGGGAGGGGGCGTCTTCGTTCTCGCCCACTGGCTTGCACTGCGGGCCGGGGGGATTGAGGCGCACGTCGCCCTCGATCTGGTCAACGGCGGGCTTGCATTTATTTACGGTAATAAATGGGCGATTGGCCCTCTTGCGGTCGGTGATTTCTCCTTCGCGCCACTGAAGCTCTCCTCCAACGTAAAAGCCGAGCCTTGTTTTTTCTTCTTCCCGAATGCTGACATTGGCTTTTCTCCACGCATTCCAGCACCTTCTTACAAACACCGGGAGTTGTGATTTAGGCAGCGAGGGCATTTTTCAACCTATCCCTTTTGGCCTGTGCGCGAACCCTGTGGCAAGTACGGCATTCCCGCGCACCACTTGCGTTTACGAAAAGGTTGTAGCCTTCATAGGGGTGGCCGTGCGGGCAGTGGGTCTTGGCCAGTTGGCGGGCACGATTAACGGCACCACAAATACCCCGCATGGTGTTTACTTTTCTTGTTACAGGCTCCAGATGGTCGGGATTGACGCACGACCGAACGCGGCAGAGATGATCAAGATCGAGTCCGACGGGAATGGCTCCCTTTGTTGCCGTAAAGACCTCTCGATGCGCATATTTTGGTTTCCTTTTGACGGCCACTACTGCGTAGCCGTTGGGTTGTACTGCGCCAGTCCACAGCCAGCAACCGCTCATTGGCTCCGGGGAAATGAAACGCTCAAACTGTGCCGGAATTTGCAATTAGTTCGCCTTCAGGCTCTTGTTAAATGGTTTCATGCTCACGGCTCCAATACCTTCACCATTAACCCTCATCCCCAGAGAATCCGGCGCAAGGGTAATCAGTCCCTCCTGGCATCGTTCCTCAATCACAGCCTCGCGGTGGGAGCAGGGTTGCGTCGAAAGATCGACGCCAAGTAGATCGTTGTTCGCGATGATTTCCCGCATGTAGCGAGAGCCGTTATGGTTCCACTGGTAATTGTCCTCGCCGATGACCAGCTTGCGGTCGGATTCCATGAAGACGCGGGATTGCTTCTTTTTGGGGCTCGTGACCGGGGCGCTCGGGTCTTCGCCGAACACGATGGTGCATTTCTGGCGCTCGGCAATCATCATCATGTCCGAGGCGCGGAACATGATTTCGGTGTCCTGACTCGGGTAGGTCAGGACGATGTGGGTTGGTTCAGGCACTCTGCTTTGCTCCTTCGGCTCCAAGCCGGATTCCTCGCACTGCTTCTTCGTGGCTTACAAAAACCCCGCGAACGGCGAGGCGGGCGACGGCTTCTCTTGCCTGGCAATTCAGACACTTGGCCTTGTTGGCCGAAACCATGCGCCCGCACCCACCCTCGCAGGGATGACTCATTTACGACGTCACCGCGACATCCAGACCCCAGGTAGTATTGGTCGGCTGAGGACCACCCACGGCGAACACGTTGCCGGAGGCGGTGGTATTCCAGCCGGAAGCCCCAACAAGGCCGGTTGTTCCGCTGAGAACGATCATGCCGGCCGGGCTGGTGCCTGTGGTGATTGCCATGGCGTGCGTGAGGGCGGTTGATCCGCTCGAAACCGCATTGATGAAAACGCAATCGTCGAAGCGGTTCACGCGGTCCATCGCCGTCGCTCCCGATCGCAGGAACAGGCAGGCCGTCGCGCTGGAGGTATCCAGCATGATCTGGCACTTGCGGAACGTGTTGCGCGTGCAGCCGGTCCCGGCGTTGTTCGAAAACAGAATGACCGAATTGCTGGTGCCCGCCCCAAGCTGTACCGTGTCCTGGCCGATCACGCAATCTTCGATCAGGTTTTCCTGCGCCCCGTTGAGTTGGAGCGAGTAGGAGCCGCTGATATCGTTCGCGGCGTTGCCCATACCGGCGATCTGGCACTTCGACAGGTGATTGCGCTGGCCCGAGATCGACATGCAGCCGATGGGGTTGACCGAAGCCACGCCCATGAAAAACTCGATGTTGGCGATCAGGCAGCCATTGGCTGAGAGCGTGAAGAGGTTCCCGGCGCCGGTGAAAGCGGAATCGAACGCAATGCGCGAGCGTTGCCCGAACTGCGAACCGGCATTGACGCCGATCAGGTGAACGAGATCCTTGTTCCAGTTCAGCGTCTGGGTCTGGTAATCGGTGGTGTTCGCCGCGGTGTTCGAAGTGGCGCAGAGGAAAATGATGTCATTCTGGCCCGCCGTAGCCAGCGCCAAAGCCCGCGCGAGCGTCTGGAGGGGCGCATTCCGGCTCCCGTCGTTTGCCACGTCATTGCCGAATTCCGGATTGACGAAGTAGATGTTGCCCTGGCTTGGGAAGATCGAAGCCGCGAGAGTGTTGATTGTTGCCAGCGTGGAGAGCTGGAGACTGCCGCCGTTTGCCTGTGTCTGAAGACCGCTCATTTACTGCCTGCTTTCTCCGGGTAATTAGGCAGTCCCGGCGCTGCATCCGATCAAAAGATTCACTGCGTCTGGGTGAGCCGAAAACCAATCTATCTGCTCGCGTGCCGTAAGAAGGAGACGGCTACCAACGCGTGCGCTTCCATCTGGCCAAACCTCAAGTATTTCTCCATCGGAATCGGAGTGCAGCCGCTGGACGGGGAATATCGTCACCCCGCCTCCATCATGTCGGCGACACTGGCGGATTTCGCCTTCATCGGCAGGCCCTTGCGCTTCGTCGAGGCAAATTCATGCAGCTTGGCCGCGCCCATCTTCAGCACGCCCTTGTTTTTTTTGTAGAGCTTGCCGGGTGCGTGCTCGGCGATGGCCATCATTTCTTGCTGGGATTGTGAGGTTGCGGGCATCCTGTGCCGTATCATACACCGAAACAGGATTCAGGGCAATGATTTAGGCGAAAGGTGAATATTCCCGGCGGGATGGCTGGCGGAGGGGCTGTTTTGGTTCAGACGGAGGCTTGTCGGAGAAATTCGAGATGTACTGAAACGCAGCAGCCGGGTGGCTGGCCCAATCATGCAAGGGTTGCCGGGTGGTGGCCCCGCTCTTTGGCGGATCTCCCCATTGATAGCGACGAAGCCCGCGAATGCCGGACTCGCATTTCAGACCGTCAATCACCACGCGGGGAAAGATGAGCCGGGCCGCGTTGATAGCCGTCTGCGTATTGTTCCAGCGCGGGCTCGTGCGCACTTCGGTTGAGGGCATCAATTTACGGAGGATCGATTCGAGCGATTGCCCCTGTCCCATGCCCTCCGGGGCGGCCTGAACGCCGACATCCCAAGGGAGCCAATGCCGGGCGTAGACATACCCGCGAGATTGCAGTTCGCGCGTGTAATGGTCCATGCCTTTCCCTTTGTTTTCATAGTAATCAATGAGCCGGAGCTGCATAGCCACGCCCTGGACGAACCAGATCGCCGTGGTATCGAGACCAACATCCCAAAACGTGTAGACCGGTTGGCGGGGGTCGTATGGAACCGAACAAATACGCCCGTCCAGATCCATGCGGGTCATTTCCGCGCCAAATACCGCCCCCTTCACATTCGACCGGGGAATTCCCTCATAGACATAATCGAAATCGTCCGGATCAGTGCGGCGCAATTCCTCCATCTGGCGGCGCAACTTGTCGGGAAAGAACGGATTGTCCCGCCACGACATGCGACAAACCTTGACGCGGGGCGATTCCTTCAGGACGAATTCTGTCCAGGCGAAATCAGTATCAAGCTCGGGATTGAAGTTGATCCAGATTTCAGAGCCAAGGCCATCCGATCCGAAAGGCCCCGCGGGAGGGTCTTTACGGAAAGTGGGCTCAAGTGTGAGCCAGCTCGCCTTTGTGAGATTCTGGGCCTCTTCCACCCACGCTCCGTCGTAACCCTCGTAGGATTTCACGCCCGCATTATTGTTGTGCAGGCCGATGAAGCTGAATCCATAGCGTCCGGCGAGGGGATCGGAGGCGTCCCGTCCCGCGGCCCAGCGGCGCGACAGAATCTTGCGCTGCTGGACCTCGTATTCGTTCTGAAGGCCAAGAGCAAGGATGCGGCTGGAGAGCAGGGCGTGAACCGATTCATCGATCGATGACATGGTTTCGCGGCAGCAGAGCCAGCGCAGGGGGCGTTTCGCGCCGGTAACGAGCAGCGCGTCGGCAATCCCGTAGCTCGCACCCTTGCCACGCCCGCCGTAGACAACTTTAATCTCGGCTGGTTCGTAGAGGAAACGGAGTTTCGCCGGGACGGAGGTTTCTACTGTGACTTCAGCGGGCATCGTGTGTTAACATCCTCCCATGAAAACAACCGAGAATACAACGGCTGAGTCACCAGTGACGGCCTGCGATTTTCCGGCGTCCGGGAACCGCGCAAGCGGGCACGCGGGACGGTAATCGGAGTGTCCCCCGCGGGATTTCGCGACGGTGAATAACGGCGCGGATGAGCGGAGCGGGACGGCCTGTAGCGAGAGCAGGGCGCCCGGCCACAAGCCCGGAATCCGGCAGCGTGCGAGCGGCGAAATTCAAGCCGTCTGACCCATAGGGTTTAGCTTGGCGTGTCCCCGGATACAGGCTTCCCGTCCTTCGCTTCCACGAACCGCACACGAATCTCTGCCAGTACCGGGCGGTCCTGATTCCCTGAAACCTCGATTGCCTTGAGCTGCGGCTGGCAATACTTCGCGAGCTCGCCGGCGGCTCTGGCGCGATCAGCGGGGTTGATGCGCTCAAAGCCTGACCCGTAGCAGCTTTGGCAGGTGCGCTCAAACGTCTTATCACCTTGGCCCGGCTGATACCGCGTCTTCTTCTTCCCCCTGCAGACGTTGCAGGTGAGCTCACCGCGGCGGATATCATCCAGCGTTTCGAACGGGTTCGAGCCACGCTCCGCGAGGAATTCGCGCACGGATTGAATGACGGGCTTAACGCCCTTGGTCTTACCGCCGGTTTTCTTTCTTCCCTTTGCAAATGGCATTCTAAGATATTCTATGACACTTCAAGGCCGTAAGCTGTCCAAATTGGAACTCCATCCTCTTCCACCGCCCCGGAGTCGCGGAATAGGAAATGGAATCTCTTTCCGGGTATCCAGTCAGTCAGATCGCAGCTCGGACCCGGCGGGACCGCGATCGGAGTCACGCTTTGGTAAATCCCGATCTTCAGATAAGCCTCTGGCTTTTTCATTCAGAACTCCTGGTGCCCATTGCCGTGCACTGTGGTCGCGGCCCGCGTTTGGTGTGCCAGTCAGCCGGGATTCGTTCGCGCGGGGTAAATCCCCAGCCCATTTCGATCATGGCGTCAAGCTCAGACATGGGGATCATGCCGGGGAACTTATTCCCGCCACTCTTCTTTTTCTCCCCGCGAAGCGGTCCATAAATCCGAGTGACTGATAGAGGCCGAGAGATCGCACTGAGGATTTCAGGCGCAATGCCCTGCTCGTGGCGTTCATGCGGCCTTCCTGTTGGCCCGGCTCCGCTGTTCGGACAGCCTGCGGCGGCAGCGCTTGCATGTGGCTGGCTGGGCGGGCGCGTGGCAGGCGGTCCTCCCGCCCCCGTTATTCCCTGGATTGCGGGCGAGCTGGGCGGCGCGCGCCACTACCGCCCTCTGGTGGGGTGTCATCTTTTTCTTCGTTTTCGCGACCATCCACCTCAGTATAATTTATTTTCATCTTTTTTGCATCCCGCTATTGCATCGTGTGTTGTTTTCCGCTAAGATAGCAACAGATCAGCAATTGATCGGCGCATCCGGGGAGGGTGCGAAGCAAATGAAGATCACGAAAGCTCCAGCACTGAGACAGATTGCAATGGTGCTGCACGCGGTGTCGCGCATTGAGGGATGGGACTGTGAGCGCCCATCCATTGAGCAATCCATCCTGAAGGATCGCGGATGGGTCACGCTGGATATCAACGAGCGATCTATGCCAATGCCGTCAACCGCCCTGCTTACGCAGGTTCGATTGCTGTCGAAGGTGTCCCGGTGAGCCCCCGCGAAGGGGTTCAGGCCATCCAAGCCGATACCGCCCGCATCCGTGAAGTACGGGAGGAACTGGAAACTCTGGAATTCGTTGTCTGCCGGGGCTGCGGCTGCGAGAAGGTCGCTGGCGAGGATTGCGACAACTGCGAAGATACGCGCGGGCGTGAAACTGATCTGGACATGGGTGGCTACTATGACTGAGCCCCGCTGCGAATGCGACTACGATTGCGAAGGCGATCCACTCCGGTACGTGAAGACATCGCGCTATTGCCCGGTCCATGACATGTGTGAATCGTGCATGGAGGTGCTCGGGGTCATAAAAGATCCGTCTCCGCTGCCGACCGACAAGCGTCCGTACTGGCTATGCCTTGCGTGCTCGAAACTCTGCAATGAGTGCGGAGATGATCCGTGCAAGTGCGAAGCCCCGGAGCCCGTTGATGGCCCAGCCGAAGACCCGACCGCTGATTACGATCTTGAAGAGAAGTACAGGGAGGATGAATAAATGTCACAGGTAGGTATTTCGGTCCACATGAACGACGATACGACCACGGCTGATGCCAGCTTCAGCGGAGAGGCCATAGAGTGCTCGCCGGGGCGATTCGTTTGTTTTGTCTATATCGGACAGGTCGCCCTGTTTTTCGAATCGTTGGCGCAGATTGATGAAGTTTCGGCAGTGCTGGATAAAGCCCGCGCGGCGCTGGTGGCGAAGTTGCCTAGCCCGATCCAGCCGGAACCCACCGAGGTCGCCTGATGTTCTTCGACAACCTGGATGATTACGTGACCCCGGATTTCACACCTTCAGAAGTGGCTGAAATTCGGAGCGCGATCGAAGCTGAAGAAAAGCAGCCGGAGGATTGGTTCTCTCTCTGGCTGGAGTATCGGAGACCAAACGCGGGCGCAGTGAGGGAGCAGAGAGCGCGGGAACGCGCGGAACGTGGGGAGGAAAACTGAGATGGAAAACGAGATGTTGATTTCAGGTCGGGAATTCTGGCACTCGCCGGAATTCGGCGAACTTGCCGGGGCTTTGGCGCTGGCGCAGATGGAAATGGAGGGCGCATCGAAGGATGCCACTAATCCGCATTTCCGCTCAAAATATGCGGACCTCGCCTCGGTGTGGGGCGCGTGCCGCGCGCCTCTCGGCAAGAACGGGCTGGCGGTGGTGCAGATGCCTAGTGCATCCGGGGAAGAATCTTCCTTGGTGACAATGCTGATTCACAAGTCGGGACAGTTCTTCGCCTCGAAGCTCGTCATGACGGTTGTGGATAACCGCCCGCAGACCGTTGGCTCCGCGCTGACGTACCTTCGCCGGTACAGCCTCTCGGCAATGGTTGGCGTGGCTCCCGAAGACGACGATGGCAACGCGGCGCAGGGCGACGGCACCAAGCCAGTATTGAAGCCACGGCAGACGCGCGACGATCTGGAAATCACGGATAACGACAAGGCTATCGCCGGAAAGCCGTTCCCCATCGAAATGCTCTCGTATCTCGAAAAGATCCAGAAGAATCGCGCGGCGTTCCCCGCTGTCTGTACCGCGATGGCCGATAAGATGATCGAGCGCGGCGGGAAGCTCGGCAGCGAATCCTACGATAAGGTTGCGGAATCGATCACCAGGCGCTGGCCGAATGGGATCAGCAACCCCGCGCACTTCAAAACCGTGCTCACGGAACTGTGGGAAGCCTATCAGGCGCTGCCGGAACACAAAACTCCTTTCGACGGAGACGGCAAATGAGCCTTGAGCTTTCGCTTTACGAACTGCAGGAAGGCCTCCGCGAACTCTATGCCATGCGCGAGGAGGCGCGGGCGCAAATGGATGCCGCGCCAGATTCAACCGCTGGCGAATTCGCTGGCCAGATCGACGTTATCAATGAATCGATCACGCAATACCTCCGCGCGGAAATCCGCAAGGTTGACGGAACGGCTGATTTTATCCTGATGCTGGATCGGCTGTGCCACGAACCCCGCGAACGCAAGGGCGTCACGGAACGCTGCGAGATCGATCAGGAAATAGACCGGCTCCGATCGCGGCGGGACAACCTCCGCGCCATAGTCGCCAACGTCAAAGAGCGCGTGGCCTTCGTCATGAACGAAATGCCGTGGCGGGAAGGCAAGCCGAAGAAGCTCGAAGGCGTCAGGCACACGATGACTCTCCGGGGCAATGGCGGCGCAATGCCAGTCGAGATCACCGATGAATCACTGGTTCCGGATGAGTACTGCCGGGTGACGGTGACAATGCCCGCCCAGGTTTGGCCCGCTTTGCTTGATCTGGCCCGCGAGATGGCGGCAATGAATGGCTACCTCCCCAGCCTATCGAAAGATATCGCCTGTATGAAAATTGGACCGCGCGAGGTCAGCCGGTCCGCTGTAGCGGAAGCCCTGAATCAGCCTTGCCCCGATTGCGATACGGGATACCCGGAAGGCCGGCAGTGTCCGAGTTGCGGAGGGACGGCCAAGCGCGGCGTACCCGGCGCCCGCTTTGCTCCCCGCAGCGAAAGTTTACAGATTCGATGAGTTACGCACCCGCTTCACGCTTCGGCGTGAGTCTCCGGTTTCCTCCCCGGCGACTTCTCTCCCCGAGAGCGGGTGCGCCAAGTTCTGGCGGCGGCGTGGATGATGACACGCCCCTGTATCGCGGCGTAAGGGCGTTGTTTAATCGCGCCCGCAGCGTGCGGCAAGGCGGCTTGACAACCGCAAGGCTACGCAGGGTGTCATATCCCGGCAACTCCAATTGCAGGAGTGGAACGGGACCGCCAGATTCGATTTTAGAAAGGATTGAGATGGCCGACCTAAACGACGTCAAAAACTACTTCAAGGAATGCACCGATGCGGAGGCGCGTTTGGCTCATGCGTGGGTGCAGGCCGGAATGGAGATGCGCGGGCTGATCCAGATCGACGGAGCCCGCAAACGGCGTTCCGATGCCGGGAAATCGCGCATCGAGCAGGTGCAGGATGCCCAGCGGCTTCTCGACTCAGCCCCGAATGCGGCGGTGGGCAAGTGAGGAAACCACGCCGCCCGACCCTGTACGGCTGGGCTCTCCTGATCGTCGGTGCTGTGGTGGTTGCGGGGGCTTCCGTGGGGGCTGGGTGGCTGGCAAGCTGGCTGGGGACAAGGCCATGAGATTCACTCGCTTTGCGAAGGGCCGGAAGTCAGTCCGCGGCGAGAAGAACAAAACCGAGCTGCGGTACGAGGAGTTCCTGGGCCTTCGCAAGCTGGCGGGGGAAATTCAGGAATTCGCCTATGAGCCAATCCGGTTGAGGCTGGCCGCAGACAACGCTTTCTATGCTCCGGACTTCGGAGTACTGGCTGCAGACGACGTTTATGAGTGCCATGAGGTCAAAGCAGGGCGCGTGACTGACGCGGGGACATTGGTTCCCCTCGAAGAAGAAGCGGCCCGCGTGCGGCGGAAGGTGGCGGCCGAGCAGCATCCGTTCCGCTTCGTGTTAGCGATCGAGAGACCAAAGAAGGCCGGCGGTGGGTTTGAAACGAGGATCGCCAATGCCTGAACCTAATCCGATACTCAGCACGTACGAGAAGATTTGCAGGGAGAAGTGCAAGTGGTGCGCGAAGGGCTACCAGCAATTTGATATGGGGCCAGTACATCACTGGGTTTCAGACGACAGCCTCACGTATTTCGGCTCTTGCGAAGTTTGCTGCACCGCGCCCACCAAAGACGACGTAATAGAATCCCTTCGCGCCGCCCTCGTGGTGGCACGGAACGCAGTGAAGGAGATTTCCGAGACGAGCGGAAACCGGATTTATTCCGAAGCGGCCGTGCGGGCAAAAATAGCAACTATCGCGATGGCTACGCTTGCCGCTCTCGATGCGGCGCTGAAAGGAACGGAATGAAGAACGAATACGCGAAACCTTACTCTATCGCGCCGGAGATTGATCCGCTTTCCGATGCTCATCCGATTGCGCAGCGAGGCGTTCACAGCGGCATGACCATTGAACAGATTCACGAAATCGGGGCAGAGCGATTTGGTTCTGCGTGGTACGGGGCGAACAGAGTCGCGACTGAGGCATTTCAGAACTGCGGAGCCGACCACACCGGGATGCGAATCGCAAAGGCTTTGTCGCTCGCTGTATTTCGTGTCCTGGAGCCTTTCGCTAAACCCAATGCGTAACTCCCTGATCCTCGCTCTACTGCTGACGGGCTGTATCCGCCATCAGGTCGTACGGATGCCGGTAACCCAGGCGTGCGGGCCAGCTTACGTGAGCGGCGGCGATATTAACGGCAACTGGACGACATGGGATGCGGAACTTGGGTCGGATGGTGTGTGCCGGATGGTGAAAACGAAATGACAGACGCTGAAGGTATTCGATTTGTCGCGCGGCTTCCACCACTCAATGGGCTTATTCCATTTATTGCTGGCATCGCCTGCTTGTGGTTCGGATGGATACCGTTGCGGGAAAACCGTGGGAGTCTGGTTAACTTCTGGCTGTTCTTGGGAGGGATATGTTTGGTTGGTATCGGCTTTTCCGTCTTGCTTCCATGGAGCGTCTCGTAGAAGCAGCTTATGATACGGAAAGTGGATTGTTCGGGTCTGACGGAGAGGTTGCCGATACGGACACGCGGGGAAGGAAGATCGCCAAAGAGGCTGGCACGGCTATTATCGTACATACTGCCAGTAATATCGGCAGCGCTTTACTTTTCTTTCTGGTTTCTGGTCCCCTTCGTTGTGGCGGCTTTGGTTTACGTCGTGGGTCTCTTATGCCTGACTTAGATGAAGGAAGAGATTGGAAACCCAAGGGTGAAGTGGTCAGCGAGAGGGTGAAGGGAGAAAAGCCGTGAGCGAACCGAAGATGTTTTACTTTGGGCCGTGGGATTCCGCAGGCCATTACGTGTGCGATGAGAGCGGGCACAGTGTTGACCGCGAAACGGAGCGTAGTTTGCCGTGGGGTTGTTATGGCGACGTCCAGCATCCGATTGACTGCTGCCTGCAACCCGGTTGCTACAAAGACCGAGACGGTCGAATAGAGCATAGGGGGCAGCAGATCGAAGGCCCAGCCATCCTGCATCACCGTGGCGGCTGGACCGCTCTCGGATTTTGGGACCGCACCATTGACACGCGCTCGAACTCAAACAGCGTCTATATAGCGGAAGGCACCTTCACCTTCGATGAGATGGTGTTTATGGCGAGGACGCGATTCGCCCACCGCTGGAACAAAATGAGATTTGAGGTCTTTCAGGTTGACTCTGACGGGTCAAGGGTAACGGACATTGATGGCTCCCGGCCTTCCGGGGAAGGAGAGAAAGAATGAAAACGCAGCCCAGATTTCGCGTGTCTTTCGAGTTCACTGACGAACTATCTGGAAAGACGAAGGGCTTCGGCGCAAAGGGAAAGTACCACACCATTACTAAACAAGAGGTGGTCAACCTGCTGTCCTGTGATTCCCCGGTACGTTTTGACAAACTCAGGAAATTGAAATTGGAGCGTATTCCATGACTCTCACCCCCGAAGAACACAAAGCCGCGACAGAGTTGGCGGAGCGAATTCAGGAGGGTCGCCACTATGTAATCGTCACGCCCACGGAAATGGGTCTGCCGATGCACGAGGCTACCATCCTTGCCCGCGCCCTCCTTGACAGGAACGCGGACATTGAGCGGCTCACCGAAGCGAACGCCGCGCTCAAATCGGAACACGCGACATCCATGGTCACCTGGATGAACGCGCACACCCAGGATGTTCTGGAGATCGGGAGCCTGAAACGCATCATCGACGATAACAACAATGCCATCGCCGCGCTCACACGAGAGCGGGATGAAGCGCGGCGCGTTGTGGGACACATGATGAAGCGGCTCAACGACGAGTACGGCGTCGAATTGTCCGAGGAATGGGCGCAACGGGTGGCTGGTGGGAAACACGACGTGCCGTTCCCTGAATCCACCCTCCGCGATGAATTGGAAACCGTAAAACGGGAGTTGGTTGACGCCGAGGAAACGTCTGCGGCATGGCTAAAGCGGAGTACAGAAGCAAGGGCCGAGCTTTCGGCTCTCCGTACACGGCTGGAGGATGAAGAGAAAGATACGACGCGGCTGGACTGGCTGGAGAATAAATGGGTCGATGACGAATCCAGCCCATTAACCGAGTACGAAGGTCAATGGCATGCGGACGGGATGCCGAACGGACCTATGACCGACGACATGCGTGCCGCTATCGATGCCGCCATGTCAGCCACTCAGCCGGAACCCGCGAAGCCGGTATGCCCGACATGCAAGGGATCGCGGGAAATAATCATCGCTAACGGCCAACCAAACATGATGGGGAAGTGTCCCGATTGTTCCGCCCCTCAGCCCGCAGTAGTTGTAAGCGTTATCCCGATGGAGCCACTGGAGCAGCTTCAGGCGATTGGGAATTCTCAGCCCGCAACCGGGCAGACCGCTCAACCACGTATCTGGCGGGTGGATTGGAAAGATGGCCATCGCGAGAGCCAAACTGCTGCTTGCCTTGAGCGGGAGAAAGCAGAGTCATACGCAACTACCTGCCTGCGCCTCGAATACAACTATGCCCGCGTTCAATTCTCCGACGACAACGGAGCAACATGGGTGGATGAGCAGACCGCTCAGGAGCCGAAAATATGCTCCTGCTGTGGATGCCCCGCGAGGGCCGATGAACGCGGCCACGAAAACCCAATAGCGGGCGGGTTCTACTGCGATTTATGCAGCCCGATACACACGCCGCCAGGAGCATCCACCGGCGTTTGTGATGGCTGCTGGCCGATCTCGGGCGCTTCCGGCTCTCTATCAGGGAAACAGAAATGAAAGCGGTTTGATTGTTGACAAACTTCCGCGACTCTGCCATAATTCAAAGCATGTACTTCACCGTTGAACTCAAAGGCAAACGCGAAGTGGTTAAGCTCCCCGCGCGCGCATCAATCGGCGAGGTCGCGAAAGCGGCTTTCGGAAACTCTGAAGAACCGGTAACGGTAGTGATCGCAACCAAAAGCCTGGACGTGGCGAACGGTGCCCGTTGCGCTGCGTGGCCCGTCCAATGCCGCTGTGAGATTTGCGATCCAAACTGCGGGCAACGCGGCTGCGTGGGCTTCCATCGCATTCATTCTCCGCTGGTGGTGGCATGAGGATTTCCAAGCCCACCAACCACATGGTTGACATTGGTCCGCTGGATCACGCCCTGCGCCTGCCGACCGCATCGCGTGTGCTGCATGGCATGAAAACCATCTGCCGGACGTGCCGCAAGCCGATCACAGATGAGTACTTCATCGCGGGGTTTAAGGCGGGAGAAAATAATATGATTCTGCATGAGGCGTGCTGCTCGGACGAGCCCGCTGTTAAACGTCTCGGCATTCCAGATCCATTTCCGCCTATCGACTGCCCATGCGGCGAGACGTGGACGCAGGAAATTCACACCGTTTGTCCGAGATGCTCGCGCTGGCCGGTGAATGCCGGTAAGGCGCTTGGCGATAAGTTTTCCAGGGAGATAAGTTGATGCCAGACCTACCGAACATCCAGAAGTCACTAGCAGAGGAACAACGCTGCGCCTATTGCCGGGAATTGATTGCCAACGACGATCTGGAACGAAAGAGTATTTGGTCTCCCAATTGGCGCGCTGAGGGCGGAAAATCTCCCCTTCGTAACTACCACAGGTCGAAGGGTTGCGCCGCTTACGATCAGATGGCGCACGAAGGATGAGGCGCAAGAAACCAACGCGCGGCGGCTCCCGTCCCGGTGCCGGCCGCAAGCCCGTACAATCCCGCTGCCCCTGCGGAGTCATGAGCGCAGCCCGCGCGGCGAAACGAAATCACAAATGCGAATTTGCCCGCGATATGAGGGCTGACATGCAGGGAGGAGACGGAAATGGCTGAGAGATGTCACGACTGCGCGTTCACGCACGGAACCGAGGCCAGTAATTCGCCGCACTCGGTCGTGGTGGCAAACATGTGTGCGATTACTGGAGAAGTCTTTCACTGCCACATCAATGAAACTCCGTGCGCTGGATGGGCCGAAGCCCGCGCGATGAGGATAGCCAGCCCGATCAAGCCGATCCCTTTATCGTTGGTCAGTGCCGGAATGCTGGTCGACTTGGTTTCTGAGTGTATTCGACTGGCGAAAAGCGAGGATGAAAAGGCTAATGTCTGAGAGAACCGAGACGCAGTGCTGTATGTTGCTTCGTGACGGCGTGACGCGCTGCACAAAGCGGGGAGAGCCGCAAGGTGATTCGACGTACGCCTGCGATGACTGTCTGGAATATCTGGAAGAGTGCCTGAACGCGGCGGCGAAAAAACATCATGACCGACACACAAACAACTGAGACGCGCGATGAGTTGCGGAGCCGCGTGCTGAGGCTACTGGGCGAGTCCTCAATGCGCCGGAACCAGATCGCGCAGGCCGATAGCTACCTAGCTGGCATCGAACGCGAGAGGGCGCGACTGGTGCGCGACAATCAGGCCCTCACTGAAGAACTACGGACGTTGAACGGTCGCCCGCGCAACCGCAAGATTCAGGAACTCATTGACCGCAACCGGAATCGCGAGAAGGTCACCGGCATGGAAATGGATCGTCTTGGCCGCGAGGAAGTGAAGACCCGGAAGGATCGCGCCGCGAACGTAATCCGCGCCGAGGAATGCGAGCGTGAACGTGCGGAACTGGAGGGAAAACATGCTGCCGAGAACCGCTGAGGATGTAAAGCGAGGTAAATCATGATTGACGTTTTTCTATCAATGACGGGCCTGGTGGCTTTCGTATTTCTGGCCTGCCTTTCCGTATCCCCGTACCTGATTCGTGGCTTGGTGCGGCTTCTGACAGCGCATAGGTTGGGTCTCGAAGCGTTCTCCGAAGCCCGGCGCCGGTACATCAAAGACACGCGGCCCGACAGCCGAGAAGCGGAGCGGTTAAAGATGCGCGTGATGGTGGATTGAACTTTACAACGGAATCCGTGTTGCGATAATCTGGATGTGCTGACTCCCCGGCCAGGGACCAGCACGGAATTGGCATCAGGGCCGCTCGATCCTCACCTGTCGACGGCCCGCCAAAACTCCTAAAATACAAGGTGAGAAGGTGAGAAAATTGCCGAATCGCATCCTCCGGGATGGAATCATTGAATCTGAGCGCGTAAACCAGCTTTCTCCCGGTGCGGAGCTATTCTATCGCCGCCTCATGAGCAAGGCCGACGACTTCGGGCGCTTCCACGGAAACCCGGCCTTAATCCTCGCGGCGTGTTATCCGCTGCAACTTGACCGCGTGTCGCTGACAAATGTCCGCGAGTGGCTGACAGAGTGCGGCCAGTCGCCGCCACTTGTCCGCGAGTACTCAGACCAAAACAAGAACTACATTGAAATCATAAACTTCGGGCAGAGAACCCGAAGTACTACCAGCAAGTTTCCGGACCCTCCGCTGACAATTGACGGCGGAGTGCGGACAATTGTCCGCGAGTCGCGGGCAAGTGCGGCGGAGTGCGGCTCGCGCGCGTCGTCTCCGTCTCCGTCTCCGTCTCCGAAAGACGCCTCCGAACGTCCAGAAAATCCGCATCGAATCGCCGAAGAGGTTCGAAAGCATGAGCTCGTGGAGGCGATAGTGCGCGGGCTTGCGAATGAGCAGCCCGACCCGCAAGACTTTGAGGCCGGGGTAGATGCCGCGATCCGTGAAATCCTTTCGAGCGCGAACCCGGAAATCACAGTCAAGACGATGAAGGAAAATCTGCCGCAGTGGTGGGCCGCGATGCGCGAGGGCCGCGCGCGGGTAAAGCCGATGCGGTTTGTGATCGTGGACCGGGACTATCTGCGCGTTCCGGCGGCAAAAAACGGGAAAGTTGCGCCCAAGAGCCGAAACCAGCAAATTCAGGAAGAAATGGAAGCCGAGATAGCCAAACTATGATCACCGAAAAAGAAGCACAACACGCCATCCTGCCGCTCGTGAAGGCCAACCTATCGTTCCCCCCGGAAAAAGACGGACGGGCCTCACTGAGCGCGATGCTGGCCCAGTACGCCCGGTCTGTTGAGCACGCCAGATCCGTGATTGAGACCTGGATTCGGGAAAACCCGGAATGGCCGAAACCATCCCACCTCCACGATCTCTGCATCGAAGTTGCGGACCCGGCGGTAGAAATCGCCTCGGAACGTCGCGGGCGCTGCCGATACTGCAATGGCGATGGATTCATTTCGGTTGACGCGCAATATGGCCTTTCCCGCGCTATGCGCTGCACCCACGGCCCCGAGATGGCTGACGTGACCCACGCCAACCTGAAAATCCCCCGCGCTCTTGAATCGCATTACATGGCCGAGCAGCGGGAAGCAGACAAACGGGCCGAAGCGTGGGTGGGATCGGGCGGGAAACCGAACGCCGAAGCGCTGAAGTCGATCATGGGGCGGTTGTGACTGACTGGGTTTTCGTTTGCCCCGAAGGCTTCGAAGTGCTTCACGAATGGGGCTATGGCTACGCACTCCGCGAGATTCACGGCGGCTTGCGGGTGCTCATCGATTGCAGCGTCAAGGCCGATGGCGCTCAGTGGATTCACGTTTCCTATAGCCGGAAAGACTGGGTTCCGAATCACGCGGACACGTGCAAAATCAAGGCCGCGTTTATCGGCGACCGCTATGCTTATGCGGTATTTCCACCCGCCGACCGCTACGTAAATATCCACCCGAAATGCCTGCATCTGTGGGCGAGGTGGGACGAAACAGAAGGCTCTGTGTTGCCGGAATTCAGCGAATTTCTGGATGGAATTGGAGTTTCGATTTGAGCCGCCCCACAAAGTCCTTCGACACCGCTCAAGCCCATCGTATTGTTGCCCAGATAGCACAGGAACACGGCTTGACCACCGGAATGATGCGAGGGGGCGGAAATCAGCCGCGCTTCGTTGTAGCCCGTTCTGACGCGATTTGCGAATTACGAGATACGCTGGGGGTTCCGTTCGCCAAGATCGGGAAACTGCTGGGCGGAATGCACCACGCAACCGTGATCCACCACTACCGGGCAGCGCGGCCGGAACAGCGACGGGTTGGCGTGGGCGACGTGGCCCGGCGGCATTTGGGGATCATTGAACGCCAGGCAAAGCAGTTAGCACAGATGTCCGCCACCATCGGACACCTCAGCCGGGAATTAGCATCGCTCCAGATTCGCAGAAATACGGGGCTTGCGGGATGACGTTCGGTTCCCTGTTTTCGGGTATTGGCGGAATGGATCTGGGCCTTGAGCGGGCCGGGATGGAATGCCGCTGGCAAGTTGAAATCGACCCGTATTGCACGAAGGTCCTGGAAAGGCACTGGCCGAAGGTAAAACGCTATGGAGACATCACCGCAGTTGACGGATCTGGACTTGAGCGGGTTGACCTCATCGCCGGAGGGTTCCCCTGTCAGGATGTTAGCTTCGCGGGCCGTGGCGCTGGATTGGCCGGCGCACGAAGCGGACTCTGGTTCGAGATGTTGCGATTGGCTCGCATCCTTCGACCCGATTACCTTCTCGTGGAAAATGTCTCAGCTTTACTTGTTCGGGGATTCGGGAGAGTACTCGCCGATATGGCCGCCATCGGGTACGATGCGGAATGGGACCGTATTCCCGCTGGACACCTCGGCGCGCCGCACGAGCGAGAGCGAATCTTCATACTTGCCTACCCCAACAAAGGCAATGGGACAGAGGGGTTGGGGAATAAGCAAAACGGGACGAAACCGATATTCGCAGGAAGTCATCTCCCGCGCCTTCCGTTTTGGGTACAAGCCGCCGATTCGTTTATTGGAGTGGATGATGGGATTCCCCGCGGGGCATACAAACTTGCCGGGGGGGGGCTGGGAAACTCTGTTGCGCCGCCAGTCGCCGAATGGATCGGACGTCAAATAATCGAAAGTATGGATTCCCAATGAAGCGAACCCCACTGAAGCGCCGGCGGTCAAAGCCGCGCCGGGGGAGGACCGAAGATCCCGAGCGTATCGATTGGGCTGCGGGCATCCCCTGCCAAGTCAGCGGAGAATTCCCGGCCACCACGCACCATGTCCGACACTACGGCTCTCCGAAAGACGACACGGAAATCATCCGGCTTGCGGCCCGGCTGCACCAGAAAACAGCCTTCGACTACGATGCGCGAATACCCTGCGTTGAGGATGGGAAGAAGGTTTTCGAGGAGTTTCACGGCGTCAGTATCGAGAAGCTGGTCAGGGAATTACAGGAGCGATACGCACAACAGGCCGCTATCCCGGTAAGGGGTAACGGCCTGGGTGCTCAAGTGAATTGAGGGGATTGTACTACGCCGTTGCGGTCTTTGTAGCCGGTTTCCCGAAGCCCGCGAAGTTTGTCGCGTTCAGCGCCGCTACCGTGGAATCGATCAGGCTGGAGATCCCGGCCACATGTGATTCCGGAACCGCTTCGCCAACTGCCGCGCCAGCCTGCACCGCCGCGAGAACCACGGCCTTCTTGGTTGCGCCAGAAGCGCCCTGTAACGCTGTTTCAACTGAGATGACGCCCTGAATTACAAAGGGCAGATACTTGATCACGGATACGAGCCAGTTCATGTGTTTTGTTACCTTTCCGGTACAGGATATCAGGATTTCAGTTTCGGCGTCACGCTGATGTCGAACCCATTCGAGAACGCCTTGAAGGTTTGCAGGATTCCAATCGCCACGTCGATGCGCTGAAGGATGGGATCTTCCGCCGCCTTCACGTTTGCCGCCAGGTCCGCCGCTGTCTTTGCTTCAAGAGTCGCCGCGTGGTCAGAGAGTTGGGAGATTGCCCCTGTGACCACTGCGGATTCTTCCGGCCCGAGAGATGCAACGATGGTGCCGAGCTTATCGGCGATGCCGTTGAGGTCTGTACCTGTGGGAAGGCCGAGCATCAGACGGCCTTCGAAATATCCGGTACGCCAGCGGCGAGGACCGCTTTCACGTCATCGACATGCAGGCATTCCGCGAGATTCGGGCACGGATCGTTTGGCAACGTCGGTGCCAGTTTGCCATTGCATGTGTCATTTCCCGCCACGGCGTCATACAGAATTCCAACGACCGGTGGACCATAACTACCGATCAGGAGAACCTTGTCGCCATTTTTCGCTTCACGTCCGTTTTTATAGTGCATACTTTCCTTTCACTGAAACCTCCGCGATACCGCCAGCGGAACATCTGCGCCGTCAAGAAACCGAACGGTTTCGCCGCGCCCCTTGGTCCATACCCACTCCGAATCGCAACCATCGCAACGATAATGAGTCGCTGGCGTGGACGGATGCGGATACCGCACGATAGGGCACGCCTCCGATTCCATCTCGGTCCTGCAATTTGGGCACGTCATTTGCCGGTCTTCTTTTTCTTCATCCGCGCCACTTCCGATTTGAGCGTCTTCGCGAATTTCTTCGGGTGCAGCACATGCGGCACGACGTTACTCGCGATGGTCGATGCTGCGGCAAGCTGCTGGATCGATACCGTGACCGCCCCGATGGGTTGCCAGAATCCGAAGATCGCGACAAACAGAAGAGTGCGGCGCATTACGGTCACGATATCACGAAACTGGCTGAAGAAACAGCGCTTGCTCGGCCATGCGGCGCTTCAGGAGACCCGCGCTTGCCTGCCCTGCGATGATGTCCCATTTCGGAAACTCTGCTGCTGCGATGGAATACGCCCCAGCATTCAGGGTTCGGAGCATCGTGGAGTTTCGCAGCCGTCCACTTCCTTCGTTGAAAGTAAAACTCGCCAAGGCATCAAACTGGTTCTGATTCAGCGGAACTTTCACCAGCGAATTGACCGGGGCTTCGCCAACTTCCGCGACGTCTTCAACCAGCCACGCATCGGCCTGTTCCTGAGTGCAAACATCCCCCTCTTTGACGCCGCGCGTGTGGCCCCAGCCAATAGTCCATATTCCGTTGCCGTCCTGATAAGCCTGAAGCTTGCAACCTTCGCAACTTTTGATGAGGGCTATACCGTTCGGGCTGGTGGTCACGATTGCAGAAACTCCCATGCGATCTTATTCCACCGGGCATCAGCAAGTGCGTTGTGTTCGCCCTTGCCCTGTTCCGGCAACTTCGGATTTCCCTTATCATCGCAGAGTTGCTTGATGTCGCGGCAGTACATCGGAAACCCCTTCGGGAGATCCATCATCGTGCCGAAAATCTGACAGAACACAACCCAGTCGTAGGCGGCGTAGTAGCCCCAGAATTCCGGCTTTTTAAGCAAGTACTCTTCCCGTTGAGACGGGCTCAGGTCATTTGGATTGACAGAGGAGTACGGATTAATGAACTCCTTGATGTCTTTCGCGATACGCCCGATAGATACCTTTCCGCCGGGTGCTTCAAGGTTGGCCAGAACATTATCCTTGACCCAATCGCTGGCATGGGAAGCATCGTACTCGCAACTGACGGCGTAGAATTCCCTGCCATCCCCGGATACTATTCCGATGCTTATCAATTCAATCGGGCGCGCTGGTCCGCTCTCAATGAATTCCGTATCGATAAAATATCTCACGCCTGCTCCTCGGGTGCTGCTGGCTTCGGATCAGGAATCAGATTCAACGTCGGGACTGCTGGCACAGAAACTCCGGCTCGCGTTCTGCGCTCCCCGATTCTGCTGTTGCTCACCAGGTCCTGAATGGTATCAAAGAATGCTCCCCACCACGGCTGGTCATCGTAAGGCGCAGGGCAATGCTTCATGTACTTGATGAACCCGACGCCGCCGCCCGTAACACCGATGGCCGCAAACCAAGCCGCAATGTGATTCCATGACCACTGAAGGATGGCTTGCCAGTTCATGTGTTCTATCGTACCCTAATTAACCCCGCGAGAGAAACTGAATCGCGGCCCAAATGATGACCCCGCAAAGGATCATATAGAGTGCGAAATGCCCCGTCTGCTTTCCGATGGCCCGGCGTCTTTCTCTTCTCACGTCTGCGGGAGAGTGGATCATTGAACGCCCTGCTGCGTGCTTGGCACTACCGGGCCATAATTGATGACCGTTCCATGCTGCGTCTGTGTTGCGCCATTCAGGAAGAACCGCGTGGGAACGCCCAGCGCAGAGAACACGCCTCCACTTAGCCCGCACTGCACATAGAATCCGCCATTGTCTCCACCGGCCGCCGTGAAATACAGGCGGTACCCAGTGATGGGGCTATAAGTCATATATGGAGATTCGTAGTTACCCGACAGGATAAGGGTTGCGCCACTGTATGGACCCCCAATGGCTGATGCCGACATGTAGTTCAGCGACGTATTGGCAATCGCATAGAAAAGGTAGTACGTGCTGCCGACCTTGAAGATCATCCCGTCATAGCACTGTGATGAGTAGGGGCAGATGATTGTCGCTGCCGACCAGGAAGACAGATTAGAAAGCGATGCTGACAAAAGGGAGACTCCGTAGCTCGATACCGGAGTGCTCACAGTCATGTAGAGGGTCGTTGGGGCCGATGGGTCCCAGAAGAACGTCGGCGCGTAAGCGGGCTGCGATGCAATGACCGGAACGTGTGCGAGAAATGCCAGATTGCTCAGGGATGTTCCGGTATAGAGCGTGACCGTTGATATGTTACTAGTGGTGTTGTCGTTGTAGACCATCGCCACGGTACCGCCCACGTTGACGACGGACGGATCGCGGACCCCGGTAATGGTCGGGACGGTCTGCGAATACGCACTCCAGTTGATGCCGTCCACGGATTGCGTGACCTCAAAGGATTGTGTGACGGCAGGGAATGTGGATTCCAAATAGAACTCGGTCTTTGGCCCTGATGTGCTATTCAGTTGCAGGGGCTGCGAGAGCGTAGTACTCGTATCGGCGATTGTTGCTGCGCCACCAGTAGCCCCAATGGTCAGGGTAGCCGTGGCTGACGTATTTGTGGTGACGGTCGGGGTTCCGAGCGAAGCGCCGGTACTCCCCGAGATCGAGAACAGGCCCGCCGCCGTTTCGGATGACCAAATCGTATTAGTTCCGGTGAAAGTGACCGTCGTTGACGTGGTGGTATTGGGAACCCCGAGCGTAATCGAGAACCCCGGCGCGGCCACCGTGATGGGAACGCTGTTCACGCCGTCGCTGATAGTCAGAGAACCGACCCCTCCACCCGTCGTGATTACCAACGTTGCCGCAGTCGTGGATGACACATTCTGCGATACTTTCGTCACCCCGGTTACGCCGGTAGCAGTGAACGTAGTCAAACCGGTCCATGCAGTTCCGAAACCGGTAAGCGTCAATGTAATATTCCCTGCATGGCTTGATGGAATCAGGGACGGAGAGACGGAAAGCGGTGGCGGGGCATATTTCAACGCGACTATCGCAGCGGCCCAGGATGATGCTGTTGTGGCCGTTGTCCATCCCGTTGAATACGAACCAGAAGAACCCACCACCTCATAGGCAACAGCATTCGTGGAGTTTGGGCTGGTGATCGCGGAAAACGAATTGATCGGCCCAGCCGTGATGTTTCTTCGCCCGATGCTTGCGGCGAATATGATATCGTTGGCAACGCTGGCCGCAACGCTGCCGGTTGTGATTGTCGTCGAAGAGGTGCTGAAATTTCCATTCACGGCATCCGCTGTGCATCCGCCAGTACCGGAGAATTCGGCGACGGTTGCATTGAGGGTCGCATAGCCGGCGGTCGTATCGTCCACCTCGATGCTGTTAGCGCCTCCGCTGTTTACAACTCCGCACCAGATCTCTGAATCCGAGACACTACCCGTATTGTTCGCGCGAGTCAGGAATGAAAATGTAACCCCACTTGCAACTATTCCGGTTATAACTTCCCCAGCCGATGGACCCCAGATCGCAGCCGAAATCAATAGCACATTGCCGGTCGTATAGTTGTTTCCGAGAGTAACCACCACGCTGCCAGCGCCTGATCCATCCTTTGCATTGCCGCTCTGAACCAGCGTCGGAGCCGCGCAAAACGACAAGATAGGGAACAGAAGGCCGAGGACGATGTTTCTTAATTGCACGTGAGCGTCCCTGTAACAGTGGAGACCGATCCGCTGACGGCGGTTACGGCCATTACGATCATGTCTCCCGCCGATACCGTCGTTGTCGTGAAATCACTTAGCGTTGTCGATGCGACCGCTGTGCCGGTCGCGATAGATACGCCGCTCGTGTTGATGGAGTTCGCGGAAGTGGGAACCGCCGTCCCTGTTGCAATTTTCCAGAATTTCACTGTTGCCGTGCCTGAATCGCCGGATAAAAACGCCAGCGACCAGCCCGCGATTGTGCATGAGCGCACGGCCCGTATTGTTGCAGAAATCGAAGCCGTTGTTATGGTGGCATTCTGACCACCCGCCACAAGCGTAATTCCCTGAATTCCGGCAGGTCCGGTTGGCCCAACGGCCCCGGTAGCGCCAGTCGGCCCCGTAGCGCCAGTAGGTCCGCTGGCCCCGGCCGCTCCGGAAGCACCCGGCAATCCAACAGGAGAGGGCCGCTGGGCCTGTAACTGCCAGGCCGTGAAGCATATCCCCAGCACCACAACCGCGATTGAGAACTTCTCTATGCGGCGCATTAGTGCTGCTCCACCGGGTAAAACGAAATATTGACTGTGCCGGTAATCGATCCAATTGAGATGTGCAGGTTTGAGGTTGTCCCGCTGGTCGAAAGATTAAACTGACTGAGGTCAATCGGGTAATCCTGCCCCGCTCCGATGTTGATCACCCGCAGAGTGGTGCAGGAAGAGGCATTGGAGGCCGTCCAGAACGTCACCGACGCTGCTGGCACGTTGGGAACGATGCTGACCACCGAACCCGCCGTGGCGCTCGCCGGGGTGGTGCAGTTGCGGGAGATCGTGGCTACGCAAGCGACCGAACAATAGACGTCGGCTCCCACCGGAGGCATACCGGGAGAGAGTGGGAAGCTGCCGGGGAAGGCGACTGGCGCCGCGTTCGTCGCCGGTTGCTGAAGGGTTGCTGCCGTACCGGCACCGGAAAGACTGACGTTGCCGGTGGTGGCGATGTAATTCACCGTCTGTTGTCCGAAGGCGGGCAGCGCGGCGAGGATGAGGAATAGCGTTTTCATTGGTGCTCCTTTGGCTCGGGTGGACATTGATTCTCTCTCAGAAGGAATGGATTCAGGTTCAGTTCTATTGCGGGGGAGTAGGCATTATCTCGGCGTGATCGTGGCCGCGTTCTGCTGGCTTGCCACTGCTGCCGCCAATGCCTGTTGTGCGGGCCGCCACGCTCGCTGGCGCATGGCGCAGGAGGGCCTGACTGACGAGTTGATTGACGACCATTGTAGCCGTAAGTGCTGTACTTGCTGAAGGTGTCATTTATTCTCTCAGGAGAAATAGATTCAGTTTACAATCCAGTAATTAAAGCACCCAGGGTTGGTGACGAAGGCGCTCGGCACCTCAATTTCAAATAAAACAGCGCCAGAAGTGGCTCGTCCAAAAATAACTGGAGCTTCTGGTGTTGTGTTGCATGTGACGCTCAACAGAGTTCCAGTCAAGACAGAGGTGTCCTGTTGAACAAAAATCTCACTGCCAGAATGAACTGCTGTCGTGAGTACGCCGCCAATAGTCTGACCGGCTGTTAGGATAAATGTCCCGGCTGCTGCCGCCCCACATTGAGCGAAGCCTCCAGACACAACTCCTGTAATGCAGTTTGGGCTTGTGGCGTAGCTTGTAAATGTAGCAGATGGACTCGATGAAGATGTCCATTGTGGAACCACAACAGTTGGAGTTCCAGTGACTGATCCAAATCCACTGGAATTGATCGCTACCGTAAAGGTCGTTCCGCCTGTATTCGTCACCGACTGGACGCCGTTCAATGCGGCCCATGTGCCCGTATAGCCAGCGATATATGCCTTCCCTGTTGAGGGAGCGGAACTTGTTGTTAGCGTCGTGGTGGCTCCGCCAGTGGTCACGGTTATCGATTGCGGCGTTCCGCTGACACAGTACTGAATTGTCGAAGACTGACTTGATCCGGTGGGGATGAAGGCAATTTCTCCGGGGTATGTGCAGGCTCCGGTTGGGTTGCTTGGGTATATTGTCAGCGGGATCTGGCCGTAAGTCGTGGATATCCAGAACGAGGGCGTTCCTGACGGGTCTTGGCCTGTTCCGTATCCAATCGCGGACTGCGCCGACGGAGGATGATAACTGGAGCATGAGGCAGCCGGGGGCGCAATTGTAACCTGCGAGATATCGGTAAATTGCATGGATGTCAGATCCCCACAAAACACAGAGTATCCGTTGAATGCTGCGGAAGACTCTTCCAGATCGCCGAGCGGCCCCCAGTTACCACCAGCCACAAGAGCATTGTCGGCTGCATCACCAAGGGAGACTGCAGGACCGCCGTCTCCTTCATACATTCCGCCAGTGTGGATATGTACCGAGCCATGCCACAGTTCCCCCCCGAGGGCGTTAGAGGTCGATGAGTGGTTATCGAACCGAATGCCGTTCTCATCACTGCCGGGGATCACATGAAAACCCCAGCCCCCGTTTTGACCTGTTGCCAGGTATTGAATTCTCATGAGATTATTGCTTCCGCTTAGAACAGCGGTCGTGTGCGTGTGGAGGATTGTACCGCTGACGGTTATGACATTACCGGACACGTTGCTGATTGGAAATTGTTCCGGGTTGGACCCGAAAGGATCAAGAGCGATTCCAGAGCACGGACCACTGCTGGCATAGTTGCAGATTCCGTTGTTGGTGATCGATCCAACGGTAATCGAATTAGAGGTCTGCGAGATTATGTTAGTGGATGGGCCGCCATACTGATTAAGAACCATCCCATCGCCCGCATGGCGAACTGAAGTTAGACGACTCCATGTTCCCTGCAATCCGAGGACACTGACGATTCCGTTAGTCGATGCTTTATTATTGCCGTCAAATGTAATTCCGTTGAGGGTTGCGTTTTCTGCGTAAATCGTCAGCAGTTGCGTGGGCGGGTTGGCTGCATACGCAACCAGGCCTCCTCCTCCCGCATTAAATCCTCCCGACTGATTTGCCGTTATTGTGATTCCAGCATTCGCCGGATAGAGAAACAGGCCCGGCGCGGAAACGGCACAATTTTGATTATTTGGGAAATTCAGCGTTCCGCCGACTACGGCATCTATCGCTGCCTGTATCTTCGCCCTGTCGTCGGTAGTTCCGTCGCAAACCGCGCCGAAGTCGAGCACGTTGTAGGTTTGCCGCAACTTTGCCTGCACCGTCTCGGCAACTGCTCCAGTTCCCGATTGAAGGAATCCGACATGCGAAGATCCCGCCGAGCTGGCGAGAAGCGTTGCGAGGTTTGCTGCCGCAATGGCCGGATTGCAGACGTTATCCTGACTCCAGACCGTGACTGCGCCCGCATCCTTCAGGATGATTTTGTAGCAGACCGAACCCGAGGTCCAGATACCCGTAATCGCGCCGGAGTTGCTAATAGCGTATCCCGCCGAATTGGTCTTCACCGGGTTGGGGAGTTGCGTTCCGAGCGTCGAATCCGTGTAAGCGGCGAGCGGTGTTGTCGTTCCCGCCGCATAAGTGTAGATTGAACAGTTATTGCAGGATTTGGCCGCCCCATTGCGCCCGTCGATGATCTGGTAGGGCGTAACAGTCAAAGGGTACTGCGCAAAGCACTCAAGCGCGGAAATCAGGATTAAAAAGCACAGCCTCATTCTGTTCATTGTACGATTCCTTCCGCTTGCGGGGCGGTGAAAGATTGCCGCAATCTCTCCATCGCGGCGTGCATGGCCTGCACGTTCTCGGCGGCTTGCGCCTGTCGAATTGTCTCCACTACGGTTTCTTTGCTGACGGGGGTATTTAGTCCGATGGCATTCGCGAGTTTGTCCCAGTGCTCCTGTGCGATCCCCGGCATTTCATCCGACGTCACGCCGTGCTGCAGGAGGATATTGGTCAGTTTTTCGGCGCGGTTGGCGCGATGCGCGGCTTCGTAGGTGGCCCCAGCGAGTTCGGAGTCATCTACAGCACCACCCGCATAGGCCGCCTTGGCGATGGGAACCCGCGTTGCTGACGGGACCGAGCGCATGGTGTCCGCGAGCGCGGCGCGACCTTCCGGCGTGAGTTCTTCGGGAACAGGCGGCTGCAAGTGCTCCTGCGTGATGGTGCCGTTTTTCAGCATTTCATCGCGGAGTTGTTCGGCGATTGAGGGAGCTTCGCTGGATGGTGCCGCTGTGGCTGGTTGTGGGCTGCTGGCCGGAGTTTCTATTGGCTCCTGTGTTACCGGGGCTGCTGCCTTGGCGGTGGCGCGAACCGCTGCGGCCTGATCCGCCTCCCGAACACTCTGCGCCATCATCTGGATGACTTTCTGGCCCGCCCCCGGCGCGCTCTTGAAGCTGGAGTAACCTTGCCCCTTGGCGATATCGTCAAGCAATGGATCTGCTGCCTGTGTTTTCGCGGTTTCCACGGCCTGCGCTACCTTTTCTTCGGCGGGAGCATCCGAGGATAGCAGCGTTTTGGCGATGTTCGCCGCATAACGCGCACGCGGCGAAAACAGACCCACAAGATCAGGCGCTATTTTCTGTAGGGCTGGGCTGTTCTTTACCAGATTGGAAATTCCCTGAATGGCCGCTCCAGTGACGTCGCCCACAACCGGGCCAGCAGCCCCGAGCGCAGCGGTATCGGCCACTTGTCCCGCCGTGCCACCCTGCGCCGCGCGGGTTGCGCCCGCAGCCGCCGCCTGAGCGCCGGAGCGGGCCAGCAACGAAGCACCCTTTGTGGCCGCTGCCGCATCCCCGCCGCCCACTAAATATTCCCCAGCGGATTCGATGAACTTCCCGACACGTGATGGAGTATTGTCCGGCGTGGCATCCGCTGCCGCCTTCTGGAGGTCGGAAAATTCTGGAAGATACTTATCCGCTCCAGGAATAGCGCGAGCGGTTTTGTAGAGGTTTACGGCATCATGAACCGGACCGCCCAATTTATCCAGAAGGCCCATGACGGTCAAGGCGTGTTGCGCATAGGAACCGCCGACGCCAGCAAGGAAATCGCCGACCGTGGACCCGGTGGTGACGGGCTGCTGATCGTCCTGGCCGACCGGGACACCGCCAAACTGAGAGCCGGAATTTGCGGCTACACCGCCGAATTGGGAAGGCATGGCTACGGCTTTCGGTACTGATTGCCGTCATCCTCCGTATAGAGTGTTCCCGAGGGTAGTGCGTCAAATTGGGCTTTACTGGTAACGTGCGGCATTCCGGCAATCGGGGGCGGTGAAATCTTACTGATGTCCGCGCCGCGCATCTTCAGATTACTCAAGCCTGTCTGGTATGACCGTTGCGCCGCCTGTTGCTGAATTGAGGCAAGGGATGCGGTGTCGCGCAAAATATCGGCGGGTATGGGCTGGCCGGAAACGAGACCGTTTACCTTTCCCTCCAGACGATCGATGATGCTCCCGGCGTTTGAGGATACCGCCTGGAGCTCCTGGCGGTTAACCCGTCCATTCGATAACACGGATTGTACTTGCTCAATCGGAATGATAGCGGGGGCGGCTTTGTTGCCCTTCTGTGCCGCATTGATGGTTGAGAGCAGCGTTTGCGTCTTATTCAGCGCATCACTGTAATCTTTCTGTGTTTTCGCGGCATCGCTCATTACTTGATTTCGCTCGGAGGCATTGACGATGCCAGCGAAGGCATCGGGCGAGAGCGCCGCCAACCGCTGCTGGGTCTGCACTTGTTCATTCACGTGCGGGCCGATTTCGGCATTCGCCTTGGCTGCGGCAGCCTGAGCTTCGACGGGAATCATCACCTTGGCTTCGTTGACCTTGCCAGCCGTTACGCCGGGAGAGAATGCCCGAAGTCTATCCGCCACGTCTTTTACTGCGGCCTGCGCTTTGTCTGCTGCTGTCGTGGGATCGGAACTTTTGAGGGCAGCCTGATAGGCCGCTTCCCCCGCATCTGCCGCGTCCTGTGCTTCCTGCGGATGACCCGCGAAGATGGACATGCCCTTAACTTGCGCCGCGCGCGCCGCGGGATCGCCTTGACCCGCGCCTTTCATCAGGTTGAGCTTGTAGCTGGCCAGATCGGCGTTCGCCTGCGCTTCCGCGCCCTTTGCGGTTGATTCCGTGGCTGCCGCCTGCGCCTGAAGCGCCTTGGCATTTTCTCCCTTGCGGGCAAGCGCGGTATCGGTCAGCGCTCCAAGGCCGGCAACCCTGCCTTTGATGACATTCCAGTCGTCTTCGGTATGGATGGATTTGGCGACTTGCGCTGGGTCGATGCCGAGAATGCGGAGTTCGGGCGCGAGGGATTGAATGGCGTTCGGCAACTGCTCATTGATGCGGTCGAAGTCAGGGGTGCCATCTGCGGCCTTCATCTGGTCGAGAGAATCCACGGTTTTCGCTACGACGCCATGGGCATCCTGCTGGTTTTTCAGGGTAGAGGTGTCGAGCGTTGCCTTCTGCTCGATTTGCTTGTTTACGTAGTCCTGAACGGCCTGAACTGTCTTGGGCTGCACAAGCCCCCCAAGGCGCTGGCCGATCTTCGCCGGGTCTCCGGAATGGATATCGGCATAAGCTCCAGGGTCTTTTTCCAGCCCCTGAATGGTGTTCTGGTCCGCGAGGTCCCTGTTTTTCTGTTCCGCGAGCGCTGCATTCTCGGCTGCGACCTGCGAAGCCTGCTGCGTCTGGGCGTTACGCAATGCGATCTGGCTCCCGAGATCACGGAGAGACATCAGCCCCGAGATGGAGGCGATGGGGTCGAGCGGCTTCGGGGTCTGGGTCGCGAGGGCGATGTTTGGATCAATCATGATTTAGCCTGGCGGTGCATAGGTTGCAGCGGGCGGGATGTAATCAGGCGGGACATACCCAGCCGAAGGCGGCGTGGCATTGGTTCCGGTTCCGCTCCAGCCTACAGGGGTCGGCGGGGGTGCGTTCGTGCCGCCGAAGTACTGAGACAAAAGAAGCCCGTTCGCCGCCGAATTGGTGGCGCCGGAAATTCCCGCATTGATTGCATTGGCCGAACCCACTGTGCCCGCAGCTTGCGCATTACCGATTCCGGTCATCAGATTCGCCACGTTTGCGGAAGTGCCCGAGGCAGCCGCGGAACCGAGGGCGGTTGGGGTATAAAGTTGCTGGTATTCCTGTGCCTGCTGCGCCAGTTGCGCCTGATAGCCGCTGAGCGCGTTGGCGAATTGGGTCTGGTAAGTGGTCTGGGCCAGATTGGTGTTGAAGAGATCCCCGGCCTTCAGGGTTCCGCCGGTGAATGCGCCGCCCGCCGCTGCCGCCTGCCGTGACAATCCAAGCTGCCCCTGCTGTTCCTCGAACTGATAGCCCGGCGTCTGCTCGGCTTGCGCTAGCGTCGGCGCGCTGAAGGAGGGGAGGGAGCCGGGTCCGAAAGTCCCGTTGGTGATGGCCTCCTGGAGAGCCGCAGCCGAGGTGTCTCCCAAGCTGAGAAATGGCGCTTCGGCCTGCTTGGTATAGTCGAGGGCATTGTCCGATGCCTGTACCTGTTCGCTTGCCGCTGTTTTGGAGGCGTTGGCGGAAATGGCAGCGCCGCCGAGGGCCCCCGCCGCGCTCAGGCCGCCAATAATCAGAGGAACCGCTACGGGCATAATGCCTCCCTGCTAATACCAAACATGAGTTGATCGAAAAGCCTGCCACCCTTGAGGAAACTGGCGCGATTCAGACCGAAAAGCTCCATGCCGGAGCATCGGGCCAGTTTCGCAGCCAACCTGTTCTGAATTGGCACATTGGTCACAATCCTACGAAACGGTGTGTTTCCCCACACCCACTGAATTCCGGCCAATGTGGCCGGTACCGAATTTCCCCACAACTCCCGGCGAAAACAGGTGTGCACCTCGACTGTGGCAACGTTTTGCGGCATCAGCACGAAAACCCCGTCGATGCGTTCATTTTCTTCAACGGAAAGATAGATGACGGCTGGGTTTTCCGGGGGTCTGTATTCCGCAGCCGAAGGGCTCCCGTCGTCTGAGACGTGCCGGTAAACCTCCTCGGCGGTGATAATGCCACGGACCAGATCCATGTCGAAAGTGCGCGCCACGGTCACGATGCCAACTCCAGACATTCGAGCGGGATCAGGGACGCGGCGGCG
>JAICXK010000284.1 GCA_025980435.1 Bryobacteraceae bacterium
GATCAACCACCGATACTGCACGTTCCTCGTTCAGGCCAGATTTCGCAGGCTCGCCTCAAGTAATGCTCGCGTGCCGGCGTACGGATCATTTCCGGCGCCTTCCCACTCCATCGAAAAGTAACCGCGGTAACCCGCTCGCTTTGCAATGGCGAAAATGTTATCCATGTTTACGTGAAAGAACTTGCCGCCCTCGCCGCCTTCGGAATCCTTCACGTGGCTGATGTTGTAAGCCAGCGGAAACAGCATCCTCATCGCCTCTTCGTTGTAGGCCTGATCATCGTGAATCGCCATGGAGTTGCAGAAGTCCGGCAATGTGTGCAGAAACGGGCTGTTCACGTCGTTGATCACCTTCACGATGGTTTCCGGCCTTTCCGTCTCGGGCTCGTCGTTCTCGATGTTGATGGCAATGTTTTTCGATGCGCCATACGCTGCGAGCAGTTTGAAGACACTCGCCGCGCAATCGATCTCCTTGCCCGCCGGCGCATGCGGAATGTGGACGCGAATACCGGGCGAGCCCAGTATTACCGCCGCATCTACCCATTTGCGATAGTACGCAAGCCCCGCTTCCCGCTCCTCGGCGCTCCCGCAGAGCTTCGGGTGGCCGCCATCCACCGGAATGTTCACAACGTGCAACCCGCTTTTATCGAATGACTGTCTCAGGCTGTGTACGTAATCCGCGTGAATCGACTGGAAGTGAGGGCTCCAGGGCTCGATCCCGTGTACCTGAAATTTGTCTGGAATCGCTGTCGCGAAGTCTTGGAGCGACACCAGCGTTTCGCCGTTCTTGCCATGTGACATGTGCGGCGAAGCAATCAACTTCCGAAATGGATACGTCGATACAGCAAGCCGCTTGCGCGCCTCCGTCGGGAAACTGTGATTCGGCTTCTCCGCCCCGAAAGCCGCCGCCGCTGCAAGGGACAGCCCGACAAACTCCCGCCGGCCGATTCGCGAATTCATCTTCTTCACCCTCGCTTTAGATTCTCTACCAGGTACTCTGACGTTCGCAGAGAGAACGCCAGGATAGAGATGGTGGTCGTTTTATCCGTGCAGTTCAGAAACACGCTCGCATCGCAAACATACAGATTGGGTACATCATGTGTTTGCCCAAACCGGTTCGTCACGAACTTCTTCGGGTCGTTCCCCATGCGGCACGTTCCCGTTTCATGGAGGCTGGTACCCGGCGGGTCGGGATTCCCGTGTCCGGTATACTCGGCGCCGCTGGCCCGCAGAAGTTCTTCACAGGAGTGCTTAGCGTGCTCCCACATCAACAGTGTGTTTTTGTCCCATTCGAAGTGGAGCCGCGCCGCAGGAATGCCATATTTATCTTTCACCACCGGGTCGATATCGACATAGTTCGAGTCGCTACGCTGCGAGGGAGCTTGACTATAAAAGCTGACCGGTGTCGGATACCGGCGTTTAATCTCGCGCTTAAACTCGCGGCCGAATCCGTCGATCTCATCGAAGTACCCGGGAAATTCGCTGCAGCCGCCGTCGGGATAGACCGAATATCCGCGAATGAATTGCTCCTTATGTGGATTGTCCAGATTTTGCCAACGCGGCATCCAGGCAATCGTGCTGGCGGAGACATTGTCGGGAAAACTGGGCTGCCCGCGAAGCTGCGGCAGGTAGCCGCGCGCCGTGGTGCCATACAGATGATCGCAAAGATTCCGTCCTACCTGTCCGCTGGAGTTGGCGATGCCGGTAGGCCAGCGCCGCGATTTGGAATTCAGCAGAATGCGCGCGGACTCGACGCAGGAAGCGGCCACCACCACTGCTTTCCCGTACACCTCCATTTCCTGTCCCGTTTTCCGGTCCACGTACGCCACTCCCGCCGCGCGCCCGTCATTGCCGGCGATGATGTTTTTCGCCAGCACGTTTGTGCGAATCTCCAGGTTGCCCGATTTCTCCGCTTCCGGCAGAAAGAACCAGGGCGTCGAAAAGAACGAACCGGTATCGCATCCGTCCGTGCAATTCGCGCAGAAGTGGCAGCCGGGGTGACCGGCGTGCGGAACAGTCAGTTGCGCGATGCGGTCAGGAAGATAAGGAATCCCCACCTTGCGCGCGCCAGTTTCGAGAATCCAATCGAGGCAGCGGAAGTTCATCGGGGGCAGATACTCGCCATCGGGATTACTGGGCCGGTTCTGCACCGTGCTCGCCACCCCGATCATCCGCTCCACGCGGCTGTAGTACGGCGCCATTTCCGCGTAGGTAACCGGCCAGTTGACATCGTATCCATCGCGGTCCGCGGCACGAAAATCGATATCGCCAAAACGCGCCGAGGAGCGGCCCCAGAAGTTGGTCTTTCCTCCGACCGCGAAACAGCGCGGCCAGGTCCACTTCGTACCCGGAGCAGTGGTGTACACAATGTCGTGTTCCCAAATGCCCTCCGTGTACTCGTTGTCCATGTAGCCGATGCGCTGCTTTTCTTCTTTGGGATCGCCGAAGCCGCGAAACTTCATGTCATACGGCATGCGGTGATTACGAAAATCCTTGCGCGGGTCTAAACGACGGCTGCCGTTGAGAGCGCAGACCTTCGCGCCGGCCTTGCACAGCGTATGGATGGCCATACCGCCACCCGCGCCGGTTCCGATGACGATAACGTCGTAGGGTTTGTTAGGCATCAACTTGACCCTTTGGCAGACGACGAAAACCCGATCGTCTGCCCCACCATTAGCTGCTTGTGCTCACGGTCGTTTGTGTGCGGGCAGCCGGGCGATTTCGAATACATTTTGAGCCCGGGAAAATCCAGTTCTTCCAAGCCGATGCGAGTTGTGTAATAGCCCATCACGGTATAGCGCCGGAGCAGCTTAAAAACGGGTGCGCGGAGGAGCACTTCCGTCGAGATTTTGCGGTTCTGTAGCGAGCTCAGGCCGTCCCGAAAGGGCTGCTGTATTTCGGGATCATGCGCGACCATGAAGTCGATGAATTCGGCCACTCCGGCGTCTCGCGCTCCGGGTGTTTCGTCACGCGGGATAATCATTTCGGTCAACACATCCAGCAGCGCGTACTCCTGCTCCGTGAAGAACTGCGGCTTGTACGCTGGCGCAGCCCGCTCGGCCGGAGCCGCGGCGTAAGCCCACCGGCTGAATCCGTTGAACTGGCCGGCAATCGCTGCCAGCGAGAGCATCTCCAGAATCGCGCGCCTATCCGGTCCTTGATTCGCCATGCAGATTTCGATCCTCCCAGAACGGCCACGCAGCGCCGATCAGTGTCGCCATCGTGCCGAGTGTAGCGCGTGTAAACGAGGCGTTCGATCGGGCGAATATACTCGCGGATTCGCGAAAAACCCGTTCCGCGGGCCGTAATACATAATCGCCCGCCGCCGACAGCCCCCCTGCGATTGCGATGTGATCCGGGAACAAGGTGTTTGCCATGGATGCAATCGCAATTCCCAGCCATGCCCCGGCTTCCTCCAGGATGGTAATGGCAAGAGGATCGCTGGCATTGGCCGCATCGATCACCTCGCGCAGCCCGGCGGTTGCTCCATAGCGCCGGGCCAATATCGGGGCCGAAACCAGAATCTCCGCGCAGCCGTGCCCGCCGCACGTACACAATGGACCATTTGGCTGCACAATGATATGTCCGATATCGCCGAGGCAGCCATAAGCGAACCGCAGAGGAACTCCATCGATGGTCATTCCGACACCGAGTCCGGTACCGGACGTAATGCACAGGAAGCGTTTCGATTCCCTGCCCGAACCAAAGCGATATTCCGCCATCGTAGCGGCATTCGAATCCACCTCCATCTCGACGGGCAAACTGAATCGCTCTAGCAGGCGGCTTTTGATGGGGAACCCTTCGAGCCAGCTCAGATTCGAGTTGTAGACCAGCCGGTCGCGCTCCCCGCTAACGAAACCGGCAACCGCGACGCCGATCCCGGCAATGCTATGGCCGGCATCGCCGGCGCGCGCACGCGTGCGAGCGATCAAGTCGCATAGGTAGCTCACAAACGAAGCCGCATCGGGCTGGGTTGGAATCGAGTCGATGAGGTGAAGTTGCCCCGCGCTGTCCAGAATGCCCACCTTGCTGGATGTGCCGCCGATATCGACGCAGAGGACGGACCTGTTCATCTCGAATCGGGGCGCTCAAATCCGGTCTCGGAGCGGGTAACGGCCGGGGCCCACCGGAACTCGCCGGGCCGGATCCCGCGCGTCTCCGCCATTCGATATGCCAGAAGCTGGCACGGAACAATTTCGAGCAGAGGCGCGAAGCGGCCTGCCTCGACAGTAAAACCGTCAGTGCCCGGACCTACCCAGCAGATCTTCGCTCCCATCCGTCTCAAGTCTTCTGCAAGCGCGAAATCGAGATCGAGAGTTTCCGGTACTGTACCGAAAACAATCGCGCGGAACACGGCATCCACCACTTCCACCGGTCCATGCCGGAACTGCGCCGCGGACATTCCGACCGCCGGGAACTTGGCGGTTTCGTGGAACAGCAGTGCGCCCTCCTGGGCGGAGCCCATGGCCGCGCCGCGTCCGAGCAGATAAACCGGCGCATTTGAATGGAGAAAGTCCTCGTATTCCGCTTCGATCCAGGCCTGAAGCTGGCGCTCAAAAAGGTCCAGCGTAGACCAGAGGTCGCGCGCCTCCGGATCCCCAAGCAACAGGAGCGTCAGCACCGTCGCGGTGTAGGTCTGGATGGCGACCAACTGGTCTGCCGGACTGTTTAGAATGATTGCCTCGTCCGCTTCTGAGGCGAGCGGGCTGTTCGGCACATTCGTCACCCCGATCACGCGGCAGCGGGCCTCACGCAATAACGGCAGAAGCTTTGTTACTTCCACACTTTCGCCCGACCGGGAAACCAGCACTACAGTGGTATCGCGCTGCAGAGCTGATCTTCGAAAATAGAGCAGATCCGAGCTATCCATTACTTCCGCGCCGAGCTCACAGGCGAGCGGGACGCAGGCGAACAGGGAAGCGCCCATACCGCTGAAGATTGTCCGCTTCCCAAGCTCGATCAGATCCCCCGCGCGAAGCAAGGCATCGCGCCCGGGTCCCAGTTGATATTCCGCTACCCGCCGCAGCGCCTTCGGTTGCGCGCGGATATTGTCAAACAGCGGCCAGCTCACTTCCCGCGTTTTCCCAGCCATTCGCCAATCGGTGTCTTCGCGGTTGGCTTATAGGGCATCTGAATTTTTTTCCCCGCGCCCGCGGATGCGTAGGCCGCATATAACACCTGCATGACGGCACGCCCGTCTTCCCCGGTCGCCTGCAGGGTTTCTTTCCCGCGCACGCAACGTGCGAAGTGGCGCATCTCCTGCGGCATGCCGTAATTCCAGTGCTCTTCGAATACCGGATAGCTCCAGCCCTGTGTCGACGGCGCTTTTTCCACTGCATAGCCGAACCCGTATTCGCTGTACGTCGGAAGCGCATTCCCCATGTGCAGGTCGGCATAGGTCACTCCGCCCTCGCCGTAAATCTCGCTGCGGTCGGACATGCCGCCGCGCTTCGCCCAACTCACCTCCACCATCCCGACGGCGTTGTTCTCAAACTCGATCATGCACACGCCGTCATCGTCGCCCTTCGTTTTGGCCCCATGTACGTAAGTGCCAAGCTGCGCGTAAACCGACTTGATCGCGGGCCGCCCCAGGAACCAGTAACAGAAGGCAATTCCGTGGCAGCCCAGATCCATCAGCGCGCCCCCGCCGGAGCGCTCTACATCCCAGAACCAGTCGCTGTGCGGGCCGAAGTGCTTCTCGCTCTGCTTGACCAGGTAGACCTTGCCAAAGCCGCCCTGGTCCGCCATCTCCTTCGCCTTGACGTATTTCGGCGTGAAGAAAAGCTCTTCCGCGTAGGCCAGCAGGACGCCTTTGCGCTTGCAGGTCTCGATCATCTCGTCGGCTTCGGCCAGCGTGATGCAAAGCGGCTTTTCGCAAACCACGTGCTTGCCGGCGTTCGCGATGTCGATGGTCATCTGCGCATGCAGATAATTCGGGGCCGTAATCGTGACCATCTCGATATCCGGCTCCTTGAGCATTTCCTTGTAATCCCGAAACACGCGCGGGATGCCATACTTCTTCGCGAGCTGCTCAGCGTGCCCCGGCGTGGGCGACGCGATGGCCACCACTTCCGCCTCCTCCGGCATGAGCTGAAACGATGCGCAGTGTATGTCGCCTTCAAAGCGCGATCCGATAATCCCGACTTTTACCTTGCCTGTGTTCGCCATGGTGGTCTTAAAGCAGCGATGTTATCACCGGGCGGAGGCGGGATGCGGCA
>JAICXK010000327.1 GCA_025980435.1 Bryobacteraceae bacterium
GCTCTATTACCGTTCGTTGCAGTAACAGCGGTTCGCCTGCGGCGCGCAGGTTCAACAACACAGTATGTGTGCGGCTCGGCGAAGCCGCCAGATCGCCTTCGACCGCGGGCTCTTGTCCGTTTCCGGTAGATGCGGCCTTCAGGTATCCGGACGGCGATTCGTCCAGGATCTTCAGATGCGCAATCTGCACTCCACGCGAGGTGAGTCCTTTGTCCAGGCGTTCCAAAAACGGCCCGATCACCATCGCCGGCGACAGGGAGTCGGTAAGCTCTGCGCGAAATCTGCAATTCAGCCATCCGAGCTCCGCCTCGGCCCTTGCATAGTGCTCGTAATCAATCTCCAGAATCCGATCGCCGGCCGGTATGGCTCCGGAACCCAGTTCATCCAGCCATGCGCATACTCCGGATCCGCTTACCGCGCTCACATAGCGGGTTGAAATTCCATTCAGCGCTATTTCGTTCTCGTGAAGATCCATCTTCGTCATGCAAACCAGGTCGGCTTCTTCCATCTGTTTCTGAAAGAGGAACGCCATATCTGGATTAGTCCGGCCCGAACGCACTTCGTCCAATCGGGCAGGATCCACCAGCACAGTGTAGGGCGCAAGCTGAAAATCGGCTGTGAAATCGCGCTTCAGTGGCTGGAGCGTAGTTGCCGAAATGTCCGTGCAACTCCCCACTGCCTCTGCGAAAATGACATCCGGCTGGTGCTGCTTTAGCCTTTCCGCGGCATCAATGAGGTCGGAGAACCTGCAGCAGAAACAGCCGCCCGTTACTTGGTCGGCGGGAATTTCGTGATTGCTGACCAGCCTGGTGTCGACCAGATCCGCACCCTGGTCGTTCAGAATGGCTGCGGCTCTCTTGCCGCGTTCCCGAAGCAGTTCCGCCGCTTTCACGATCAAGGTTGTCTTGCCGGATCCAAGAAAGCCGCCGACAATCACGAGTAGCGGGCGCATCGCCTGATCTTACTAAGGCCGATCGGTCGACGCCAGCACATCGTACGGCCTCATCATTTCGTAATCTTCGTGCTCGAGCACATGGCAATGCCAGACGTAGCGGCCGGCGAAGCCTTCGAATCGAATAATAATTCGAGTCACCATCCCGGGATCCGCCCGTACTGTGTCCTTCCAGCCGGCCTCATTCGCGTCCGGAGCAATCGCATCGGCCGTATACCGCAGTTCCCGCTCGTTCAGATACGTGAAAACATCGAACGGACGCCTATCGAGAATCTGGAAGCGGACCAAGTGTAAGTGAATCGGGTGAGCATCCTCAGTTACATTCACGAAGCTCCAGATCTCAACCGTATCCAGGGTCGGATTCTCCGTTACCGGGTCATGCCAGTAAGCGCCGTTCAGCAGCATGGGCTGGGTTCTCGTAGTCGGGTCGTCCGGATCGCCGCCGCCTTCCAGCGTAAGCAGCCGGGTCCTGACTGCCTCGCGTTCCACGGTTCTCCGCACATCCCGCAATCGCGCGGGAAGCGCGCTCGCATCGGCACTGGGCGTATCTGAAACATGGAACTGAAGGATGGCGTAGGTATCGCTCCGCAATATGACGCTTTGGCCCGCTTGCGCTTTGAAATCGATGATGAGATCGGCGCGCTCGCCGGGCGCCAGCGTCAGTATTTTCAACTCAACCGGCTCGCCTAACAGCCCCTGATCGGAGCCAATCTGCCAAAAGGCCTGCCCATTCGACAGCGATAAATAGAGGAAGCGGCTGTTCGAAGCGTTCAATACGCGAAAGCGATATTTTCGCGGCTCGGTATCGAAGAACGGAAAAAGAGTTCCGTTCGCCAGGACGGCATCGCCAAAGAACTCAGGCACCCATGGCTTCGCGGGATCACCGGAAACGGGGTAGTAGAGCTGGCCATCTTTCCGAAAGCTTCGATCAAACAGTATCAGCGGGATTTCATATTGTCCCTTCGGAAGGCTCAAGGCGTCTTCGGTTTCATCGCGCAAAATGTACAGGCCCAGGAGTCCCGCGAACATGTTCAGCCGCGTAATCGCCATGGCGTGATCGTGATACCACAGCGTGGCGGCCTCTTGCCGGTTGGGATAGTAACTCAACGCCGATTTTCCCGGCGTGTACCAGTTATCCGGATAGCCATCGCTTTCCGACGGAACGCGTCCGCCGTGGAGATGAATCACAGCGCGCACTTCGGGCACTCCCCGCCCGGCCCCGTGAATCGAATGGTCAATCGGGAGAAAATGCTCGCCCGGCAATTCGTTCACCCACTCGACAAAGATCGGCCGGTCTCGCCGGGCCTCAATTGTCGCCCCGGGCGAAGTGGCGCCGAAGCCCCACATCCGGGTAGGCGGCAGGCTGCGATGAATTCGCCTCTCAATTGCACGCATGGAAATCCGATAAAGCGGCGCAGGAATCCCCGAAGAGAGCGGGCTTTGTTTCATTCCGCTGCTGCGCGCAAGAGGCGGAATTGTGAGGCGATCGACGAATTTGGGTAGCCGGTTGACATCAAGAACAGCCGGAACGGAAGCGCCCGACTGCTTCACCAGCAAGACGCTTGTCAGGCTTCGCTCGAGAAACTGCCGCCGCGTTAGTGGGTGGATCTTGCTTCCCCTGTCTTCTCGTCCAGAATCAATTTGCCGGTTCGCGGCGCGCTTCGAAAATCGAACATACCGGTAATGGAATTCGAAATGCCGTCGAACGAGCCCTTCCCCAGCCGTTTGCCGTGAAGCCAGTTATCTTCGATAAAGGTGATGACGGAGGCTTGGTTCGTCAAGGAATGATCCACGAAATTCACCTTCGCCCACGGTGAGATAACCAGCATTGGCAATCGCGGGCCGAATCCGCAGCGGCCTTGTGCGTGCGCGTTCGAAGCATCTACGCCGGACAGCGCGCTTCTCCCATCGCCGCAACTGTTCGGACCGGTTAGCGCGTCGGTGTTCCCGCTCGACTGGTTCACGATCGGGCTCATTTGATGGTCGTACCAGCCGTCGGAATCGTCGTAAGCAATCACGACCGCGGTGTCTCTCCATTCCGGCGCGCCCTGAAGGAAATTGATCACCTGTACCTCAAACGTTTGCTCATCAAGCGGGTTCGAGTATCCGGCGTGGCCATCCTGGTAACCGGGAGCTTTCAAAAAGCTCACGGCGGGGAAATTGCCCGCCTTTACAGCATCAAAGAAATCGTGAATGTCGTACTGGTGATTCGCGGCATCCCCGGCGTGCCCGATAGACTTCGCCGACGTTGGACGAACATGGGTCGGGTTGGCCGTTGACGGGTAGTATTGAAACGGCTCGTGATGCGGAATGTAATCCTTCACGACCTTGCCGGATACGGGCGACTTTGACGATCGCGCACACTTCGTAGTGCCGTTTTCGTTCGTAATATCCAGATCGAAACCGCCGCTGAACCAGCCCCACGTCACGTGCGCATCGTTCAGCAGGTTGCCGATGTTATTCCCCGCCATCGAGACCAGCATTCCCGTCGGTACAGAGCAAACATCTCCAACCGGATCGGGATCGCTAATCAGCGTGAACGAGCCGTTGCCGCCATCGGCCACACCGCCCTTACCGTTCCGAATATCGACCACTCCGTTAGTCTGACCCGATACCAGGTTGATCGCGCCCGGCGTCGATGGCCCAAATGTGGATCCGTACGAGTTATCGCTCATCGCGAAACGTTGCGCGTAATTCCACAAGGCCGTTACCGTGTTTCCATCGAAATAACCCATCGTCAGCCCGGTTGTATTTAAAGGAGACGGCGAATCCATCTTGGGAGGGTTGCCCTTTCCCACGGACTTCGGGAACAGGTCCATCAGTCCCGCATGAAACGCCATCTGTTCCGCCGTGTATGCATGATCCTGATCCGCTGTCGCCGCCTGGCTGCGATCCAGCCGGAAGGGATTTACCGCACCCTCGCCGTTTTCCGGATTTGAAGCGTTTGCATTATGCGTCAGGAGAGCCGCGCTCAACCCGTTCACCAGCGGCGTGTCGGGCCGAGCCATGAATCGGGGCTCGTTCGCTGGATTTTCCGCATGCGGGTAAGTGCCGAAATAGTGATCGAAAGAAATGTTCTCCGGAAAAATCACCACCAAATGCTTGATCCGCGTGGCTGTTGTACTTTCCTGGCCCAATCCAATCGCCGCAATGCCTGCCATCGCGGTCACAAACAGGGTGAACTTGCGCATGAACGCTTATTCTATAAGGCGAGCCGGCCGCCTATCCCTCGTTTACAAAGCTCTCGCCCTCAATTGCGTTTCGAAACTCCATCTCGGCAGACTGAAGCAGTTGCGTCGCTTCTTCCTCATTCTGTGCGACAGAAAAAAGAATGTCCGAAATCGCGTCAGTGGCGCAGGCATACGGATCGGTCCCGCTTACGGCCCGGTATTTCTTAAGTACATCCTGGCCCCGTCGTTTGCGTTCTTCAAGCGTTGGCATTACTTCTCTTCCGGTACGGCATCTCCGTACCAGCCTCGATGATAGCGTTGACACAATGGCGTTCGCGCGCCGCGCCGGATGCTACCTTGAATGGATTCGGTAATGGCGCATCTGCGGTGCAGTGTTGACGAGTGCGGGGCCACTCTGGAATTACATGAACGGGTCCTGGCCTGTCCAAAATGCGGCGGCCTGCTGGAAGTGGCGATTGATCCCGTTCACATTGAAGCTGCGGATCTGAAATCCCGTTGGCTCGCGCGGCGCACATCGTACGAGCCGTGCAACGCAAGCGGCGTGTGGCGCTTTCGCGAATTCCTTCCTGATTCCTACCGCGAGAGCGGAATCGTATCGCTGTGCGAAGGCAACGTGCCGCTTGTCCGAGGAAAAACGACGGCGCAATGGGCCGGCGTAAAGAACATCTGGTTCAAACATCTGGGCTGGAATCCCACTGGCTCGTTCAAGGATCTGGGAATGACGGCCGGAATGACCGAGGCCAGGTTTCTCGGCGTGAAGGCGGTCGCTTGCGCCTCCACCGGCAACACTGCCGCCTCCCTGGCGGCCTACGCGGCCAGGGCAGGTATCGTGGGGCGCGTCTATCTTCCCGCCGGGCAGGCTTCTGCCAACAAGCTCGCGCAGGCGCTCGATTTCGGCGCGGAGATTGTGCAGATCGAAGGCAGTTTTGATGA
>JAICXK010000020.1 GCA_025980435.1 Bryobacteraceae bacterium
GCTGCGCCGATGCCAGTTATGCGGAGCGTCGGGCGAGCGCCACGCCGGGGGAGGGCAGTTCGCGCTGAACCTTCTCATCCGGCAGGAAGCGGTTTATCGATGTGGTGATGCCGGTAAGAACCGGCAGGCAAAAGTTGAATCCGTGAGAAAGAAAGATGATGCAGATAGAATACCCGACTATCATGATGGACAGAATATTTGCGATGGTCGAGATACCCGGAAGGCCCGACTTAGTCGCCCTCTTAAGCGACAGGTAGGTCATGCCGATGGCGGCAAGGTAGAAACCCAGGGCTGGGATGCCGCACTCGCTTGAGATTTCCGTGTATGCATTATGAGTCTCATGCCACATTCCCCGCTCTCCCTTGCTGCCTGCGATACCCGCCTGGTAGTCCATGAACTCGCCCGGCCCGATGCCGAATAAGGGATGGTGCAGCGTGATGTGAACGCTGGCCCAGAAGAGCGCCTTCCTGGCTTCACGGGATTCGAGCGCACCGCCTGCGTCCTCCGATCCGCCGAAAAGGCCCTTAAGCCGCTGAGCCGATTCGGTCGGTATAAGGGTGAAGGCGAACAGTGCCAGGGCAGGTAGGCCAACCAGGATTGCGAGCCGGACTTTTGGCGAACCTCTCTTTAGAATGTAAAGACCCGTACAGATAAGGCCCACGAGGCCCCCACGAGAACCAGTACTAAACACTTGGTACAGTCCCGCGGCCAGAACCGCCGCGCCCAGCAATTTAAAAAACGGATTCCGTTTCGGCCCGAAGAAAAAGTAAGCCATGGCCGGCAGAACCAGAATCATGTGGGCGGCGTAGTCATTGGAATCCTGAATATCGCTGCCCGCGGAACCGAAAGCCATGCGCCCGGTCTTGAAATCGCTGCTGAGGAGGCCCAGCATAGTGGTCGCGGTCCCCGCCAGCCCAATTGTATTGATTACTTTACGGATGTCTTCACTCGTATAGGTTACCGCGGGAATCAGGATCACCAGTGGCAAGGTTGTCTTGAGATAGGGAAGCAACTGAGTGAGCGATCCACCCCGCCAGGTGCTGAACACTGTCGCGACCGCCATCCATGCGCCGAACGCGCACCACATCCACGTGGCTTTCTCGCGGAACGGATCAAGGAAGCCGCCTGCCAGAAATGTTGCGAAATAGCTGATCGCTCCAAACACCACAAGAATATGTGTGTCGAAGTGTAGTTTGCCGGAGATATACTCATGCAGAAAACTAAACCGGAAGAAGAGGAAAATCAGCGTGCATTTGAAGGCAAACTGGCGCGTTGGATTGAGGATCTGGTCCTGAAACAATTCGCCCAGCGGCTGCGCGGCGGTATTCGCAGAATCCGGTGGGCTCGCCAGGAGCGCACTCGCCTGCCCTCGATCTTTCTGAGCAAGGAACTTTAACTCGGGAAAATGGCTTGCCGCAGTAGCCAATCTGCGACCAGGTTTGAATTTAGACACGAAGGGCGCTGCTTCAATCAGTATAGCGGCAGGAGCGAAGGCTGCCCGCTACTCTAAACTAGTGTCTGAATGGTCTCGCGTTCTCTCTGATGCCGGATAGCGAACGGCTGAATAGCAGTTGTCTTGCGATTCAGTTCCATCCCGGCGCACTTCCTTTGGAGGTCCACACAGTTTCTGCCAAGTCTGACGCAAAAAGCGGTTAGCGGAACCGCGTGGTCCACGCTTTCCACGACCGGCAAGCAAGTGCTTTCCGTTGCCTCGGTGGCAACCGTGGCGCGCCTCCTCGGGCCCGATGCATACGGGGTGATGGGCATGGCAAATCTGCTGATCGCCTTCATCCTGAACTTTCGCGATCTCGGGACAGGAACCGCAATCGTTCAACGCTTGTCCGTTTCCGATCGCCTCCTGTCTAGCCTTCTTTGGGTAAATTTCCTGCTGGGGTTGTTCATGGCGGCTGTAATTATCGCGGCAAGTCCGCTCACCGCAAGATTTTTTAGCACTCCGGAATTGGTGCCGATTCTTTGCACTCTCTCGATTTCGTTTTGTCTAACTTCCTGCGGCGTGGTCCATGCTTCGTTGCTCATGCGCGGCATGCATTTCAAGGCTCTGGCTATTGTCGACGTTACCGCCGCCCTCGCCAGCTATCTGGTTGCATTGACATGCGCTTACTCCGGCCTGGGCGTCTGGAGCCTGGTCTTCGCCAACCTGACCACTTCGTTCGCTTCAACCTTGGGTTACTGGCTCGCTTCGGCCTGGCGTCCTAAATGGGAATTCGATCCGGCCGAAATTAAATCCGTAATGAGTTTTAGCCTGAACCTTTCTGGTTTCGGCGTAGTCAACTATTTTGCAAGGAATGCGGACAACATTGTGGTCGGAAGAGTACTGGGGAAAATGCTACTGGGCGATTATCAGATGGCGTATAACCTCATGCTCACTCCGATTCAGAACATTAGTTCCGTAATTTCGCGCGTAACATTACCAGCATTTGCCAAAATACAAGAGGATAATGAGCGTTTCAAATTCGCCTACGTCAAAAGCTGTATGCTGATCGGGCTGATCACCTTCCCGGTAATGGCCGGGCTGGGAGTGGTGGCGCATCCGCTGATCGATGCCGTCCTCGGCCCCAAATGGGTAGGAGCAATTCGAATTTTCGAGATCCTGGCGCCGGTCGGACTGGTCCAGTCGGTGCAGACCACGGTCGGACAGATCTATATCTCCAAAGGCCGCACGGACTGGATGTTCCGTTTCGGCTCCTTCAGTTGCGTGATTCTGATCGCTACTTTCATTGCCGGTGTGCGGTACGGAACCGTAGGTGTTGCCGCCGCTTATTGCATCGTCTATATCGGACTACTGATGATTCCGGGCTTTGTCATTCCGTTCCGGTTGATTGGATTGAAGTTAAGCACCTTCGCGTCCGCCTTGCTGCCCCAATTGCTCCTGACCGGCGCAATGGCATTGCTCTGCTGGATCTGGCTCCGTGTGCTGGATAGCCTTTCGGTAAACGACCCATGGGTCCGGTTGTTCTCCACTTCGCTTCTGGGTGCCTGCGCTTACATCGGCTCTTTTGTGCTGCTCTGGCCCGCGGTAATGAAGCATCTTGAGGATGTTCTTGACGTGTCGGCCGGAGCGCGGCTCAGCGGATGCCTATCGAGCATGCGGCGGTTCTCGTTGAGAGGAATTTCGCAATGAGCTCACGGGACAGTATGGCGTCTTTGCTTTCCCTCGCCGATCAGGTCCGGTATTACGACCAGCGCTGGAGCAAGTTCGATCACGCTAATCTGTATTGCCTCGAACGCTCGGTGTTTGTCCTCGATGCGATTCGAGCCGAAGGCACGGATTATCCTCGAATCTGTGATTTGGGGTGCGGGGCCGGCTGGCTTACTAACATCTTGAGCGCGTTCGGCCCAACTATCGGCGTCGAGCTTTCGCCGCAAGCCGTGCAGCAGGCTCGGGAACGCTATCCCGGCGCGGACTTCGTCTGCGCTGACGCGACCAGGTGGGAGCCGGGACGCGGAGAGTTCGATTTCGTGGTAAGCCAGGAAGTGCTGGAGCACATTGTCGATAAGCCTGCCTACTTGCGCGTTGCCCGCCAGTCCTTAAAGGCGGGCGGATGCCTGATTATGACAACGCCGAATTTAAAGGTTCTCAACGCGATTCCCGAAGCGGAGCGTAAGGCCGTGTGGGAGACCCAGCCGGTTGAACTTCCGGTTGACCGGAGCGGGCTAAACACGTTGCTGGCCGAAACAGGCTTCCACGTCATTCGCACTTCGTCGGCGGTCTGGGGCGCCGGCAGGACCGGGCTTCACCGGCTTGTGAATTCATCCAAACTGCAGGACGCGCTGCGCGCCGCCCACCTCAATCGGTATTGGCAAAAGGCGCTCTTACAGAGAGATTTCGGGATGTATTTGTTGACCGTGGCTAGGGCCCGTTGAGCGTTCCGCAAGAATCTGCAGGCCCCGCATCGACCTCTCCCGGGTTTCTTACCGTTCTCTCCTGGTTCCCGGAATCCGGGGTGGGCGGCGTCAACCAGGCCGTACTTAATCTGATTCGCGTCACGAAACAGGACGGACGCTGGCAGCCTTTCTTTCTCTTGAGCGGCGGCTCGGCCCTGCCAGGACCCGCTCCTCACCTGGCGTGCCCCGCGCGCTCGCTCTATTTGCGCGCTCCTGATGTTCCGCCGGGGAAAATGGCGCGCTCGCTGCTCGCCTTTCTTGTTCACTTGCCCGCCACTCTCGCAAAACTCCGCCGATTACTGGAGGAGCACCGGATCCGCATAGTCAATTGCGTTTTCCCCGACCTTGCCTGCCTTCACTTTGTCCTGCTGCGGCGGCTGGGGCTGTTTGATGGCAAGGTGGCGCTGACATTTCAAGGAATCGACAGCAAGAATCTTACCGATAAACGCGGCATTAGCCGGTGGCTGGCGCGTTGGATGCTGCGTTCCGCGGATGCAGTCGTTGCCTGTTCGCGCGGGCTGCTGGAAGAAGTTCTGCAGTTCGAACCCCGCTGCGCCAAACGTGCCGCCGTAATCTACAACGCCGTGGATAAGCAAGACTTTCTGGGAGGCACGGACTGGGGCTATCAGCTCCCGCAGCCGCTACAAGACCGGCCTTTTCTTCTCAACGTCGCCCGCTACGAACACAAGAAGGGCCAGGACATTTTGATTCGCGCGTTCGAGCAAATCGCCGGCCGGTTCCCCGATTTGATGCTGGTCATGATCGGGGCCGCCTCGGGCGAGGAGAGCGAAATCTCCCGTAAGCTCGTTGCGGGCTCACCGCTTCGCGATCGAATCCTGCGGCTCGAAAATGTGCCGCACGAGCATATCGCCGTGTTCATGCGGAGCGCGCTTCTGTTCGTACTCGCGTCGCGGAGGGAGGGGCTGCCCTTTGTGATTTTGGAGGCCGGAGCATTGGGAGTTCCCGTAGTAGCAAGCGCCTGCATTGGAGTTCCAGAGCTCATTACAGATGGACAGACCGGAAGGCTGGCGCCGGTCGATGATGCCGATGGGCTCGCTCGTATGATCGAAGAGGTGTTGACGGACGAAGAGGAGCGGAAGAGATTGAGCGAAAACCTACACCGCCTTGTAACCGAAAAGTTCAGTTGGCAAGCCTCCTACGAGAAATACATTGCGCTTTGAAATCCGACCTCTTCTGGAGCAACTCTCGTGCGAATTCTAATCACCGGCGGCGCCGGTTATATCGGCAGCCACACAGTAAAAGCGCTCGCCGCGGAGGGGCACGAGCCCGTTGTTTTCGACAACTTTTCTACCGGCCATCGCTGGGCCGCGCAATGGGGGCGTGTGGAAGAAGGCGATCTCGCCGACCGGGAGCGAATCCGGTCCGTCCTCGACAAGCACTGCATTGAGGCCGTCGTCCACCTCGCCGGCTCCGCTTACGTCGGGGAGTCCGTATCCAATCCGGCCTGGTATTACCGCAACAACTTTGTCAACACTCTTAACTTGCTGGAAGCGATGATCGCCGCCGAGGTGAAGCGCATTATCTTTTCCTCGTCATGCACGGTTTACGGCATCCCGGAAACGTTGCCGATTCGCGAGGCGGCGAAAGTTGACCCCATCTCGCCCTATGGCGAATCGAAGCGATTCATTGAACGGATGCTGCATTGGTTTGAAAAAGCGTATGGCCTGCAGTGGCTGGCTTTTCGGTACTTCAACGCCGCCGGGGCAGACCCCGACGGCGATTTAGGCGAGCAGCACGAACCGGAGACCCATCTCATCCCCCTGGTCATTCTGGCCGCTTTGGGCAAAATTTTTCCGTTTCGGATTTTCGGCGTTGATTACGAAACGCCCGACGGAACTCCCATCCGCGATTTTATCCATGTATCCGATTTGGCCCAAGCCCACGTGGCCGGGCTGCGGTTCCTTTCCGGGCAAGGCGCATCCATGCCGCTGAATTTAGCTACCGGCTCCGGAGAGTCGGTGGGTTCCATCATCCGGGCCGTGGAGCGGCTCAGCGGTCGCGAAATAGCTGTACAACCATGCCCACGCCGGGCGGGCGATCCTGCCGTTCTGATTGCAGACGCTTCGCGCGCCTCGCAATTGCTGAACTGGCATCCCCGATACGGTATCGATACGATCCTCGAAACGGCTCTGCGCTGGCACTCCCGCAACGGTGGGGGTAAGCCGGACTCGAGTTAAGCGCGCTTCGAAACAGGCTTCTGCATAAACTCCTCCACGCGTGTGGGAAGAATGCGCTTGATGTAGTCAACACTCGCGAGCGCCCGGAGAGCGATTTGCCGCGGAAGAGCTTTGGCGACTCTCCACTTCAGGCTCGTTCTTTCCGGCGCTGCCAACGCATCATGGTGATTTCTGATTCGCATGCACTCAAATCCAGCCGCGAAAAAGGCGCGCCGCACACCCGGAAACGTAGTGTATGTCACCGACTCCCGAAGAAATCGCGGGTCCCGCCCGAGCATTCGCAGGTACGCCGCCCCAACCGGTTTCGGTAGCAGCGGCAGCCAGCGTACGCGATAGTGCGGCTCCCGGAAGGAAAGGTAATTCTCGTAAGCGGCGTATATGTAGCCGCCCGGCTTTAATACGCGGAACGCTTCGAGGATAACCTGTTTCGGATTTTGTACGTGCTCGAGCACCTGCAGGCTGACGATCAGGTCAATCGAGCCATCTTTCACGGGCAGGTATTCGCCAACCGACCCGATTACATACCCGTTTCCAGCCTCCCGAAGCCGTTCCGCCGTAAGGTTGCGCCAAGCCGTGCCCGGTTCGATCGCGATAACCTGCGCCCCGCGCCGGGCAAGTTCCACTGAAAGCCCACCCAGACCGGCCCCGAGATCGAGCACGCGCTTCCCGCGAAAACTGAGACCGGCGGCTTCGCATTCGTCGCACACGTCTTTTCCGATGCTTGCCGCGACTTCGGCGGAGGCTCTATCTCTGGCGACGTCGTCCGGAATGCCGAGATCCACCGCCAGGCATCGATACATGGCCTTCCACGTCCGTTCATCCACCGATCCAGCATCGGGTTCATCTGGAGATCCGTCAAAAGCCGTTTGGATTTGGCGTGTCTGCACCATCTAATCTTAGTGAACCATTCACCTTTCGTGTAGTGGCGAGGCCTGCCCCGCCTTCTCCTCCGACTGGTTTACGGTCCCAGATAGACGATCTCGATCCCATTGATGATTGCTGCGGCTTTATGCGCGACAAAATCAATTCGAATCGCTTTATCTGTAACTGTCGTTTCGTACCTTTTATCAATCGCGGTCTTCGGAGGATATCCCGCCTGCAGATCGAAGTTACTCAGCACTTTCTTTCCGTTTATCAGGACGTCGAATGTGTAATGGCCCGCATCATTCCAACTGTAATCGGCGAACTTTAATGTAACGGCATAACGGCCGTTGGGAACCGGGAATGCGTAATCGAATCGCTGGTCCGCATAGCAGTAACGCGAAGATTGGTAGAGCTTCTGCATGTCCGGCGGCGCTCCCGCAATTGGTTTTGAAAGGCTGTTTGCCAGGCTCGAGCCCTGGTAGCCGTGGTCGCTTTCCCAAACATTCCCCTGCGCGTCCTTAAAGCCGCCGGTATCGCCGCAGTTGATTCGAATCGCTTGCGGGGCCGACTTTAAAGCGAGCGTTGCGGTTGCCGATTTGCTTGGGTCGCCTTTGCTCTCCGCCTTTACCGTCACGTTGGTATCGTGCGCAAGAGAATCCGGCGCGGTGTACACTCCGTCGGGAGAGATCTCGCCCACGCCGGGAGAAATCGACCAGGTCACATCCGTGTAAGGCGTTCCGTTAATGGACGCGCTAAATTTGTGGCTCAGGCTTCGCGCCAGCGAGATCGAACCCGGCGAAACCGTCAGCGGACCAAAGCCGAATGTCAGATCAGCCGTTGCGGTCATTTTGGGGTCGGACGTGCTCTTCGCCTGAATAACCACGTTCTGGTCGCCCTTCGGCGGCAGCGCGGGCGCTTGATACAGGCCCTTGTCGCTAATCGAGCCTGGTCCCTTAAGAATCGACCACGTGACCGAATGATCCATGTACCAGGCGACGGCGTTGAACTGGATCTGTTGGCCCATTGTCATCGTGATTGGCCCTGGGGGATCAATGGAGATATGCGGAGCGGATGTGTCCCTCTCGATCGAGAAGGCATTCAGGACGGGTACGCCCTTGGTTTTGTTCGTAGCCACCCGGCGAAGCGCGAAATACAAATCTCCGTCTGTGACTTTTGCCGGGATCTCCACGGACGTAGGAACACGGCACGTATACTCGATCGAGCGCCCCCAATCGAAGTTGTCCGCAACAATCTGGCCCTGCGCCTCCAACTTGATCGGGCGCATGTTTTTTGGATCGAATTTGGATTTCCAGGGGCAATCCGTCTGGGCAATCAGGATGGTGATCTTATAGTTCCCGTTCGGAACCGTGAATCTGTAAACCATATCGTCGAAGCTGTAGCGGCTGGTGTAATACAGGCCGATGTCCTTGCCGTCCGGCCCCCATGGTCCGCCCCCGGTGTCGGTCACAATGCCCCAGCCAAACTCGCCCCCCTGATCCCTCCACCACATATGGCCTTCCGAATCGGGGCCGTAGTCGGGAGCGAATTTTCTAGGAGCGTTGGCAGCGCGTGTGGCGTTCCCAATGTCAATCCGAATGGCGCCCTTCGGCAGCACCGTAAGGCCAATGGTCGCTTTTGCCTCGGGGTCGGCGGCGCTCTCCGCGGTCACCATCGCGTAAGTCGGTTTTTCAACCTCGGGAGCCGTGTATTCGCCGTCAGCCGTCAGTCGTCCCAGCGCCGGGCTGATGCTCCACTTTATGCCCTTGTTCGCGGTCCCGTTCACCCACCCGGCCAGCCGCTTCGTGACGCCGCTTTGTATCCACAAGGCCGGATTGGGTACCCCTACCGTTACCGCCTGCACGCGGGAATCCGGCTTTGCGTATCGACTGTCTGCTTTGACCGTACCCAGAGCCGGGGATCTCATCAGCGGCGATTCATCGACGACCTCAAAGTCGTTGGACCGGGGTCCGCGGCCGCTCACTTCATACAGCGCCGCCATCACCCTGGCGTCTTCTGTCACATCGGTCGATATGTCTACTTCCCAATTCGCTCCGCCGTCGGCGAGAATCAGCCCGTATTCTTTGAGCTGTGTCAGAAGCGCTTGCGCGAGCGGGCTGAATTTAGAGATGTCATAACTCTTCTTCAGCCGGAATCGGGTACCGTACGGAATCTTGCCCCAGGCCCCCGCGTGGCTTCTGGACGGCCATACCGAACTGGGACTGATGATCGAATTCGAGAGCGTCACGCGCAGTGCGTGCTGAATCGAGCCCGACCGTACTTCGTCCATTCGCAGGGTCAGGGGAGCCAGCAGCAATCCCGCCGCATCGACCGAACCGGCGGGTAGCGCCGGATCCATCGCGGCATATTTCATGCCGCTTTGCCCCGTGCATGATGGGCACGACTTGTTTACGCCCGGAGAGTAGTTGTTATAGAGTTCGAACACTTCGCAGGTGTCGCGGTCAACCGTCAGCACGTGTCGGTCATCGCCCGATGTGGGGCTGTTAAACACTCCGTTCTCGCGCTTCAGCTTCGGCCACGCCGGGATTTCGTAGATGCCGTCGTTTTGCGGCGTATAAGCGAAATGCATTTTCTCTTTTGGCGTGGAACTGTCGGCTATGTTTGTCCCCCAGGCCGGGTAGTAACCCACCGCCGAGCGCGGTATCCGCGCCATATATGCGTCTGAATTGGGCGAAACGGGCAGGCCGTCAATGCGCGTGTTGAAAATATGATTGTTCGGCAGGATTTGGCATCCTGCTAAAACGTTTTTGGCGCGAATGTTGGCGGGCGCATCAGAGGCCTTCGCCGCGACGCTCAGGACCGCAACCAACGTCACCAGAGTGCCGCGGAAGAGGCAGGACATAAGGCAGTTAGATTGTAGCCTGTCCGCCGCGGTCGCTCTGGCCTACACTGACACTTGAACCCGACAGCAGCATTCGAGTCAGGTTTCTAGAAACGGAGCTCCTAACCATCATGAAAAAATTCGGCGTTGCCGCATGCGCTGGTGTTGTGCTGTTCTGTGGTGTTCTATCCGCGCAGCAGACGCAACCGGCAAAACCTTGTCCGCCGGAAGGATTTAGCGGCGGCTTCAGTCACGGCTGTCCGCAAAAACAATTTGCGAACCCGTCCGATATCTCGGCAATGATGGCGGCATTGCCGGACAAGCCGATGGCGACACCACAGAGCCTTCGCCATGTCCTCGTATTGTGCACCGCCAGGGGCTGGGTACATACTTCCATTCCGCTGGCGGCGAAGATGGTGGAGTATCTGGGAGATAAGACGGGCGCCTGGATGACGACCATTACCTACGACCCCGCTGCAATCAACGCTGAAAATTTGAAGCAATATGATGCAATCTTCCTGGACAGCACCACAGGGCAGTTCCTGGATGACCCCAACAACCAGACAGTGACTCAGGAACGCAGGCAGGCGCTTCTCGATTTCGTTAACGGTGGAAAAGGTCTGGTGGGCATTCACGCCGCGACGGATTCGTACCACACCAGCCCGCGCCCGGCCGCGCCCGGTGAAGAGCCAACCACTGCTCCGACGGGCACCTGGCCGGAATTCAACCAAATGATCGGCGGCTTTTTCAAATTTCACTGGCCTTACCCGACCCTGATTCAAGTCAAGATCGACGATCCGAACAGCCCCTTGACTTCTATGTTCCCCGCCCGTGGCTACGTGATTGTTGACGAGACGTACACTTTCGCGCAAAACTCGTTCAGCCGCAAGCGTGTTCACGTTTTGACCAGCGTCAATTACAAGAAAATGAGCGCGGAAGATAAGGCCAAGGAACCGGCGGCAACGCGGCGTACCGACGGCGACTACGCGCTCAGTTACATTCAGCGCGTTGGCAATGGCCGCGTATTTTACGAAGCCCACGGCCACGAAGAGAACGTTTACTTCCGGCGGCCATTCGTGGCGCATATGCTTGCGGGCATTCAGTATGCGCTCGGAGATCTCAAGGCCGACGATAGCCCGAGCGAGAAATAGGATCGGAAAAGAAATGAATGTGCGGCTAAGTACGGCCGACTACCGACTTTGGGTGGTGTAAGCGTCCGATAACCGTCGATAAGCTATTCTTCGGACGCTTACTAAAAACCAGATCGACAGGCCATTGCTAAGCGAGCGCCGTGGTGGGCCATATCGAAGAACCGGCCTTCAAATTGGTCTTGGTTTTCATTGTCTGTTTCACCTCCTTTGCCTAAGAACCACATCGACCAGGTCATTTGCGACTTGAGAGTTCGTGAGACTTATAGCGTCCTCCCTCAGCTGTGCTAGGGTGCGTCTCTTTAGTACGCGTCTATGACGGACGGTGCAGGCTTGCGGATCGGATTACCGCTGAGAAACCCATGCCGTGCACGAAATCAAGGTGGAGGCGGATCGTTTCCAAAAACGTTCCCGCTCCGAGCCAAGTCGCAAAGGCGAAGCTCCTGTGGCGTTTCACTCTCCGGGAAGCCTGAGTTCGGTGTATTGACATTCCAGTTCGTGGCACAAAGCCTCGACCACGAGCTCATGATCGGCGCGCTGCGGCAAGCCCGAAACCGCAACCGATCCGATTACGCCGGATCCCGCAATTGCAAGGGGAAATGATCCACCGTGCGCCGCAAATTCCGTCAGAGGTAGCCCGAAACGGTCCGCCAAGGATGTATTTTTCTGTTGCAGTTCGAGCCCCAATCCATATGAGCTCCGATGGAATCGAGCGACCACGTTCGATTTCCGCCTTGCCCATTCGGCATTATCCGGCGTGCTGCCCGCGATTGCGCAGAAAAAGAGTAGTTGGCCGAATCGCCGTACGTCGATGATCACCGGTGCACTCCGGGCAATCGCCATGTCGCGAAGCCGGCAACCCAGGTTCCACGCCGATTCTTCGTTGAACCTCGGAAACTTTAGCCTCTGTTCCTGCCTGGTGATGATTACGAGATCTTCGCTAAGACCCACAGACACTCACGATATCGCAGAGCCCCAAAGTGGACGATCGGGTTCACCAATCCCTGCCGGGCGATGAGCTGGGCCGGATGGTCTTCGGCGGCTGATGCCGCAAATCCAGCGCTGGCACCTCGGATAACAACCAGAGCGACGTCGCCGCCAGAAGCCCTGATAAGCCGCCTTATGTCGTCCGGGTCGCTTGTGAGAATCATCGCATCCTTGCGAATGGCTACCGTCACCGCAACGGCATCAACGATACTCCAGTTCTGATCTTACCCGGTAGCAGTTGCTCCCGCACCTTGCGGTGCGCCTCATCCATCTCTTCTGTGCTGAAGGCGCCGTTGTGCTGTTCCCACTCGGCGACCGCCGCCAAACCAGCCCTACGCTGCAATGCTTCGCGGGCAGCGTTCGTCATCCATGCCGACACGCTCACCCCGTCGCGGGCTGCGGCCGCAAGGATCTTTTCGTGAACTTTAGGATCTATCGTAATCGCAAGCTTCGGTGATGCGTTGCCGCGCGGCATAGAAGGTATCCGACTGCAATATGATACCGGGCGGCAAAGCCGCCGTATCCGCTGCCAATATCCTGAGCAGTTTGCAAAAAAGGCATGCCGCGGAATTGAGTAGAGAGCGCGAGGCCGATTTTGTAGGGCGGACCGCCCGGTCCGCGCGGGTCCGCCCGGACCCGCAAATCCGTGTGTGGATGGCTTCCAAAAAGGGTTAGCAAGGGTCGGGCTTCCTCAGTCAGGTGAATGTCAAAACGATCCCCGCGGATCTCCTTCGCGGTTTACACCATTTGGGTGCACAATGGTGTCATGAAGGTCGCCGAGAAAGCAGTAGTACGCCAGAGTGTGAGTCTGCCGGCCGGGTTGGCCAAGCAGGTCGGCAGTATGGCCAAGAGTCGAAAACTGAGCAAGAATCGCATGTTGGTCGAGCTGATCGAGAACGGGATCGATGCGGACAAGCGAAGGCAAGCCGAATTCTTCGCCTTGGCAGAGCGTTTCCGTAACGAACAGGATCCGGAAGCGGCGCGCCGCTTGGGCGACGAACTGGGCCGAATGGTCTTTAGCGGCTAATGCCGCGAATCGAGCGCTGGGACAACCTGCCCAAAGCGGTGCGGCAACATCTAATCGAGCGGATGCGTGATCGGATTATTAGTGTCTCTGACCTTAATCAACTCCGCGTCTGGATTGAGACACAGCCCCAGGTCCCGGAGGGTGACTGGTACAAGGATTTCGGCTCTTTCAAGCTTTGCGGTAGCGGATCGTTCCCCAAGACGTTCCTGCTCCGAGGCCAAGTTGCAAAAGGCGAAGCCCTCTGATCCAGCAGGATAGCCGCTTTGTCGAAAACGTGGATGAGAATTAGCGGGATCAAGGCGGACTTGTCGTTTATCCAGCCGAATCTTTGCCGGTATCCTGGCCACGTCCCGAGTAATGTCCGGATTGCCGCCAAATCGCGGTAGTAGGATTGTGCAAACTATATGATCATCAAGAGGTTTGGACCCTTGTCTTGCGCCAAAATCGCGAGCGCTGTTTATGCTGTTCTCGGGCTTTTCGTGGGAGCTTGCATGTCAATCGTCGCTTTGCTTGGTGCAGCGGTTTCGAGCACTCAGAGAACGCCCGAAACAGCCATCTCACCGATCGCCAGTGCCGTCTTGGGAGTTGGCGCAATCATCATTTGTCCAATTTTTTACGGTGTGTTTGGCTTCCTGACTACGCTGATTGGCACGTGGCTCTATAACTTAATCGCATCCAAAATTGGAGGCATCGAAATAGACCTCGCCTAATCGCATGACGCCTCCGTTTTGGACTCGTGCAGTCCATCGAGACGCTTGGATGAGGCCGTGCTCCTTAGCGAGCCGAAGACTCAAGTGAGGACCTTACCAGGCTCAGCATCCAGGAGTCTAATCTCCTCCGCCAGCACGAAAAAGACCTGGCCGAATTGAAGCACGTTCAAGAGGAGCGGCCCGCTAAACTGCACGCACAGGGCGAGTCGGGCCCGTTGTGCGCGATCAGGCAACCTCGGCGATCTACATGCTCGCGGCCTTCGCGCGGACCGTGAAGCCGCGTGATCTTGTGGGTAGATTTGGGTGGGGCAGACCATCGGGGTTTGTGGTCTGCCGTTCAGAACTTCAGGCCGTCCTGCCGGTACCACCGACATAGGCTAGTCCTGCTAATCATTGCCTGAGGCGCGTGAAGTCTGATATCTTTTAACGCATCTCTGTAAGGAAATGAGCGCCGCCGTTTTCGCGCTCGGATTGTGAGCAAGAATGGCGAGCTTTTGCGGAAATTGCGGTTCTCCCCTTCGACCCGATAGTACTTTCTGCGTGCAGTGCGGTTCTCCGGTTGGGCAGCGTCCGAATCCGAACCCCGTAGCGGCTCCTTCGTTTCAGCCCACTGCGGCTCCTGTCGCGCCGGCCCGGAAGAGTAGCGCCGCTCTAAAGATTGTTGTGGCCCTCCTCGTTTGCCTTGTACTGGGCGGGGTGGCCGTGGTCGGAGGCCTGTTTTATGTAGCGCACCGCGTGAAGAAAGCCGTTGTTGAGGAAGCGGCAAAGAACGGAGTTGACTTAAGCTCTCTCAGCGGTTCGTCCAGACGTGTGAGCGGGTCAAGACATCCGCTCCCGAAACCGTGTGAGCTCCTGGCTAAAGAAGAGGTTTCACGACTGATCGGCGAACCGGTGGAGCGCGCCGAGTTTCGGGATGAGACGTGCCTTTACTACGGCCCGCCGGGCCTCGCCGCCAAACTTGCTCAGACACAAGCTTCTGAGACATTCCATCGCACGGGGGCTCCGGGCACCCAGGTCAACGCCACAGAGGTTACTAACTCGATGGATCAACTGGTCAACAGCTTGGCCGCGCAAACTGGACAGACCGGAAGCAACGGCGAGCTTCCGCTGCTGATGCTTGGCATTGATGCGGACGGCCGGACTCAAATGGCGGCCGCTCGTGCTACCAAAGCTATTTTCAGCGGCATCGGCAAAGGCGCGGATGCAAAAGCCCCTGGTTTCGGCGCCGATATACCCGGTCTGGGCGATAGTGCGGTTCGAATCCCTAACCTGGGGCTCAATGTATTGCAAGGTGAAATCCTCATCCGAATTATTTCCGGACCGTTCCCGGATGCGGATTCGAAGACCATAGCTGTTGCTAAGGCAGTTCTTCCAAAGATTTAGGTTTGAAGATCGGGCGATGTGCTGCGCTTGTTGGCTGGGCTAAGTTGTGCAGTGGTCCTTCAGGAATTGGAGAAACGCTCTTACCTTTGGGGACGCGATAATAAGCGGTACCAAAGGGAGCCGAGGTTCTGGAATGGCCCGTGATAAGGGTTTGGAGGAATTGCTGAACGACAGTCTGGAGTCAGTGCCTGGGTTGACGCAAAAGGCTATGTTTGGCGGCTGGGCTTGGCTTGTGAACGGCAACCTGCTGTGTGGTGCTCGCACCGGCAGCATGTTGGTCCGCCTTGGCAAGGAGAACGAAACCTGGGCTCTCGAAATCCCGGGCATCATTCCGATGATGATGCGAGAGCGCCGGATGCACGGTTGGGTACGAGCCGCTCCGGAGGCATATAGCAGCGATGCGCTCCGTCTGCGGCTCATCAAGGCCGCGCTCCAGTTTACTCGATCACTTCCGAAAAAGTAGGGGACGCGGAAAGCTGAAGGACTCTGAAAGCGGAGTTGTCCGTTTGCTTGTCTTTCACCGGGAGACACGTGGTGAACCGCGGTTGCGGCAATAATCAAGTCCGGCTAAATGCCGGATTCGCAGATCTCCCTGCGGAACGCGAAGCTGCATTAGCCCCGGCCTTCATTTCCGTTCATTTGCGTGCATTCGTGGCCAACAAGCACTGGCATTACCGGCCTCTTTCCGCCAAAATGAAAGATGCAAGCGACCGAACCCACCACCCCGCTCATGCGGCAATACCAAGCCGCAAAACAGCAGGTTCCGGGAACGCTACTCCTGTTTCGCCTCGGCGATTTTTACGAGCTCTTTTACGAAGACGCCATCACGGCCGCCCGCGAGCTCGAGATCACCCTCACCTCTCGCAACAAAGAACGCGGCGAGCCGGTACCCATGTGCGGTGTGCCGTATCATGCCGCCGACGGCTACATCGCCCGGCTGATCCAGCGTGGATATCGGGTCGCGATTTGCGAGCAGATGGAAGAAGCCGGGCCCGGTAAAAAGCTGGTCAGGCGCGAAGTTACGCGTGTGGTCACGCCCGGCACCGCGACCGAGCCCAGCCTTCTTCGCTCGCACGAGAACAACTATCTGGCCGCGGCCTTCTCAAAAAATGGCCGCAGCGGCTTGGCGTACGCCGACCTCTCAACCGGCGAATTCCGCGCTACCGAAGTGGCCGGCGTCGATCTGCTCCCTTCGCTCGAAGCTCTCAATGTGCGCGAAGTCTTGCGCCCCGAAGGCTACACCGTGGGAGCGCCATGCCTGGAAACCCCGCTCGATTCCTGGGTATTCGGGGGCGACTACGCCGGAAGGCAGATTCTCGAAAACTTCCGGCTGCTCTCGCTCGACGGTTGCGGGCTCGCCGACCGGCCTCTGGCTACCGCAGCCGCAGGCGCGGTTCTCCATTATCTTCGCGAGACCCAGAAATCGTCGCTCGATCACCTCAGCCGGCCCGCCTTTTACGAGAGAACCGACCATCTGGTTCTGGATGCCGCAACCGTGCGCAATCTGGAACTGGTGGAACCCTTGTTTGCGGGCGAAAACCGCGAAGCGACGCTGATCCACGTTCTAGACAAAACCTCAACCGGCATGGGCGGAAGGCTTCTGCGGCGTCGTTTATTAGCTCCTTCCTGCGATCGGGCCGAAATTGAGACACGATTGGATGCGGTCTCAGAGCTGGCGGCCAAAGTGATCCTTCACGGCGAACTGCGGAAAGAGTTAGGTTCGCTCCAGGATCTGGAGCGACTGCTTGCCAAAGTGATGCTCGGGACGGCTACCCCGCGCGACGTTTTGGGGTTGGGCCGGTCGCTCGCGCAATTGCCTGCCATCGCCAAAACGGCTTCTCAGTTTGAAGCACCCCGCTTGCGCCTGGAGATCGAGCTCGTCGCTGAGCTCCGCGACCGGATAGTAGCCGCGATTGCGGACGAGCCTCCCGTGAATCTCGCCGACGGAGGCGCGATTCGCGATGGCTACAATGCCGAACTGGATGAATTGCGCGATATCAGCCGGAATAGCAAACAATATATTGCCGCTATCGAAGCGCGCGAACGCAGCCAGACCGGTATTCAGTCGCTAAAAGTCCGCTTCAATAACGTTTTCGGCTACTACATCGAGATCTCGAAGGCCAACCTTTCGCTCGCGCCCGCAACCTACGAGCGCAAGCAGACGCTCGCCAATGCCGAGCGTTTTACCACTCCCGAACTTAAAGAACTGGAATCCAAGGTACTCGCCGCCGAAGAGAAGATTCTCGCGCTCGAGCGGGAGATCTTCCAGGAGATCCGTTCTTTCGCGGCGCAGCACGCCCAAAGAATCAAATCCGCGGCGGCCACGGTCGCCGAGTTGGATATCGCTGCCGCGCTTGCGCACGTCGCCGTCGAGAATCGCTATCGCCGGCCGCGCTTCTCCGATTCCGGCGAGATGCGCATCGATGCCGGTCGGCATCCGGTAATCGAGAAGCTCGCCGAACGCGACGCTGTGCGCTTCATTCCCAACGACCTTTACCTGAACTCATCCGGGGAATATATCGGCGTTATTACCGGTCCCAACATGGGTGGGAAATCTACCTATTTGAGGCAGGCGGCGCTCATCCTCATCCTCGCCCAGATGGGATCCTTTGTTCCCGCCGACGCCGCGTTGCTTCCCGTCGTGGATCGCGTCTTTACGCGCATCGGAGCTGCGGACAATCTGGCCAGGGGCCGTTCCACGTTCATGGTTGAAATGACAGAGGCCGCCGTAATCCTCAACACCGCTTCCGCTAATAGCTTCGTAGTATTAGACGAGATCGGGCGCGGCACTTCTACCTACGACGGTTTGGCACTTGCTTGGGCGGTCGTGGAGTACATTCACGAACATATTCGGGCCAAGACACTGTTTGCGACCCATTACCATGAGCTAACCGACCTTGCTGATCAACTTTCTGGCGTAAGAAATTTACACGTCTCCGTAAAGGAGTCAAATGACCAGATCTTGTTCATAAGAAAGGTAGAACCGGGTGCGGCCGACCGTAGTTACGGCATCGAAGTGGCCCGGCTTGCGGGTTTACCCCTGCAAGTAATCGAGCGCGCGAGGTCAGTTTTATTGCATCATGAAGTGAGGGAACACTCGGTTAGTGAAGAGCTAAGCCCGGGTGATGCTAACGCGCCCTTTCAGATAAGACTTTTCGAGCCCGTGAATCAGGGGCTCGCCGATCGGATACGGGCGTTGGATATCAACAATCTCCGGCCGGTTGAAGCTTTGCAGATTTTGCAAGATTTGCAGCAAGAGTTGCGAAAAAGATGAGAATAGCAGGTATCATGAGCGGGACTTCGCTCGATGGTATCGACGTGGCGATCGTCGATATCACCGGGTCGGGCTTTAAGGCGAAAATCAACGTCGTCGCAAGCCACTCCGTCCCTTATCCAAGAAAAATTCGTGAAGCGCTCCTCGCCATCTCTAACGTGAGCGCGATCACAGGAGATATTTCACGGCTGAACTTTCTCCTCGGAGAACTGTACACCGAAGCCCTGGAGGAGACTGCCGAGCGTGCGCAAGTCCCCCTTGAGTCCATCAAACTCATCGGGTGCCACGGTCAGACCATCTTCCACGAAGGTCAGGGTGCGCAGTTTCTGGGAAAGAAGGTGTCGAGCACCCTCCAGATTGGCGAATCAAGCGTCATCAGCGAGCGTACCGGCATCAACGTCATCTCGAATTTTCGGGAGCGCGATATTGCTGCCGGTGGATATGGCGCCCCGCTTGTGCCTTATCTGGACTACATGCTGATCCGCCACCGGGGCCGCGGTCGCGTCGCCATCAACATTGGTGGCATCGCGAACTTGACCGCGATTCCGCCAAACACCAATACGGATCGCGTGGTTGCCTTCGATACGGGTCCGGGCAACATGGTCATTGACCAGCTTGTCGCTCGAATTACCGCGGGCCAGCAGACCTATGATCGCGATGGCGCTATCGCCGCCTCGGGTGAAGTGGATCCGAAGCTCCTCGCAAAGCTGCTTCGCGATAAGTATTTCCGCGCCAAGCCTCCCAAAACTGCCGGACGCGAGCAGTACGGATCGGAGTTTGTCTCCAGGCTGCTCGATACCGAGCTCAGCAGCGAAGACCTGATTGCTACGGCCACGGCCCTCACTGCCGAAAGCATTGCGCTGGCGGTTCGCAACTTCGTCCTGCCCGATATGCGGGTCGATGAGATCTTCGTTTCCGGCGGTGGAACCCATAACCCAACGCTCATGCGTATGCTGAGCAAGGCGATGGATCCCATTCCGGTGAAGGAGACCACCGAGGTCGGACTGGATGTCGATTCCAAAGAAGCGATCGCATTTGCCGTAATGGCCTATGAGACCGCTCATTGCAGGCCGTCGAATGTGCCTATGGCTACCGGCGCGAAGCGGCCTGTGGTTCTCGGTAAGGTCACGCAGAACGGCCAGTCCAACTCAAATGGAACCGCCTCGCGTAACGGCTCGGGAACAGCGGTACACAAGCCGAAGGCCACGCGGCCCGCGAAAGTAACGCGGCCGGCGGTTGCGCCCAAGGCGAAAGCCGCGGCACGCTAAATCGCGCTTTCGCACTCGACAGGTGGAGCTTCGCAGCTCCGCCTGTCCGCGATTTCACCGATCCCCTGAAAAATATATTTCGCGCCGGCTCAGCGCATTAGCTGCGAATTCACCCCCAACCCGAACTCCCGGCTTGTATTCTCCGGGCATGTCTACCCAAGCTCAAATCGCCGCTAACCGCGTCAACGCGCAGCAGTCTACCGGTCCCAAATCGGAAGTCGGTAAAGCCATTTCCTGCCAGAACAATCTCCGCCATGGATTCACGGGCGGATTCCGGGTTCTGCGTTGGGAAGACGCTGAAGAGTTCAGCCAGCTTTCACGTGACCTCGCTGAAGAGCACAAGCCCGCCACCCCTACCGAAACCCTGCTTGTCACCCAGATGGCTCAGGCTTGGTGGCTGCGTACGCGTGCCCTCGTGCTTCAGAACACCTGCTTTACAGAGGGTTCTGTTGATCAGAAACAGCTCGCGCTCTATCTCCGCTACCAGACCACCCATGAACGCGCCTTCCATAAGTCTCTGAATCAGCTGCTAAAGCTTAGAGCCGAAAAGCGAAAAATAGAAATTGGCTTCGAATCGCGACAACTGAAACAGAGCCGCGCGCGTGAGCAAGCGGAGGAGCTTGCGCGCCGCCAGGCAGTCGAAAAACGCAAGCAGGAACTGCACAATATGAAGCTCGAAACAGGGGAGCATCAGATCCCCGGCCGTATCCAGCGGATCATCGCAGCCGAAAACGCCGCGTAGTGGCCGGACATGCCCGGCCCGGAGTTTCTACATTCTCCCGGAGTTTCTACATTCTGTGGATCGGCAGATTTGTGGGGTCAGCCAATCGTGGCTGCCGCCGCTTTTCCAGGCGGCGCTTTGCCGGTCCGGCTGGCCCGGATAGTTGCCTTTCGAGGTCGATACACGCCGCTGCGAAACTCCGCCTTGGTATTCTCTCTTTGGCGGCGGGATCGTCGTGCGAATCATGCCTCAGCGTTTTTCTTCCTCTCGTGTCTTTCTACTACCGGTCTGTGTGGCCGCTTTTTTTGTTCTAGCCCAGGCGCGCGCCCAACAACCGTCTGATCAGCAGCAGGCAGAGAACAAGGACATCTTCAAGAACCTGAAATTTCGCAATCTTGGGCCGGCCGCCGCCGGCGGACGCGTAACGTCGGTTGTGGGTGTGCCCGGAGATCCAAACATCTACTACGTAGGAGCAGCAGCCGGCGGCGTATGGAAAACGGTGAATGGCGGAGCCACGTGGAAGGCGATCTTCGAACACGAGAAAACCGCTTCCATCGGTGCGATCGCGCTCGCGCCTTCGAACCCGAATTTCGTTTGGGTCGGTACCGGTGAAGCGAACATCCGCAATGACATCATCGACGGTGCGGGTGTTTACTTTTCGCCCGATGCCGGCGAATCGTGGAAACTCATGGGCCTCGCCGATGCCGGCCAGATCTCGAGCGTGCTGGTCGATCCCAAGAACCCCGATACCGTTTTTGTGGGGGCGCTGGGGCACGCTTGGGGCCCAAACGCCGATCGTGGCGTGTTCCGCACCACCGACGGCGGAAAAACCTGGAAGAAGGTGTTGTACGTTGACGACCTCACGGGTGTTGCCGATCTGGCGATGGAACCGGGAAACCCGATGGTTCTGTATGCCGCCATGTGGCATGCCCGCCGCTATCCGTGGACACTGCTCGACGGCGGCGATTCAAGCGGTATTTACCGGACCACAGATGGTGGAGAAACCTGGAAAAAGCTCACCGAAGGTCTGCCGAAGGGTCCTCTCGGCCGAATCGCCATCGCGGTGGCCCCCAGCAATCCCAAACGCTTGTACGCATTGATTGCAGCGGGCAAGGGCCTTCTCTGGGAATCGAATGACATGGGCAACCATTGGACGGAGGTGACTGATAATCACGCTTTGGATGTGCGCCCGTTCTACTTTTCGAAGCTGATTGTTTCGCCGGTCGACGAGAACAACGTATACTTCCTCTCGTTCAACCTCATGGAATCGGACGATGGCGGCAAAACGGCGCACCTGGCGGACCGCGGCGTGCACCCGGACCATCACGCGATCTGGATTGACCCGCGCGATCCGGATCGCATTATTCAAGGCAATGACGGCGGCGCCTTTCTTAGCCTGGATGGCGCAAAATCGTGGCGCTTTCTGGATGGCTTGCCGATTGAGCAGTTCTATCAGACAGCAGTGGATTCGGAATCGCCGTTCACAGTCTGCGGCGGTTTACAGGACAACAGCGCCTGGTGCGGTCCGTCTACGAATTTGGGCCGCAAGGGGGTGACAAACGCCGATTGGTACACCGTAGTAGGCGGCGATGGAGAGTACGCCGTTCCTGCTCCCAGCGATTCCAACATCATCTATGCCGATGCGCAGGGCGGATACACGGTCCGCCTCGACAAGAGGACGCATGTCTCTCATTTCGTGCGGCCGTATCTGGGCAGCGTCGAAGAGACGGCGCCTTCCAATCTGAAGTACCGCTTCAATTGGACCAGCCCCATCGCGGTCTCCCGGTCAGACGCCAACGAAGTTTATCTCGGTGGGAACGTCGTCTTTAAATCTACCGATGGCGGAAAGAACTGGTTGCCCATCAGCGGCGATTTGACTCGAAATGATAAGAGCAAGCAGGTAATCTCCGGCGGCCCGGTCCATCACGACATCAGCGGAGCCGAGAACTACGACACCATCCTTTCGATTTCGATTGCGCCCACGGACCCCAAAGTGATCTGGGTGGGTACCGACGATGGATGCGTGCAGGTGACCCGCGATGGCGGCGCGCACTGGACGCGAGTGGATACCCAAATCCAGGGCGCCCCTGAGTGGGCGCGGGTGTACCAGGTTGGAGTCTCGCCATTCGACCCAGGGACCGCTTACGTGGCGTTCGATGCCCACCAGCTTGATAACCGGCATGCGTATGTCTACAAGACAAGCGACTATGGCAAATCATGGCAGAGTATCAGCGCAGGCTTACCGGACGCGCCCGTATACGTCATCCGTGAAGATCCGAACATGCGCGGATTTCTGGCTCTCGGCAATGACCTGGGGCTGTTTTATTCACGCGATGCCGGTGCGCATTGGGAGCAGATCAAAGCGAATTTTCCCACCGTGCCTGTTTGGGATCTGAAATTTGTGAAGAATTCACGAGACCTGGTGGTCGCGACGCACGGCCGCGGCGTGTTCGTCTTCGACAATATCCGCCCGTTTGAACAGCTCACGACGGAAGCCGCCGGCAAGGACTTTCATCTGCTGGATGCGAGCGATGGCATCCTCTTCCATCGCTGGGAGACGGATGAGGATCAACCCGCGTCTTTTTCAACTCCCAATGCGCCGAACGGGACAACCATTGATTACCTGCTGAAGAATAAGTTGGAGCCGAGCGATACTCAGAAGGCGCGCCACGAAACACCGGTAAAAATCGTCGTAACCGATCAAAAGAACAACGTTATTGCAACCCGTTACGGCCCGTCGAACGAAGGCATCAACCGCTTTCTTTGGGATCTGCGCTACGACGGCACGCGGCGGCTCGAATCGGCCATTCCGCCCGAGCCTCCTGAACCGGGAGAACCGGAGCGGGCGCGGTTCTACATGCGGGGACCGCACGTGCTCCCGGGAGAGTACACGATTGCAGTGACGGTTGACGGGCAGACTCAAAAGACCACGACGCGTGTCGTGCCCGATCCCAATCTTCATCTGAACGCCGCCGATGTCCGGACCCAAACCGAGGCGGCTCTTGCGATGCGGAGCGAGATGGCCGCATTGAACGAAATGATCGGACGTATCGAGCGCATGGAGAAGCAAATCTCTGATTTCGAGAACAGCGTCGGAGTCGATAGCGAGCCGAACGGCAAATACGAAGCGCTGCTCGGGCAAGCAGGAGATCTCGATAAGAAGCTGAAAGCCGCAAAGGCATCTGTTTACAATCCCGGCATTCAGCACAAGGTCGAGGAAGACGACATCCATGCCCTGGCGGATCTGCATGGACGACTTGAAGGCATCACCGGAGAATTGGCGTCGGCCTTTGACCAGCCGCCAAATGCCCTGCTTCGCGAGAAGATGGCCGAAGTGTCCAAGGAAACCACCGAACGGTTGGCTGCTTTTAATAACCTGCTGAAGCAGGATGTGGCCAACTACAACAAGGCAGCGTACGCCGCAGGAGCGCCGACGCTTTTCTCAGGCGATGCGATTGTGGTGAAGCCCGCACCGGGTTTGTGATGGCATAGCTGCTATAAAACGGATATGCCCCGGTATGCAGCCGTCGATATCGGCAGCAATTCAGTCCGAATGATGGCGGCGGAGGTGAATCAGGGCGAAACGCGCATTCTCGCCCAGGACCGGCAGGTCACGCGTCTGGGCGCGAGCGTCTTTCGTTCGGGGCGCATCGCGAAGGACGCGCTCGATTTTCTCTGCGCCAATCTCGCGCGCATGGCGGCAACGTACAGCCGGCTGGATATCGTCGGGTTGCGGGCCGTGGCTACCAGCGCGGTGCGGGATGCCAGTAATCAGCGGGAGTTTCTGCAGCGCGCCGGGATGGCCCTGGGCGCGAACGTGGAGGTCATCTCCGGTCCCGAAGAGGCGCGCCTGATTCATCTCGGTGTCGAATCCCGCTGGCCGCGGCCCAAAGAGCGGACGCTCATCATCGACGTAGGCGGCGGCAGCGCCGAATCGATCGTCAGTCAGGGCGGTCAACTGGTCGATGCTGTTTCCAGGCCATTGGGAGCCGTGCGATTGACTGAGGTTTTCCTTCAATCGGATCCGCCTCGAGCCGAGGAACTCCATCGCCTGGAGAGCTACATCGATGAGAAGCTGATTTCCTTCCATAAGCAGCATGGCGCGGAGAGGTTCGACCGCGCGGTAGCGACCTCGGCGACCGCGGCAGCAGTTGTCAGTGCGGTCAATCAGGTGCCTCGGTCGAGGCGCGATGAAGCCGACCGGATGCGGGCCTCGCTCAGCCAGGTGCGCGAACTCTACGGGACCCTGACCCGCAGCGGCCTCGCCGCCCGGCGGAAAATGACAGGCATCGGGCCCAAACGAGCCGAAATTGTTGTCGCTGGGGCAGCCGTATTTTTGCGGATTCTCGAACTCTTCAGCCACCGCTCGCTGTATTACTGCGCCGCCGGAGTTCGCGACGGTATTATTGCCGATCTCGCGGCACGGGGCGTAGGTCGCGAGTTGTCGCAACTCTCCCGCGAGCAGCGTTCGTTGGTGGAAGGAATGGCTAAACGCTATGGAGTGCCTCTCAAACACGCCCGCCATGTGGCCTGCCTGGCCCATCGCCTGTTTGAGATTCTCCAACCGGTCCATCAGCTTGCGCCCGCTGCTGGAAAGCTGCTGGAAGCCTCGGCCTACCTGCATGACATCGGCCATTTCGTTAGCGGCACGGGGCATCACAAGCATTCCGCTTATCTGGTCGCGAATTCGGACATGCCCGGATTTACCGACACGGAGCGGTTTGTCATCGCGGGGCTTTGCCGCTTTCACAGAAAATCCATGCCGCAGCCCAGGCATACCCAGTTTCAAGCGCTCGATCCGGAATCGAAGCGCGCCGTTTTACGCCTCGCGCCGCTTCTGCGGATCGCCGACGCGCTTGATCGCGGCCACGAACAGCGAGTCCGCAATCTCACCAGTGCCATCAAAGATGGGAACGTCAGTGTAATGATCGAGACCGCGGCCGATGCCGACCTGGACCTCTGGGCGGCCAATGAGGCCGCAGACGCTTTTCTCGATACCTACGCGATTCCAATCTCCCTGCAACGGGCCAAGGTGGCTCGCCCTTAGTTAATGCCTAGTGGCGAGGCAGTCCTCGCTTCCAACTACTTGTAATTCAGTACGTTCAGAACCTGCTCCGCCCTTTGGCTGAACAGCGTAGCGTAGGCATTCCCGCCGTTGATGCGGCGCCCCATATTGTAGAAGGATCCGGGCGCTGGTGATGGTGCGGTTAACAGCTCGGGATCTGATGATAGCTGAAGGTAATTACCGCTGGCGCGATTGTGCAGCCCTATTGCCCGTGAGGCAATGACGAAATCGGTCTGCTGAAACAGCGCATCCCAATCGTGGTTCGAAGTGATCGTACAGACGAGATCGGGATCCAATGTCTCCCACGCAGTCCTGTACTGCAAGATCAAGGTATTAGTGCCGGTGTAATTCTGGACGAATGCGACGATCCGGCTGTAATTTGCCCGCCAGGTAACCTGGATGAAACCGCGGCCTCGAAATTTGAAAAAATCGGCCTGTTGAATGAAGCCGGTCTGAACCGGATCCAGGCTGGTGGGAAACAAGTTTTGCGGATAGACCGCCCCGTTCCATAATTCTTTGGCATTCGGGGCTGCCCGGACCAGGTCTGAGCCCGCCAGATGGTTGTGCGCTTCCCAGAAGTGCTGGTCATCGAAGAACAATTCGCCCGCCGGTTTGTTTCCTTGACCGAGATTGTAGGATCTCTTGACGCCGGGAATATCGTTGAACGGATAGGCTAGGCCGGGGCAGCCGGCGCTGCCGCACAGTTCCGTCACGGGCATTAGTTGGGCGCCTACTTCATTTACCAGGATGCTCATGAGACCAACGAATTGCAGAAGGTTGATGGCACCGGAATCGAAGATCGCAGGGATGTTATCCCAAATCTGCTGGAATCTGGACTTTACGTCCTGGCCAGACCCGATCGCTTTACCTGCCCAAGCCTGCTTTCTTGCGCAGTTCGCGTTGAACCAGTCAATGAAGTGTGCCCCCGTTGCAGCCTGGAAGAAACTGACGATCTCGCTTCCGCTGTGGAAGTGCAACGCATTGGCAGCTTGCACCACCGGACCCGTCAGAGGCATGGTTTTCGGAGTTTACCAGAAGACAGTAGAACGGACGGCGCATCGTCAAAAGTTCCCGATCATCACGAAGCCAAAGGAACCGGGGTTCGCGTCTAACGGCATGGAGGCAAATGTATGGCGGACGTTAACGTTAAAAAACCGTCCTCACAGAGTTCAGATCCATCCCGCTCGCAAGAGCTGGAAAGGCAACAAGGCGGTGGCATGTCACGCTCGGGCAGCCGGGATCCATTCGGATTCGGGCTAAGTCCGGCAGAATTCTTCTCCAGCAACCCGTTTACCCTCATGCGGAGAATGAGCGAAGAGATGGACCGTATGTTTGGGCAATCCCTCAGCGGGCAATCGTCCGGGTGGCGAGGAGGAATCTGGTCTCCTGCGGTTGAAGTGTCTGAAGACAACGGCAAGTTGCACGTTCATGCTGAATTACCGGGACTCAAACCGGAAGATGTGAAAGTGGAAATTACGGACGACGCTTTGGTTATCCATGGCGAACGCAAATCCGAGCATGAACATCGCGCCGGGCAGTCCTATCGTTCCGAAAGGCGCTACGGCGAGTTCTATCGGGCCATTCCGCTTCCCGAAGGAGTCGATCCGGAGCAGGCAAAAGCAGAGTTCCGCGATGGTGTCCTGCAGATTACCGTCCCGGTGCCACAGCAGACGAGCAAGCGGAAAGAGATCCCGATTCACAGCAGCGAAGCAACATCCGGTTCCAGCACGGCGGCGGCTGCCGGGGCTGGCAAGAAATAAACGATGCTTGCGTCCGGCGTCTTTATCGCGACAGGACGCCGGCTCCGACCAACTCCGGCCGAACGCCAATCTTGCGCAGACAATGATCGACCCACAGCTTGGTTAGCTTTTCCTGCGCGCCGTTTTGCGATAAACGCGAGCGCAAACTGCCAAACTCCACCTGGTCAAGGGGCTGATCCTGATTGAAGCAGGAGAAGACCACCGTTTCTTTGCCAGTCACGGGATCTTTATGCATCTGCAGGCATTGCGCGCAGATCTCTTTCATCATGCACTGCATGGGCGAGTTGATGCTGCCAATCGCGTGATGGTCGGGCTTGAGATAAGGCCGTAGAACACCGTGGCGCGCCTGTTGGACCGCGCGCATCATCCCGTCTGAGCCGATGGCGATCAGGCGATCGACCGAGCTGAGTGGAATCTCCACATCGCCCAGATCGCCACTTCCGTAGGCGGTCATCGCCTCAACGATGTTGCCGACAAAGGCGCTGTCGTGCATGCGGCTCGGGGTAAAGCCGGGTGGCTCGTCACACACCCAGACAACTGTGTCCGCCGCCTTTTCTATCTCGTCCACCTTGTAGCGATCGATGATCTTCTTGTATCCGGCGAAATAGATCACACGCGATCCGGAAGCGCGTAGTTGCTGCCCGATGGAAAAGAGCACTGCGTTACCCAGGCCGCCGCCCGCCAGCAGAACCGTTTTCTGTGCAGGTGTTTCCGTCGGCGTTCCTGTCGGACCCATCAGAATGACAGGCTCCCCGGGTTTTAAGAGAGCGCACAAATCCGACGACCCGCCCATTTCGAGAACAATCGTCGAGAGCAGGCCCTTCTCGCGATTGACCGACGCGCCCGTAAGAGCGAGGCCCTCCATGGCAAGCGCCGTGTCTTCGGTGTGCATTGCGAGCGATTCATAGTTCTGCAGGCGGTAGAATTGGCCCGGCTTAAACGCACGGGCTGCGATGGGCGCCCGAATGACAATTTCAACAATGTTCGGAGTTAGCCGGATCACGTCTTGAACGACAGCCCGCAGCTCGTTGTTGAGCCGCGATACCAGAGCCTTGGGCGCGGGTTCAGACGGTGCGCGCCTCGCCAGCATTCGCGACAGCACCGGATAGCCCTGCTTGGCGCTGGCCATGGCCTTTACAACGTTACCCGAAAACGAGGGATGCAGATCGCCGAAGAAGCTGATGGCACGCTCATCGGGCCGGACCGATGTTAAAACATACGGTGTAACCGGCTTTGCGAGCCGCTCCGGTTTCACCGGACGGAAGTCTTCATCGACAGCCTGGAAGTAACGCCCGTCGAGCGTAAAATTGTGCTCGTCTTCGCGAGCAAGTACCGTGTTCGGTTGCGTTCCGGCCGCAACCAGAATCGTGCGTGCCGGCAATGTAACCCTTTCGCCGCTGGGCACAAGTTTTCCGGTCGCCTCGTCGAACCGCTGCTTTTCCAGGCGGAGGGCCTTCGCGCTTCCAAAAGCATCTACTTCCACTTCTTCCGGCGTAAGGCATTCGGCAAATCGCACACCCTCTTCGAGCGCCTTCGCCACCTCCTCGTGATTCAGTGTGTAGCTTGGAGAATCGATCAGCCTGCGGCGATATGCAATAGTGACGCCGCCCCAGGAATTGAGAAGGCCGATCAGGTTCGGCGCCCGCCCCTGCCTTGCCGCCGCTGCTCTCTCGGCCCGGATCGCGCGCCCGTGCGTGAGAAACTCCTGGGCAATTTCGGCCTCGTCTTTGCTCCAGGAAGAGCGGACTTCATGCTCTCCGAGCTCATCTCTAAGCAGTTCAAAGCGTCTTAGAAACTTTTCGACCTGGACGACGTAATACGCAAGCGATTCCGTCGCGGTATCGATAGCCGTTAGGCCGCCGCCGATGACCGCAATCGGCATCCGGATCTGCAGATTCGCGATGGATTCGAACTTTGCCGCCCCTGTGAGCTGCAGCGCCATCAAAAAGTCCGAAGCCTGCCGCACGCCACGAACCAGCCCGTTCTTCATCGGGATCACTGTCGGCCGGCCTGCGCCGGCGCAAATCGCGATATGGTCGAAACCCATCTCGAACGCGCTATCCACCGTGAGTGTGCCGCCGAAACGCACACCGCCGAACATGCTGAATTCGTTGCGCCGCTCCAGCAGCAATCGGATCACCTTCAAGAAATTCTTGTTCCAACGAACCGTGATGCCGTATTCGGCTACCCCGCCGAAACCCGCCATGACCCGCTCGTCCAGGCGTTCGTAAATGGCGCTAATGTCCCGAATCGGCCGCATGGGCGCGCGTTGTCCGAACGGATCGACACCTGATATCTCGCCGGGCAGCGGCTCGATCTTCAGGCCGTCTACCGCGACGACGTTGTGGCCATCATTCATCAGGTGATGCGAAAGCGTGAAGCCGGCCGGCCCCAACCCGACCACCAGTACTTTGTATCCGGTTGACGCCTTTGGATAGGGCCTCGCGAAATTGAGCGGATTCCAGCGTGTCAACAGGCTGTAGATCTCAAAGCCCCACGGAAGCTCCAGCACGTCTTTCAGCGTGCGTGTCTCCACCTGCGGGATATCCACCGGATCCTGCTTCTGGAAAATGCAACCCTTCATGCAGTCGTTGCAGATTCGATGCCCGGTCCCCGCAGTCATCGGATTGTCGATCACCACAATCGCCAGCGCTCCGATCGGATTGCCGTTTCCCTTGGCGGCATTCATTTCCGAGATCTTCTCGTCCAACGGGCAGCCCGCAAGCGTCACTCCGAACACGCTCGATTTGAACGCTCCGCTTTTCTCTTTCAGGCCGGTCGAACAACTGTCTTTCCCCTGGTGGTGGCATTTGATGCAGTAATGAGCCTGATCGAGCACCCCGGTCAAGTCCATCCCAGCATCGGTGAGCTGAAATCCTTCGCGCTGCCGCCAGTGATCGCTGCTCAGCTCTAAACGAACCAATCCGTCGCCGTTCCCGGCATGTAGCGGTATCAGGTGTTGATAGTCCAGCTTATGCGGAACCTTGAATAGCACCCCGCGGCCGCACTTCGCCTTCCCTTGTGGAGACAGCGTGGCCCAGGCAGCGTATTGCGCGGCAAGCTGCAAATGCTGTGTGTGTTCCGCCTCCGATTCAAGCCAGCGCGCGACGTGGTTCGCGAAGCTGAGCTCGCTGAGCGGTTCCTGCATCAACGTCTCGAGCTCGGCACCGACGGCAAAACCGTCGATCTCGGCCGCGCGTTCCGGAGTGAAGCCGGTCAGTGCTTTCCGTTGCACAAATCGGCGCTTGACGGAATAGAGTGGAGCGAGTTCGGAATGGCGCGCCTGCAGCCGCTGCAATTCTGCCTGAATTCCGAACAGTTCGCCTACGAAATCCTCCAGGTAGGGAGCAAGCGCGATGATCAGCTCCGAGCCATCTTTCGTATGCACGGGCGGAGGGTTCTGCCGGGCCGCAAGAAGCCGTTCACAAAGCGAGGGAGCGGCCTGCTTTAGCTGTTCAAGAAAGAACTCGTCAAGCTCCAGCAGTCGGTCACGCTGATATAGGTCTTCAAAGGTCAGTCCGAATGGCAGATTGAGGACAGCATGGTCCTGTTTTTCACCTGGTTTGTTCACAGCGGGTCGATCAACGCGAGGAGTCCGCGTCCAGGCCATGGAAGGCATCACCTGTTAGATGTTTTGCTGGAGCGCTCTACTCAGAATTCGTTAAGCAGCTACTCTATATTCTCGCAAATCAAAGGGATGGAGGACGCCTTCTTAGCCGTCAAGTGTGCGATTGCGAGGTTTGAAGTCAGCGGATGGCGGTCGAATGGAAACTGCCATACACCCTGGACACGTCCAATTGCCGGAGGGCCAGTGGGCAAACTCAGGAGCGTGGTGCTTGTGGCGGCTCTCGCCGGCGTGGGAACTCTGATTGGATGTGGAGGCGGAGGCCCATACTACGCCGGTGTGACCGTTGGGCCCCCTGCCCCGCTTGTCTATGGACCCGTCGGCGTCGCCCCCGGACCGGGCTATGTCTGGACGGACGGATTCTACGATTGGAACGGCGGTGCCTGGCGCTGGCATAGCGGCCGGTGGGCGCGCCCACCGTATCCGCGGGCCCGCTGGATTCGCCCCCGTTACCAGAGGCATGGACATGGATACCGCATGTATCCGGGCCACTGGCGGGGAGGAAGACACCACAGGGACCGCGATGACCGCAGATAAACTTCGCCTTCGCTGTTTCCCCTTCCGTTATCTTGAATAAGAGTGGATCTGGAACGGACAATCCTCCGTAAAGTCGGTGAGGCGATCGGCCGCTTTCGTATGATTCGTGACGGCGACCGCGTGGCAGTGGGCGTCTCGGGCGGAAAGGATTCGCTGACGCTGCTCGAAGCGCTCCTCCTACTCCAAAAGCGTGCTCCGATTCACTTCTCCGTTTCCGCTTTTACCATCGAACAGGGAAAGTTCCTCGCCTCGATTCAACCTGTCGGCGCGTATTTGCTTGGACGGGGAATCGATTGGACCTGCGTCGAGGATGGGCCCTCGCTCAATCTGCTGAACGAACAGCCCAGGCACGGGTGCGATATCTGCAGCCGCTTTCGGCGTCGCGCCGTTTACGAAATAGCCCGCAAGCTGGAGGCAAACGTCATCGCCTTCGGACACACTGCCGATGATTTCTGCGAGTCCTTCCTGCGCAATGCCATGTTTACGGGCCGCACCAGCGCTCTTCCGGCGGTCACGTGGTCAAGGAAGAAGGAGTTCCGGCTGATTCGTCCGCTTGTTTATGTGACCGAGGACCTGACGCGAGCCTTTTCCGCTTCTTTGGGCGCCCCGGTTATTCCTTGCGGGTGCTCGCAAAAGACCGGCACGGTCCGGCGCACATTGCGCGACATGCTTGCGGAAATCGAAAGGGAGCATCCCTTCCTGAAAGAGACGATGCTCTCCGCGATGGGGAACATTGAGCCGGGGCGTCTGCTCGATACCCGGTACCTGGATCTCGACGGCAATAGCGAGGAATCCGGCTTCCTTTCGGACGAGAATCGGCTTATCACCGTGAAATCCGCATAGTATTCTCGATACACTGTCAATTCGAACAATGAGCGCGGAACTGATCGTTGTGAACGGTCCCCTGGCAGGGACTCGTTTTCCACTTGGACGCGGCGAAGTGCTGATCGGCCGTGCGCCCAACTCTCAAATTGTGCTCACGGAGCCGGACGTGGGCTGGCGTCATTGCCAGATCCGTCCCCATGGAGCACGTTTCGTCATTGTTGATCTTCGGAGCTCTGCCGGGACGTACGTGAACGGCATGCGCTCAGCGGAACGCTGGCTGGAAGATCGCGATCAGATTGGTATCGGGAAGACGATTTTGATGTATCGTTCTGGAGAGGCGATCGCCGCGACCGAAGTTGCTCCGGTTGCCACCGTAGCCGACACGAAACCGGTCCTGCTCGGCGCATGTTCGCTCGTTTTCCTGTTTCGCGCGCTGGCTGCCGCGGTCGGAGAGGGCCAAAGCAGGCTGTTGGAAGGCCAGATTTTGCGATTGGTATCGGATCTGATGCCGGCTAAGGAAGGGCTGTTGCTGCTCGGGACTTCTTGTGGGGAACTCATCGCATCGTTCCGTGGTTGCGCATCACAGTACCAGTCGGATTTCGCCCCTGCTCTGGGACGGGTCTGCGAAGAAGGGGCCTTTGAAGATCCCTCCGCCGGCATTGTTGCTGTTCCCCTTTACATCAGCGGCGCGCTCCATGGAGCATTGGCAGTGCGCGTGCCGGACCGTGAAACGGGCGCCCTGACGGCCCATCTGGAAACGCTCACCGCAGTGGCCTCTCTTGCCTCGGTTGGCTTCGAGGCCAACCAGGAGGTGGAAGCGTTGAAGGCTGAAAATGCGCTTCTGCAGGAGCAGATCGCCGTCAGCACGGGAATTGTCGGGAACAGTCCCATTATCCGCCGCCTACTGGAACTGGTGGACCGCGTTGCGCCGCGCGATACCACGGTTTTGATCACTGGCGAAAGCGGAACGGGCAAAGAACTGATTGCGCGGGCGTTGCATTATAAGAGCCCTCGGCATGAGCGCGCCTTTGTAGCAGTGAATTGCGCGGCCCTCACCGAGACGCTTTTTGAAAGCGAATTATTCGGCCACGAGAAAGGGGCGTTCACCGGCGCCATTTCTCAAAAGAAAGGCCGCTTCGAAAGAGCCCAAGGCGGAACTATCTTCCTGGATGAAGTCGGTGAACTGGCGCCCTCGCTGCAAGCGAAACTTCTCCGCGTTTTGCAGCAGCGAGAGTTTGAGCGCGTTGGCGGTACCCAACCGTATCCCTTGGACATTCGCGTGATCGCCGCGACGAACCGGGATCTCACTGAGGATGTGCGCGAAGGCCGATTCCGCGAGGATCTCTATCATCGGCTCAATGTGGTGACGCTCGATTCGCCGCCGCTTCGCGATCGGAAAGAAGATGTGCCGCTGCTGGCGCACTATTTCTTGCAGCGCTCGGCGGAACGGTGTAAACGCCAGGTGCTCGGCCTTTCGCCCGAAGCCGAAGAGATCATTACGCAATACTCCTGGCCCGGAAACGTGCGTGAACTCGAGAACGCCATGGAGCGTGCGGTTGTGCTCGGAGTTTCGGATTGGGTTTTGCCCGAAGATTTGCCGGAAACGCTGCTCGACGCGGCGCCACGCGATGCAGGCGCAAAGTACCACCACTCGGTCGGGCAAGCTAAGCGCGAAGCTATTCTCGATGCTTATGTTCAGGGCAATGGGGATTACAAGCAGGCCGCCAAACTGCTCGGCCTCCACCCCAATTACCTGCTCCGGCTGGTTCGCAATCTGGCTCTGCGTGAAGAGATAAACCGAAGCCTAGCGAGCGCCGCCAGCCGCTGATTTCGTTCCCAGGTGCAGAGCGGCTATTCCCCCGGTGAGCAATTGGAAGCCGCTCTCCGCAAAGCCGGATTGTCCCATCATCGCGCGGAGTTCGCAAGCGCGCGGGAAGTTTCGAATCGAAGCGGGAAGATAGCGGTAAGCCGCGCTCGATCCGGAGATCAAGGCTCCGATTGCGGGTAGCAGAACACGCGAATACATACCGTAGGCGGCTTTGGTCATCAACCCGGGCGGGTGCGAAAACTCCAGAATCGCCAGCCTGCCGCCGGGCTTCAACACGCGGTAAAGCTCTGCGAGTCCGTATGTGTAGTTTGTAAGGTTTCGAAATCCAAAAGCGATGGAGATGGCGTCCAGACTCTCTGCGGCGAGCGGCAGTTCCAGCGCGTCGGCCTCAAACAACCGTGCCTGAAGGCTCTTTCGGAATGCCTTTCGCTGAGCCGAGATCAGCATCGGATGAGAAAAGTCCGCGCCCATCACCTGCGCGGCCGCGATACGCTGCAAGTCCAGCAGGACGTCCCCGGTTCCGCAGCACAAATCAAGCACTTTTGCATCGGGACGTGACAGTACCGGACCCAGGCTGTGTATCAGGGACTTTCTCCAGCCCCGGTCTATATTCAGCGAAAGGACGTGGTTGATCAGGTCGTACCTGGGCGCAATCCCCGAGAACATTTGCTGCACCCAGCGCGCCGCCTGTTGTTCGCCCGATGTGCCGGGCGGAGTTGTTCCCGCTGTCACCGTCTTATTGCAGCGAATCCAGGATCGCCTGCCGTATGGTTGCGGCATCGATGCCCGACACAATCTTCACTTCGCCAATCTGAGTTGGCAGGATGAAGTGAACTTTCCCGTGGAGAGTTTTCTTGTCGCTGGCAAGCCTCGCTATTAAATGTTCGGGATTCAGGCCGTTTGCGTTCGGCAAGGGGCCGTAACGGCAAATCACTTTGCTCATGCGGCCGGCGTCGCTCGCGGGAAGCATTCCGCGTAGCTCTGCGATCCGGGCCGCCGCAAGCATTCCCCACGCGACCGCCTCACCGTGAAGAAAGCGCACGTACCCGGTTTCTGCTTCAATGGCGTGGCCGATGGTATGGCCGAAATTCAAGATGCGGCGCAAACCGCTTTCGCGTTCGTCTGACGACACCACTTCGGCTTTAATTTGCACCGCGGCGGAGATCAATTCGTCCACTA
>JAICXK010000049.1 GCA_025980435.1 Bryobacteraceae bacterium
CAATCGAATATCGAACGTTTGCCACTCCCCCGCTGGCCTGCCCGCGTTCACTCTCGGTAAAATTCGCGTGTATAGCGCACCGGTGCCGTGCATACCCGGGGGCTTTCCATAATCGGACGCGATCTGAACTTCATAGCGACCGCGCAGACCGATACCGCTGTTGCTCTTCGCGGGAAGGTTGTATTCGACATGCAGTTCAAAATTCCAATACTTCGCTATAGTTTTGAGATCATCCGTTTGACCGGAACATTTTAGAATCCCGTTCTCAACGGTCCAGCCTTCCGCCTTGCTGGAATTGACGCCGGTCCACCCTTTGAGGTCTTTGCCGTCAAATAGCTGGATTCGCTTCCCCTCAACCCAAGTGCCATCATCGTGTTCATCAATTTCTGGCGAGCGATATCCAGTGAACGTCAAGGTAATTGTGGGACTCGTCATCCTGCCCTGGAGGACGCCGTGGACGTACTTCACCTTGTAGTCGGCGCGGTCGTTCGGATTCGGGGCGACTCCGGGGCGCGCTCTGGGCAGCCACGTGAAGTGCAGTACCCCGTTCTGGATTTTCGCGATCGTTATATCATCCAGGCTGCCGTCCGGCGATCCAACGAACTGAATCTTCATCTCGGGCGTTCCCGCACCCGTGATACCCAACCACCATGCGGCGGTCGTAGTGAACTGGGCAAAATCGGCGGGTTTGGCGTGCACCTGAATATCCCATCGGCCATTGAAGTCCACATCAGCAGCTCGGCCGGCCGGCGCAAAAGCGATTACGGCAAACAGCGCACACAGCGTGATTCGGTATCTAAGAAGCAGCTCAGCTTTAATCACAGATACGCCATTAACTTGTCTAAAAGGTCTTGTTGCATGGCGTAAGGCTCCGGGCCACCGGTCTCCAGTGAATATATGCCTTTGAAACCCATTTCCTTAGAGATCCCAACCGCTGTGGCAAGGCTGAATCTGTCAGGATTCCATTTGACATGGCTGACCGTCAGCGCAAATGGGTACATCAAGCGTAATCCGCGCTCCATGCTCGCTTCATCCTTCCAGTTACCCATATCGGGATTCGCGTGAATCCCCGACTCTCGGATTACCTTCACAAGCGTGTCGATAGGGATCGATCCTCGCTCTTCCAGGATGATTGCGACGTTCTTCGACGCGCCGTAATCGCGCAGTGACTTTAGAGCATCGATAATTGGAGTAAGATCGTCGCCCCATGTCCTCCCTTGATTAGGCATGACGCTGGGACACTCGATCAATGCAGCTCGATCAATCCATTGCTTGGTGAGTTCAATCGCATGCGCGCGAATCTGTGGATCGGGGGAGCAAGGGGTGATCGTTCCGCGATAGCCGGTTGTATCCAATTCAAGATCGATGTTTACCATCCGGGATTTTGCCTTTTGTAGCCGCGCATGAAACTTCTCGTAGTACGCGGGTTCGAGCGAAAGAAAATGCCTGTCTTCCACTTCCACGTTGTGAATGCCATAGCGCTCCGCGAGCATAGCCGGAAAGTCCATGATGTCCAGTTTCCCCGGAGCCACCGGCTGGGTCCAATCTGTCGCTTGTGTTAGGAGGTCAGAAAAATTCCCGGACATTGCGCCGATGCGATCTAGCTTGGATTTGATGACGATGTCCTGCGACACCCCAGTGGCAGCGGTCGCTGCCGCAGCAATGGAACCCATTAGAAAATCCCGACGCCTCATCCTTTTTCACCTCTTTCCGCAGTTACAATGTCATGCCACGAATCGAATCCGAGATTGTGACGGAAGCAAAGAAACTGTAAAGGCGAGGCATACCTCGCCTCCGCTGCTAAAAACGGTATTTCAAGCCGAACTGAATCTGCCGCATTGGCATAGCCAGGGAGGTGATTACTCCGGCTGCTCCGGGCCCGTCATCGATGAAGTTATCCGGTTGTGCAAAGTTCGGATGATTCACCATATTGAAAAATTCGGCGCGAAATTCCAGCCGCTGCGTTTCGGTAGTGGTAAACTCCTTGCGAATGGACCCGTCCAACATATTTACTCCGGGGCCAATCAGGATATTGCGCCCTGCGTTGCCGAAAGTATAGGGGGCCGGTAGCGGGAAGGCGTTGATATCGAACCATAGGTTCGGGTCGCGCTGTCCACGCGGCAGGTTGCCATCGGCGGTCCGATCGGCCCGGACCACGCCTTGATCTCCTGTATTAGAGGGATCGTAACCAAGTTGCGGCGAGAACGGAAACCCGCTGGCGAGCGTATAAATTCCGCCCAGATGCCACCCGCCGATGGCCAGGTCGAGCAGGCGACTGTTGTTTAGGAACTGCCGCCCGCGACCAAACGGCAATTCATAATCGAAGCTCAGGACCCAGCGAAACTGCTGATCAAAATCAGCTGCGCCTTTTTCTGCGCTCAGGTTGTAGCTATTTTGCGGATAGGGCTGGTTGCAACAGATCTCCGGAAGGTCGTTTATTGCTTTGCTATAGGTAAATGAGCTTAGAAATGACAGCCCATGACTATACCGTTTTTGTACCTTTACCTGTAGCGAATTGTAAGTTGAATTGCCGCGATCCTGAATAGCTGCGAACGGACCCCAATTTGGATACGGACGTCGCGACTGAACATCGCCCGCGCCTGGGATCATCACTTGATTCGGATCGGTCAATACCTGCAGATGCGTTCCTTTTGATCCTGCGTAGGCTACTTCCATGGAAATTGCCGAGGGAAGAGCTTGCTGAATCGCAAAGTTCCATTCCTGATAATAAGGAGTTTTCAATCTGCTATCGACGCTGGTAACAGGCGCGTCGACTGCATTGGCCGGATTGAGAGGCGGAAAGCCTTGGTTCACAGTAACCACCGGGGTGATTCCGTCACTTACAAAGAACGGTTGGTAATAGAACGGAAGGTTGTAGGCAAGCTGAAGGGGCGCCGCGGTACGAATCTCTTGGCCACTATAGAATATTCCGTAAGCAGCGTGAATCACAGTGTTGGTGGAATTAAAAGGAGTCCATGCCAATCCTATGCGTGGAGAAAAGTTGAGATAATCGGGCGTCACCAGGCTGCGCGATGCCCCGTTCCGGCCCGCAACCATAAGCTGTGCCGTCTGGTAGTCGAAGTTACTCTGCTTGTTGTTTACTTCGACGATAGGGGAGAAAAAGTCATAACGCACACCGAGGTTCAGTGTCAAATGCGCGTTTACTTTCCAATCGTCTTGAACGAATCCGCTCGGAACATACTGCCTGTTTCCCAGATCCATTAATGAAGAAATCGTGGACGTTGTCGGAAGGCCGAGTAGCTCGTCGGCGATCGAGATGCCGCCATCGCCGTCGAGCGGATTTTGAGTGAATTGCCCGGTAAAGGAGAACGATCCGTTCGGCGCAGGCAGTTGGAAAATGTTGAACTGGCTCCAACGGATCTCACCTCCGACTTTGATACTGTGCCCGCCCCGAATCAGGGTGAGCACGTCGCTAATCTGGCGCTCCTGGCTCGCAAGGATAGTCGGCGCATAACCGGGAGATCCGATACGACGGTAACCGGTCGGTGAAAACAGTGTCACACCATTTGTGCCCGGGTTGTTGGGCACGCCCGGAACGAGGAGGTTTGCAGGCGGCTCTACATTTCCGCCGGCAGGCACTCCGCGCCGGATGTGAACGTAGTTGAAGCCGATACGGATCTCGTTGACGGTGGTTGGAGAAAATGTGTGCGTTTCTCCTAGGGCGGCCCCCATCGTATCTTCAAAACCATTTCCGCTGCTGGAACCGCCTCCGCCCGCCAAGCCCGGGAGCGGAGTTGGCAGGAAGGTTGTCCGGCCGCTCATCGACCACCGGAAAAACATTTGATTGGTTTCAGAGATGTTGTAATCTCCGCGGAAGTCCCCTTGATCGATGCGGTCCTGCTCGATGGGCGAAATAATGTAGTTGTTCTTCAGTTTTCCGGGCTGATTTGGCAGAGGATATAGATTCAAGATGTTCTGCACTAGCGGCGAAATACGGTTGGAAGGAATGACGTTTCCGGAAAACTGCGCGCGTGTATTGGTTGCCGGATCGTAGGTTGTGGGATCGTAAATGATATCGTTCCCCAGTCCGGAGAAATCGCCTATGCGCTGCGCCGCCGTCGGGACGGAAGACACCAGCGTCATCGGATTGCGGATAACCGTTCCCTGGTAATCACCGAACCAAAACAGTTTGTTTCGCTTGATTGGGCCACCGATTGTCGCTCCGAACTGGTTTTGCTTGAACGAGGCCTTCTTTGTCGCGGGGTCTTCAAAGTAGTCGCGCGCGTCAAAAAATGAGTTGCGTAAGAATTCGAAAACGTCGCCATGGTAGGAGTTCGTTCCAGATTTGATAATTGCGTTGATGGCCGCTCCACCGCTGCGCCCGAACTCCGCTGAAAACGAATTGGTCTGAATCTTGAACTCCTGGATCGCATCCACATTCGTGCGCAGAATCACACCGCCATTGTCGTTAGAATTGTTGTCTATGCCGTCGAGGAGAAAATTGTTGAGCGTGCCACGAGCACCATTCGCCACGAAACTGTTTTGTCCCCCCGTACTGCTGCCGCCAGTGTTTCCGTTCGTTCCGGCGCTGGTTCCAACGACGCCAGTGGTAAGCGTCGCGAGTTGTATGTAATCGCGGCCATTGAGCGGAAGTTCTGTAATCACTCTCGACGAAAGTACCTGCCCCAAGGACGACGTGTCGGTTTGAATCGGCGGAGCCTCAGAGGAGACCACCACACTTTCGTTGACCTGGCCCACCTGCATGTCAAAATCGATGCGCAGCCGGTCCTGCACTTGTAATGTGACGTTGTCGCGTCTGACGGTTTTGAAGCCATGAGCTTCGGCGATGACGCTGTAATTTCCAACGTGCAGAGGCGGCGATATATATCCTCCGTTGTTATCGGAACGCAACGTTGTCGTGGCATTGGTTGCGTTGTCCACAATTCGAATGGTGGCCGAGGGCACGGCAGCGCCTGTCGGGTCGTGTAGCGTACCTGCGATAGTAGCCGTGTCCACCTGGGCGTAAAGGGCGGAAATCGAAAGGCAGCAGGCGAGTAAAAGGTACTTCATACAAATACTCCTTTGGAGTGAAGTCTTTCGTTCGGAATATAAATGAAAGGCAGTATAACATGAATGAAATGAAACGAAAGTTCGGAAGGCGAGCCTTTCTGGCGGCTAGCGCGGGCGTGGCGGTAGCTGCAAATGGGGTAGCTCATTCGGGAAATAGCTTCGAATTCAGCTATGAGCCGGCTATTGCGGACCGTCTGGATCAAGGGCCTTTCGGTATCGATCAAGACGAAGGCTGGTACACGCTTGCGACGACAACGCCGTCGGACAAACATATCCGCAACTATGGGCTCGGGCTCGTTGGCTACACCTGGGAAGAGAATGGGCCTGCGGCGCCTGTGCGGCAGGGGCGCGAGACGTTGGAGCAGGCGGTCGAGCGCATGGCAAGCCTGCCGTTTGTCGACGTGCTGTATGTCCGGTGCGACTGGCGCAATGTCCAAAACAAACCGGGGCGATTGAATTTGGATCCGGTTTGGGATTTGACGCGCGATGCCGCAAAACGGCACGGACTTCGATTTGCATTTCGCATTCAACTTTCAAATCCGGAGTTTCAACCGGAGCAAATTGCGCTTCCGCAATTTCTGCGCGATCGCGTGCCGCTGGTGAAAATCGGCACAATGCCGCGGCACGGGAAAGAGGCGGAGTTCGTTGAACCGAGATACGACCACCCCGCTTTTCAATCGGCATTTCGCGAGTTGAACGAGCTTCTGGCCGCGCGCTTCGACAACGATCCGCTGCTGGAATGGATGGACCTGATGCAATATGGCTTTTGGGGCGAAGGCCATACCAGCAACCTGCCGAATCCATTCCCGGATTACGTGACGGCCGAACAAACTTTTATTGGGATGACAAAGTTCCAGTTGGAGACTTGGAAGCGAACGCCGCTAGCTGTGAATACGCAACCCGACATAAGCAAAGTTGGAAACAGAGAAATACTCGAGCTGGCGATGCGCTCGGGATGCTGGCTGCGCTCGGACAGCATCATCATGGAAGAGCCGATTCAAATTGAAGAGCTGGGTAATCGTTCGCCGTGGCTGCCGGTAATTATGGAAGACGGATATCTGCGGGCATACGACGTCGCGAAGATTCCGGTTGATAAGGCGGGCGTAAATCTTCGGGAAAACGCCATGCTTCACGTCCTGGACTTAGGCGCCAACTACTGGGCGTTATGGACGGAGGCCGAGAATCTGGCGACATACAACGAACGCTACCCGGCCGGGTTTCGCGCCTTGCAGGAGCGGATGGGATACCGTGTGCGGCCTTCGTGGATCTGGCAGCGGAAACGATACAACACGTTTGAAGTGATTGTGGGTGTTTCAAACGATGGAGTGGCGGGGATACCCGGCCTATTGCGGTTAACGCTGGAAACGCCAGACGGAAAATTCCAGCGGAGCGGGTGTCTGGATGCTGGACATCCGCATGGCGGAAAGATACGCCAGGCATCGTTTCTGTTGCCGCGCGAAATCAATCGCGGCGAATTGAGGCTCAGGGCTGAACTGGGATCGAAGGCCCATGTGCGGCGGCCGGTGCTATGGGCATGCGCACAACCGCTGAACCAGGATGGTTCATTGTCGATTCACTTGAAAGAAGCGGGAGATAAGCTATGGCGGAAGGGCGTGTAGGAACGAGTGGCGAGGCGGATGACCGGCTCATCCTGGTACGGTGACGTGACTTTTGCCTTGTTCTCGACCCTTGACATTGGGCGAATAAAGGGCGAAACTACTCGATGAGGAGTCTTCCTCATGCAGCAACTTGTTCAGCTCATCGGCATAGCGCGCCTGGCAGCCGAAGGTACGTTGTTAAGCGAAAAGCGCCGGGTCGAGTACCGCACTCTTCCGACGCGCAAATGGCTGAACCGCTGCCATTCACGACGCGTCCCGTTTGACTGGTCGATTAATCCGTATCGGGGCTGTGAGTACGGCTGCAAGTACTGTTACGCCAGGTTCACGCACGAGTTTCTGGAGCGGCGCGATCCGGAATCGTTCGAACGCGAGATCTACGCGAAGGAGTGGGACGCCCTCGCATTTCAGCAGGAACTGAAAGCCGTTAAGCCGGAACATGTCATTGGAATCGGAACCGCCACAGATCCGTACCAGCCTGCGGAGCGCAAATTCCTTCTGACGAGGCAAGTGCTGGAGGCACTCAGGAACGTGCAGGGTGTCTCTATCTTCCTGACGACCAAATCGAATCTGGTCAGCCGCGATGCGGCCTTGCTCTGCACCCTGAGCAGAAGAAATGAACTACGGGTGACTGTGACAGTCACCACCATGAATCGGGAACTGGCCAGGGTCACGGAGCCATTCGCGCCACGACCGGATTTGCGCATCAAAGCCGTCGCGGAACTCGCTGCTGCGGGCGTTTCCGTCGGAGTAATCGCCAGCCCGGTTCTGCCGCTCCTCACCGATTCGGAAGAAAATCTGGAATCCATCGCCAGGGCCGCGAAAGATGCCGGAGCCGATCAGTTCGGCGCAAACGCACTCTTTCTCCAGCCTTCTGCCCAGCGGGTGTTTTTCCCATTCCTTGCAGAAAACTTTCCGCAATACCTGAAGCGCTATCAGGCCAGCTTTGCCGCCGGCGCGTACCTAAGAGGCCCGTACCCCGAGCGCCTTCGTACTCTGGTAAATGATATCCGGCAACGTGTCGGCATCCCTTTGCGCGACATGGAACGCAATGCGCTCCCGAAGCCGCCCGGCGCCCAGTTGCTGCTTTTCTGACACTCGTCGTGAAATAGAGAACGAAAACGGTTGCGGACTATTGTGATACGTTTGTCGCAAAAGGCAATGTATGCTACGCACAGCCACTTCTATCTTTCTCTTCGGCCTGGCACTGAATCTCATGGCGGTTGATTCCGGCACACCGTCTTCCGCTTCCCAGCCCTCCGGTTGGCTGCTCGTCGCCAACAAGGGAGCGCACACCCTTGGCATTGTCAATCCCACAGAAGGCCGACAGATCGCCGAGGTGCCCGAGGGGGGCATAACGGGTCACGAGGTGACCGCTTCGCCGGACGGCAAAACGGCTTTTGTGCCTATCTATGGAAACTCTGGCGTCGGCAAGCCCGGAACCGACGGCAAGAAGATCGCCGTCATCGATCTGGGAGCGCGCCGCGTCATTGGCGATATTGAGTTCAACCACGGGGTCCGCCCGCACTGTCCCGTATTCGGCCCCAAGGATGGGCTTCTCTACGTGACTACGGAACTGAACAAAACCGTCAGCATTATCGACCCGCGCACGCTGAAGATCATCGGCTCCATCCCCACTGATCAGCCTGAGTCCCACATGCTGGCTCTCTCTCATGACGGGCGCCGCGGATACACCGCCAATGTAGGACCCGGCACCGTTTCCGTTCTGGACATGGAGGGCCGAAAAACCATTAAAGTGATTCCAATCTCAGGTGAAACGCAGCGCATCTCCATCACGCCAGACGACAAGCTGGTCTTTACGGCCGATCAGACGAAGCCGCAACTGGCTGTCATCGACACAGCCTCGAACGAAGTCACCCACTGGATTCCCCTGCCCGGTTTGGGATACGGCACGGCGGCCACTGAAGACGGGCGCTGGCTCATTGTGGCTGTTCCGACCGTGAACAAGGTTTCGATCGTCGATCTGCAATCATTTAAGGTGGTTCACAACATCGATGTGCCGAAGGCGCCCCAAGAGGTTTTGATCCGCCCAGATGGAAAGTTTGCGTATGTCTCCTGCGATGCCAGCCATCAGGTCGCCGCAATCGGCATCCCTGATTGGAAGGTTGAGAGACTGATCGATGCCGGTCGGGGCACGGATGGCCTCGCCTGGGCCTCTGCGACCGGAATGAGAGGGCGTTAATCTTGCGGCTGTTGTTTTTTGGCGCGATCCTGTCGCTTGCTCTCGCCGCACAAACGCAAGCTCCAAAGCAATCGCGTGTTGAGCGCGGCCGCGAATTTCTCGGCCTTCCTCCGCCTCCGGACCAGGCCGCGGCCGAGCGCGGGGCGAAACTCTTTGCCCAGAACTGCGCCTTTTGCCACGGTCAGAAAGCCACCGGCGCGGAAGGTCCCAACCTGATCCGTTCGAGCGTCGTCCTGCATGATGAGAAGGGCGAACTGATCGGTCCGGTCGTTCTGAATGGCCGCCCGGACAAAGGCATGCCCGCGTTCTCCAGTATGACTCCGGCGCAACTCTACGATATAGCCGAGTTTCTGCATGCTCGTGTCCAGGACGCCGCAAACCGCTCCAGCTACAAGCTCCAGAACATCGTCACGGGAGATTCCAAAGCCGGCGAGGCGTTCTTCAACGCGCACTGCACCAAGTGCCATTCCGCTACCGGCGACCTCGCGCACGTCGGAAGCAAATACGAGCCTAGCGAGTTACAGGCTCTGTTTCTCTATCCGGATAAAGCCGCTCCGCCGGTCACAATGACCGTGACCTTGCCCAACGGACAAGTTATCAAGGGCACATTGAAGCGGCACGATGATTTCAATATTTCAATGGTCGATAATTCAGGTACGTTTCATTCGTGGCCGGATGACGCGGTCCAATACAAGATCGAAGACCCGCTCGCGGGCCATCGCGAACTCCTGGCGATTTACACCGATGCGGATATGCACAATGTCCTCGCTTACCTGGTGACCCTCAAATGAAAACGCGTCTAGGGAGCGGGCTTCTAGCCCGCCACGCCGGCTTTCTAGCCGGTGTATTTCTTTTCGGCTCCCTCCTCCCAGCGCAAATTCTCAATCCCGCAAAACTGCTTGCGCCGCCCACGGATACCTGGCCCACTTATAACGGCGACTACTCGGGCCGCCGCTTCAGCACACTGAAGCAGATCAATTCGCACAATATCGATTCGCTTGCCGTTTCCTGGATGTATCGCATCAACGTGGGCGCCATGCGCGGTGTCGGTCAAGTGGAAATTAAGTCCACTCCGCTGCAGGTGAATGGTGTCCTTTACTTCACCGTTCCCGACAATGTCTGGGCGGTAGATGCGCGGACCGGCGAAGAGATCTGGCACTACAACTGGGTCGATCATGGCGGTCACCTGCTCGGTAATCGCGGTGTCGGAATGTACGGTAACTGGCTTTACTTCCTTTCACCCGACGGTTGGTTCATTTCGCTCGATGCCAAAGATGGCAAAGAGCGCTGGAAGGTTCACGTCGCCGACGCCAAGCTGCAATATTTCACTACGATGGCTCCCCTCGTCATCCGCAATCACGTCATCGTCGGCGTGGGGGGCGATGCGATGGATGTCCCGGGCTATCTGGAATCGCGCGATCCGGAGACCGGCGCTTTGCAGTGGCGCTGGAATACCGAACCGCGGCCGGGTGAGCCCGGCGCCGAAACCTGGCCCGATAAAGGCGCAATGGAACACGGCGGCGGCATGACCTGGCTGCCCGGCACCTATGATCCCGAGCTCAACCTGCTCTTCTGGGGAACCGGCAATCCGAATCCTGTCTATGCAGGCCAAGGCCGCAAGGGGAGCAATCTCTGGACCTGTTCTATCGTCGCCCTGAATCCCGATACCGGCAAACTGGTTTGGTATTTTCAGGCCTCGCCGCACGACACGCACGATCTCGACGATGTGGAAACCCCGGTCCTGTTTGATGGCGAATTCGACGGCAAACCGCGCAAGATGCTCGCGCAGGCCGCTCGAAACGGCTTTTTCTTCGTGCTCGACCGCACTAATGGGAAAAACCTCGTAAGTAAGCCTTACATCGGCACAAACTGGGCGGAAGGGATCGCTCCCAGTGGCGAGCCCATCCCGAATCCAAAGAAGGATCCTCAGCCCGATGGCGCGCTACTCAACATGCCTCCCGGCGGCGGCACGAACTGGTTTCCTCCAAGCTTTAATCCGGAAACCGGGCTGTTCTATGTCAACGCGCACGAAGGCTACAGCCTTGCTTATCTCACGGATACAGATGAGAAACCGCAGGGATACGGCGGTAGCGGCGAGAACCTGTTTTCTCACTCGGTTCTGAAGGCTCTCGATTATCGGACCGGAGAGGCGCGCTGGACCCACGCGTTCCCCGGCAAGGGCTGGGCACAGTCAGGGATCCTCAACACGGCGGGCAAGCTGATGTTCAGCGGCGACCCCTCTGGAAACCTGATCGCGTGGGACCCGGCGTCCGGACGTATTCTTTGGCATTTCCACGTAGGGTCTTCCGTCAGTAACGGCCCGATGACCTACACGCTCGGCGGCCGTCAATACCTGATTGTGGGTGCGGGCGACACTCTTTATGCCTTCGCGTTGGCAGGCTCTACGCTCCCGCCCTCATCGAGAACACAGCCACCTGCGACAGCAGGTTCGGAAGCCGGCGCACTTGCCGGTTCCCGCGCAGAAAAATCTGCCGCTCAATAGTCCAGTGCTGGCTCTGACAAAGGAGGGCGAAATCGTGCACAGTCAGAAAGTGCAGGTTGGGGGATTCATACCAGTCGTACGGAAATAGTTCCGTGCGGGGCGCGCGGCCGCTGAAAAGGTGTGAAAGGCGGGTTGACCAGTGGCCAAAATTCGGGAACGCCACAATCGCATGTTTGCCTACGCGCAGCATCTCGCGCAGGACGCGCAGTGGGTACCGCGTTTCTTGCAACGTCTGGCTCAGGATCACGAAATCGAAGCTGGCATCCGGATAATCTGCTAAGCCGTGATCGATGTCACTCTGGTAGGCCGAGACTCCAAGCGCGATGGCCCGTCGGATCTTGTTCGGATCAATTTCGACGCCGCGCCCGTTTATGCCCTTGTGGTCGCGCAGCCAGGCAAGCAACTCGCCCTCGCCGCAGCCCAAATCCAAAACGCGGGAGCCCGGCTCGACAAGCTCCGCGATCATGGCATAGTCCGGCCGTGAACTGATTTGTAGCTCGCTCTGATAGGAGCCGGCAGACGTAGACCGGGAGCCTGCGCCGGTTCCGCTTCGATAGACGCTGTCCAGGAACCCCGCAATCATTTCGCTCTGTTCGCCGGTTTCCACCAGGAACGCATCGTGACCGTAATGGGAAGTTAGCTCGCAAAACGCCGCGTCAATATTACACCTTCGCAGGGCACTTACGGTCTCCAGCGATTGATATGTCGGGTAAAGCCAATCGGACGTAAAACTAAGGACCAGGAAACGGGCCTGCGTGCGTTCGAATGCGGCTGCCAGGGAGGAGTGACCCGCGGAAAGGTCGAAGTAATCCATCGCCTTCGTGATGTACAGATAGGAGTTGGCGTCGAACCGGCTGACGAACTGGCTGCCGCGGTAGCGCAGATAGCTCTCTACTTCAAAGTCAACCGAGAAATCGAATCCGAAGGCATCCTTATCGCGCAAGCGCCTGCCGAACTTTTCGCGCATGGACGCATCACTCATATAAGTGATATGCCCCACCATACGGGCCACCGCCAAGCCTCTCGCGGGCGGCTTCAGATCGTAATAGTCGCCCTCATTCCAATCCGGGTCCGCCATAACGGCCTGGCGGCCTACTTCGTTGAAGGCAATCTGCTGGGCGCTGTGCCTGCAGGTCGCGGCAATAGGTATGGCCGCGGCAACCGCTTCGGGATACGCAACCGTCCATGCCAGCGCCTGCATACCACCCATTGAACCGCCTGTCACCGCCAGCAACCGCGAAATGCCAAGATACTCAATCAGCATCTTCTGCAAGCGAACCATGTCGCCGACCGTAATGACCGGAAAGCGCATGCCGTAGGGCTGCCCCGTAGCGGGATCGATGGAACCCGGACCAGTTGTCCCCCTGCAGCCGCCAAGCACGTTGGATGAAATAACGAAGTACCGGTCCGTATCGAACGCAAGGCCCGGACCAATCATGGGAGACCACCACCCGGGCTGCCCTGTCTCTTTGCTTATGCCTGCAGCGTGCGCATCGCCCGAAAACGCGTGCAGCACGAGAATGGCATTACTACGGGTTGCATCCAGAGTGCCGTACGTCTCGTAGGCTACATCGACATCCAGCAGCGTGACCCCGCAATCTAAGGTCAGCGAAGGAAAGGTAACAATCTGTGTTTCGACTGCAAACGTCGTTTCGGTCGAAGTGGGCATGCGCCGGATTTATTCTTAACTATCGAAATGTGCTTCTATTTTTACATGCGCCTCTTGCGTTCGATAGTGTTCGCGGCCTCACTCCTGACGGTCCAGTTTGCTTTCGCGGGCGATCCGGCCCCGGATCCCTATGCGCCGCTTTGGCTTTACAACGGGTCCTGGCGAGTCACACGCAAGGATCTGAAACCGGGCGCGAAGCCAGACCAACTGGTGAATCAGTGCGCGCTGGTTGGCAAATACTTCACCTGCCAGCAAATCGTAAACGGAGAGACGGGGGCGCTGCTTGTTTTCGTTCCGGCGAATCAGGCCGGCCACTATTACACCCAGAATGTGCGGCTCGATGGCCGAGCAGGCGGCCGCGGCAACCTGGAAATACAGGGCGACCATTGGACGTACACGAGCACCTGGGATCAGGGCGGAACCAGCACCTATTACAAGACAGTAAACGTGTTCACAGGTAGAAATAAGATTCACTTCGAGCAATTGGAGTCGAAGAATAACAAGGATTGGAAGACCGCAAACTCCGGCGACGAGGTCCGAATCGCTAACGGAACGAAGACGGTCGCACGATAGTTCGCGGGGCCATGATGAGGCACACAGCGGCTGCGATCAGGCTCACTCCGAATCCGGCGACTACGTCCGCGGCATAGTGATATCGGCCGTATACGGTCGCTACCGAAACACTCAACGCATAGATCAACAATCCCCATCCAAATCGACGCCGCTCGGGCAGTACGAGGAACATCCCCCACGCGCAAGAAAAGGCGGACGACACGTGCGCGCTTGGAAATACACCGGAATGAATGGTCGCGTGCCGCAAGATCGACAGGTTCAATTGACGCACCCACGTAGTCACATCGGGAACCCCAATACCGGGAAACGCAATACGCGGCGGCTGCGAAGGGAAATATGGAAATAGCGCGTAAGCCGTCAATGTTCCTACCAAATAAATAATCCAGAACCGGTTCACCTCACCGCGTCTTCCGCGTATGTACAGCACAGCAACGCAGTACGCACCTACTCCGTACACAAGCAGATAGCAAAGCTCCAAATAAAACGGGAAAATAGCGCCGGCGCTCTCTATGCCGGCCCGCAGGTGCCATGTACGCAGCAGCAGATCGTCCCAGCGGATCCACGCCATCTCATATGCGCGGGCATAACTGGAGGTAAGGAACAACTCCATTTCGCGAAATGCCAGTAGCGTGAGAGGGATGGGTATCCAATCACGAATGATTCCAAATGCTCTTGCACCGGATGCATGTTGGCTGTAGGCCAGAACCGAGAGGAACGCAAACACCGTCCCGAGAGCGATCGCCGGTTGGTAGCGGAGGTGCGGCCGGTCCCGAAAAAAGGGAGCGATAGCGACGATATAGCCGAAAAAGCCAATCAGAACCCACTCCGAGCCCCGCAGCCTTGGCCAGGTCATTGTGTGCGCTTCAGGGCGCCGCTTCCGCCGGTTTCACGCGTGGACGAAAAAACAGCGCAAGTCCCGCCAGTACCCCCGCCCAGACTGCCCAGGTCGCCAGGAGTTCGCGATCTATGAGATAGCCGGCGAGCAGCGGCGCGGCGATCTGCGCGATGGAAGTCAGCGACTGGGTGAGCCCCAGAATGACGCCTTGTTCGCGGCGCCCGGCCTTCTGAGTAATCATGCTCGTCAGGGCAGGCCGTAAGCCTGCCCCGAAGATTGAGCAGAACGCCATGACCCAAAGGAGTTGGCCAACAGTCTGCGTGAAGCCGATGGCCGCATACCCCAGCAGAGAAGCGAAGAATCCCAACTGGACCACTTTCGTCTCTCCCAGTAGCTTCACCATCCTTCCCACCATTCCGCCCTGCATGATCATCCCGATGAATCCGTTAAAGGCGAATATATAGCCGACTTCGCGCACTCCGACCGGACGCCCGTCCCAAAGGTAACGCCGCTCGGCAAACAGCGCAAACCCGGAGATGAAGGTAGAAAATGACAGCGCAAACAACAGCCATTGAACCAGCAGGCGGGCCAATTCGCGGTTTTGGAAATAGCGCCTGTACTCACCCCACGAAATCAATGACAACCGCTTGCCGCCCGGCCCGGTATCTGCTTCCTCCGCCGGATGTCCGTGAATCACTTCGTGCCGGGGCAGAAGGAAAAATGTACATAGAATGCTGGTGAAAGAAAGAGCGCACGCAACAAAGATCGGGGCCTGATAGCCAAAATGAGCCATAAACCCGGAGATCGCCGGCCCCACCAAAAACCCGAATCCAAATGCGACGCCGATAATGGCGAATGACTTCGCGCGGTTTTCCGGTTTGGTTACATCGCTGATGTACGCCTGTGCAATGCTCAGGTTTCCGGCCGTCAGACCGTCAATGGCACGCGATAAAAACACCATCCAAACCTGTCCGGAAAAAGCCAGAACGAGGAAACCGCCCAGAGTCCCGGCCTGACTTACAAGAAGAACTGGCCGACGGCCGATCCGGTCCGAAATCTGGCCCAAGATGGGTCCTGCAATCAACTGGCAGACCGCATAAATCGAGATAATTCCGCCGACAACCGCCGGCGAAGCGCCCAGGCGTTCCGAATAGAACGGCAGGAGCGGCAGGATGATTGTGAAGCCGAGGACATCCACGGCTACGATCAGAAAAATGGGCAGTAGGGGCGAAGCACGTCGCCTCCTGGGCGGCGCTTCCAGGCCCGCCTGCGAGGAACTCACACTACGATATTACCCGGCGCGGTTTCCAGCTTTTTCAAGTTCCGCTGCAAAAACTACCTGGTACGCAGTGTGTTTGAATCCATCTAAGTACCTGTAACGAATAGCGCTTATGGGGTTGGCATGTGTGTTGCATGTATACATCTGCTATGAAGCTGCCATTGCCGTTCTTATTTGCCGTTCTGCCCGTTGCGCTGCTTGCGCAAGAGCACAACCCGATGCAATCCATTCCGGAAAAGACACCCGGCAATTCGAATCCCATCTTCCGAGTTCAGGTTGTCGCGCGGGACGTTCCGGCGGTTAGCTACCGTAATCGCAGCGGTTGGACAAAGGTGGACTTCCAGGGCACATCGCTCGCTCCCCAGGCGAAAGGCCAGGCCCAGGTTCGCAGCGAACCCGGGTACATGACGATCAAGGTGGATGTGAAGAAGCTGCCCGCGGCGCGCACATTCGGACCTCTGTATTTGACCTACGTTTTATGGGCAATTACGCCTGATGGCCATGCCTCGAATCTCGGTGAGGTTCTGGTTAACTCCGACGGCAATTACAGCGGCCAAGTAACTACCGATTTACAATCCTTTGGATTGATCGTTACCGCTGAACCATATTTTGGTGTCCGTCAGCCCAGCGACGTGGTTGTCATGCAGAACGTGATCCGCAAAGATACGCTCGGCAAGGTCGAGACGGTGCAGGCGCATTTTGAATTGTTGCGGCGCGGCGAGTACACCTATCATGTGCCTGAAAATCAGTTGAAACCGGTTGATCTGAACGCAGACAAGAAGAGCCCTCTCGACTTATATGAGGCCCAGAATGCAGTCCAGATCGCGCAGTATGCGAAAGCCGACCAGTATGCCAGCGACGTCTACCAGCAGGCGGAGAAGTTGTGGCAGCAGGCGCAGGATTACCAGAACCGGAAGCAATGGAAACCCGCCAAAATGACGGCGCGAGAAGCAGTTCAGAAAGCGGAAGACGCGCGGATCATTTCTTTGAGAAAGCAGCAACAGCTTGCGCGCGAGCAAGAGCAGCAGGAAGCCGCGGCACGGCAGGCCGCGGCCCAGCAAAGGGCGCAGGAAGAAGCGCAACGGGCGCAAGAAGCACGTGAGCAGGCACGGCAGGAAGCCGAGCAACGCGCTGCGGCCGAGAAGGCAAAGCAGGAGGCGGACGCAGCCCGCGCGCAATCTGCCGCAGAAGCCCAGAAAGCCCAGCAGGCAGCAGCCGAAGCAGACAGACTTCGCCAGCAAGCCCTGCAGCAACAGGAGCAACTCCGCCAGCAACTGCTCCAGCAATTTAATACAGTTCTGCCAACGCATGAAACGCAGCGAGGCCTGGTGGTGGATATGCAGGACGTGCTGTTTGCCACCGGCAAATACGATTTGAAAGAGCCGGCGCGGCTCGCGCTCGCCAAGATTGCGGGAATTGTGCTCTCGCATCCCGGCCTAAACCTCCAGGTGGAAGGGTACACGGACAGCACGGGCACCCAGCAAATAAACCAGAAGCTTTCCGAAGAGCGTGCAAACACGGTGCGCGATTTCCTTACGCAGCAGGGAGTCAACTCGCAGAATGTAACTGCAGTTGGATATGGCGATAATTACCCAGTCGCTTCGAACGACACCGCAGCCGGACGCAAAATGAACCGGCGCGTGGAACTGGTGGTATCCGGTCAAGTGATCGGGGTCAAAATCGGCGTTCCGCCGAGCCAGGGCCAGACGCCGCAAGCACCTGGACCAAGTCCCGCGCCAACAACACCCGCGCCCCCGCCCCAGCACTGAGCAAACGCTCTTCTGACACAATGGAGCGGTTGCTTATGCGCGCCGCGATCTGTTTCTTAGGAGCCATTGTGTTTGCCGCCAATTTACCCGCTCAGAAACTGCCCCAAAAGCAGCGGTCCGGGCGCGATTATGGGCGCTCGGTGGTGGTGAGCCGCTACGGAATCGTCGCAACGAGCCAGACGATCGCATCCGCGGCGGGGGCCGACATTCTCCGGCGGGGCGGGAGCGCAGTAGACGCCGCGATTGCATCAAATGCCGTTCTTGGCGTAACAGAGCCGATGATGAATGGCATCGGCGGCGACCTTTTCGCCATTGTTTACGAGGCGAAGACTAAGAAGCTGTACGGCCTCAATTCCAGCGGATGGGCGCCGCAGGGACTCACCATCGATTTCCTGAAGTCGAAAGGCGTAATCGGGGAGATTCCTCGCAATATACAATCGGTAACCGTTCCGGGCGCCGTTGCAGGCTGGGATGCGCTGCATCGCCGCTTCGGAAAGCTAACCTTGCAACAAGTCCTTGACCCTGCCATTTTCTACGCTCAAAACGGCGTGGCCATTGCCGAACTTGTATCGGGAGTTTGGGAGCAGACGCCCGAATTTATCCGGAACAAACCAGGTTTCCGGAACACTTTTCTTCCCGGGGGTCACGCGCCCCAAACCGGAGAAGTTTTTCGCGACCCCGATCTGGCGAATTCGCTCGCTCTCATCGCCGAACATGGGCGCGACGGATTCTATCGCGGTCCATTGGCGCAGAAACTGGTTGCTTTTTCCAAAGAACAGGGCGGCACACTCGCCGAGGCGGACCTTGCGGACTTTCAGCCCGAATGGGTCGATCCTATCTCGACGACGTACCACGACTGGACCATTTCGGAACTGCCGCCGAACGGCCAGGGTATTGCTGCTCTAAGCATGCTGAACATCATGGAGCGGTTTCCCTTGCGGGAGTACGGACACAATAGCGCCAAAGCTCTGCACATCATGATCGAAGCGAAAAAGCTCGCCTATGCCGATTTGCTCAAATACATCGGCGATCCTCGGTTTTCGGATATACCGGTACAGCAACTCCTCTCGAAGGACTTGGCCCGAAAGCGCGCGGATTCGATCGATCCGAACCACGCGCATTGCCACGTGCTTCCTTCCGATCTGAGCCAGCGGCTGAATGCGATGGGCCGCGATACTACTTATCTGACGGTTATTGACCAGGACGGAAATATTGTCTCGCTGATTCAGAGCAATTACGCGGCATTCGGCACCGGGTTGGTTGCGCCGGGTACCGGATTCGCGTTGCAGAATCGCGGGCAGCTTTTCACGTTGCAACCTGGAGAGCCTAATTCGCTCGCGCCGCATAAGCGGCCACTGCACACAATTATTCCGGGCTTTATGCAGAAGGGTAATGAGACGATCGGCTTCGGGATCATGGGCGGTTTCAACCAGGCCCAGGCCCATGCACAATTCGTATCGAACGTAGTCGACTTCGATATGAATATCCAGGAGGCTCTCAGCGCGGCTCGGTTCACGAAGCCGACGTTTGAAGGCTGCGATCTGCTTATCGAATCGCGCGTGCCCGAAGCAGTGCGCGACGAGTTAACCACGAGGGGCCATCAGTTGAAGCTAGTCGATCCCTACTCGATGGAGATGGGGCGCGGAAACGCCGTGATGCAGAATGGGACCGGCGTGCATTTCGGCGCGTCCGATCCTCGCGCCGATGGCGAGGCCATTCCGCAAGTTCCGGCCTGGGTTGCCAATAGGAACCACGCGCAATAACCCGGATGCAGACGTTTTCGATCGCGGTCATCCCTGGTGATGGAATCGGCCGTGAAGTGACTCCTCCCGCATTCGAGATTGCGCGTCAGATCGCGTCGGATGATGGCGCGAAGCTTGAGGCGGCAATTTACGATTGGAGCAGCGAGTATTTCTTTCAACGCGGCCGCATGATGCCACCCGATGGTCTGGACACCCTTCGGCCGCACGCTGCCATCCTGCTTGGCGCCGTCGGGCATCCCGATATTCCTGACAATGTGACCCTCAACGGCCTGCTGCTGCCGATCCGGCGCAGCTTCGATCAGTTCGCGAACGTACGGCCCGCGGTTCTGTATCAGGGCGTCGAATCGCCGCTGAAGGGACTGGCGGCTGGCGATGTCGATATGGTTGTCGTTCGCGAGAACACAGAGGGCGAGTACGCACAGGCGGGCGGCTTCGTGCATGAGCACCACGACCAGGAACTCGCCGTGCAGACGTCGGTATTTACCTGCCACGGCGTGGAGCGAATTATCCGCTACGGCTTCGAGCTGGCCCGCCGGAGGAACACGAAGCGAAAAGTCACTTCGATCACTAAGTCAAACGCGCAAGGCTTCAGCATGGTGCTGTGGGACCGTGTTTTCCGCGAGGTCGCCAGTGAATACGCCGCTATTGAAACCGAATCGCTCCTGGTCGATGCCGCGGCGATGAACTTCGTTCGCCGGCCGCAGTCCTTCGATGTGGTCGTGGCCTCGAATCTGTTTGGCGACATTCTGAGCGACCTTTCGGCGGTGATCACCGGCAGCATCGGGCTTGCAGCGAGCGCGAACATCGATCCATCGCGGAGATTTCCTTCCATGTTCGAACCCGTCCACGGCTCCGCGCCAGATATAGCTGGAACCGGGACTGCGAACCCGCTCGCGGCGATCTTTTCTGCTGCCATGATGCTGGAGCATCTGGGTCTGCCCGCCGCCGCGGCGCGAATTGATCGGGCCGCCCGGAGAGTATTGGCCGAAAGCCGGGTCCGCACGCCGGATCTGGGCGGGAATAGCTCGACACGGGAGGTCGTCGATGCCGTGAAGTCGGCGCTGGCGTGAATTGCTTAAAACTGCTCTCCCACCAGGAACTGCTCGAATTTCCCGTCCGGCATGACGTAAATGTTGAGCAATACGGTGTTCTTCTGGAAATGAGCGCGATAACTCAGATGAGTCATTCCACCACGCCCTTGCGAACGTAAACGGCTCAAAACCTCCAGCTTCCCCATTGGCGCGAGTGAGCGTCGATAGTCGGCCAGGGCAACGTCATCGAAGTAGGAATTCGCATTGTCCGTAAATAATGTGCGGTCGAGATGGCCCTCCTGCAAGCCTTCCAGAATCGCCCGAACCTGCTGATCCTGCTTCTCCGCGGATGCGTTTTCCGGGTCGAGCAGCGTATTCGCAATTTCTTGTGTAAGCGGCCCAATCAGATTGACGCCATCCTCATTCGTCAAGATAACGATACCGTCGCCCTTCGACGGGAAGAGCGTGTTCATAGCCAGGAAACCCGAAACTTCCCCGCCATGTGAAATGGTTGGCGTGCCCCGTATATCGCCGATTTCAAGCCCGAGCGCGTAATGGGTGGGTTTCCCATCTTTCAATTTCACTTCTCGCGTGAACTCTTCGTATGACTTGGGCGAAAGGATCCGCTTCTGAAGGAAAGCGAGGTCCCATTTGGCCAAGTCCGACGGGGTCATGCAAAGTTCGCCAGCCGCGAAGTACCAGCCGTTCGCTTCCCGTCCAACGGGCCTTGGTGGTCCCAAGGCATAACGTGTGTAAGCTTTCGCATCGGCCGGACTCTTCACTTCGCAATCGCCGGCGGAGCTCATTCCAAGCGGCTGAAAGAAATTCTCGTTCAGAAACGTCAGCAACGGAGTCCCCGAGACTTTCTCCAGGATCTTTCCCGCCAGCACATAATTCGTATTGCTGTATTGCCATTGGGTTCCTGGATCGAAATTCAGGGGTTTCTTCGCCCAGCGATCCAGAATTGCATCCGGGGTGGTTGGGCGGGTCCATTCGGGGATGAGGTAATCCTGGGGCGCGTAATCCTCATATCCAGACGTATGCGAGAGCAGTTCGCGGATCGTAACTTCGTTTGCGCGTGTCAGATCAGGAAAATACTTTCCGACCTTATCGTTGAGCGATATCTTGCCCTTCTCCTGCTCCAGTAGGAGGGATGCCGCCGTGAACTGTTTGCTGATCGAACCCACAGCGTAGCGGGTACTCGTTGTCGCGGGTTCAGTCTTTTCCAAATCGGCGTCTCCGAACGCCCTTGCATACGACGCGCGCCCCTGTTGAATGATCGCGACCGAAACGCTAGGCACTCCGAACGCCGCGCGGGTCGCCTCTATCCTGGTATCTAAGACCGAAGAATTCGGGCCGGGGCCTTGCGCCCAAATCGCGGAGCAGCAGAGAAGACCGGCAACAAAAAGGGGATAGGTCACTGTAGGTTTCGCCTCCCAGACCGGCGCCGATCAGAGGCGCCGGGCCAGCACAATCGTAAAATCGTCGCTGAACGAACTGCTTCCTCTCCATCGTCTGACGTAATCGGCCAGAGACACCACGATCTGTGAACACGAATCCGATTGCTGGGCCGATAAGAATTTAGTCAATCCCTCTTCACCAAATTCGACACCCTTGGGTGTTGTAGCCTCGGTCACCCCATCGCTATACAAGGCCAGTAAATCGCCCGGTTCCAGCTTAATCTCCCGCACTTCGTAATAGACGGACGGGAAAATGCCCATCACCATGCCGCTTCCTCCGAGTTCTTCGACAGCGCCATTGGCGCGCAGCAGCAGTGGATAATTATGCCCGGCATTACTGTACTTGAGAATCCCGGTCTTCGTATCAAGAAGAGCATAGAAGAAGGTGATGAACTTGCCGAGGGGACAGCGTTCCGCGAGACTGCGGTTTAATACGGTAACCGCAGTTCCAGGATCCGGGTTCGTTTCCCGCAGCATCTGCACTCGCGCCTGGAGACTGGACATCAGCAGCGCCGCCGGTAAGCCCTTACCCGACACGTCTCCAACCACCAGCGCCATCCGCCCGTCTTTGTAAGGGACAAAATCGTAGTAGTCGCCGCCCACCGTGCGGCAAGGCACGTTAAAACCGGCGAGATCGTAACCTTGACATTCCGGGGCTTCGGTTGGAAGGAGGGTTTGCTGAATTTCGCTGGCCTGCGATAACTCCAGCTCCATCAGCTTCTCCGCCTGCTCCACCGCCGCCAGCCGCGCGTGTTCAATGCGAATGGCCGCTACATTTGCCATGACAGTTACCAAATCGAGATCTTACTGCGAAATCGGGCGTATGAACGTGCTGTTATCCACATAAATAAAGCCGATCACGCGGTCGCCGGTTTGCAGGGGAAC
>JAICXK010000051.1 GCA_025980435.1 Bryobacteraceae bacterium
CGCTTCGTGAAACGGCTTGCGAGCGAATTCGCGCCCCTGTCCTCGACGCATTCTTGCCTTGCTTGATATCGGGAATGCGATTCTTTTCCAGCTCTTTCGCTTGCCGCTTGTCGGTTGTGTTCAGCGCCTCGCGATAACGAACACCGTGGATCGTTACGTCGAGGTGCCAGTGACCAATGCGCTTGTAGATCATGCTGCTCCTCTCCAGGCGGGATGTCCCCACCTTGACGATTACCTTGCCGCACGAGCGGTCATCACGGCAACCGCGCCGCCAGCCATATCTCCGCCAGTTGGGAGCGCCGCGACCCACGAGTCGAGATCTTCCGGGCGATAGCGTACGAGCGAGCCGACCTTGACGAACACCGGCCCGCGCTTCTCCAGCCGCCAGCGTCGAAGGGTCGCAACGCTGACATTCAACCGTCTGGAGACTTCTTGTTCGGTGAGGAAGCTCTGCATAGTTTCACCTCTGAGCGAGAATCGGAACTCCACTGCTCGGCGGAACTCCTAAGTACTATGGGACTGCTAAGAGCGTTTCGGACGCTCGCGACAAAAGGCAGAGAAAAGGACGAGTCCCAAACGGGATTCACTGACGTGAAAATGCAACCCGCCGGATGCGGTTGAGGCGTGAGGGAATAGCAACAAAAACGCGGCGAGCGAGTCCCGTTTCCTTTATGTTCCACTACCAGCTTTTCGCTGTCGCATGTTGGTTGCCGAGCAGGCCAATTTGTCTAACATTGCCGAACTTTGCCTAAGGCTGCCTACTCTTTCGAATATTGTCGTAATCTGTCGAAAGTTGTCGTAGCCAGCAAAATTCGGCTGCCACAGAGCGGTAGTGGAAGATAAAGGGAACGTGGTACGCGTGCATGGTTTTTGGCGCGTAGCTTCCGCCCCACCCTGCACCTACGGCGTATTGCGATTTCGGGCGAGCGTATTCGCTTCGTGATACGTGCAAGAAGGCCGATTCAACGAGCTTCCGGCTTGCCGCTCAGACCGAGATGGTTAACGTGGGTTGCTTCGAATCCGGCTCCATGAGCGACTCCGACCAGCGACTCATGCAAGCATTCGTCGATGAGGAACCTCATTCACTCCTGAGCACGGTACTTAGTGGATAAGATTTTCGACCCTTCGGCTTTTTCCCCTGCCAGGGACGGCGGCTTGGGCGTCCCCGTCGTGGGAACGCACGCATGTATAGCGGTGCGATGGTGATCTTTTTTTTGCTCAGTGTCGGATACCCTTGCAGAATTTCTTCCGCTGTTGCACCCTGAGCGAGCATATCGGCAACTAGGTCCACTGGAATCCGCGTTCCCTTGAAAACAGGCGTTCCGCGCATGATTTCCGGATCGCTACTGACCATCTCCTCCATGCGCGCCAACTGCTTCAACTGGCCTTCGACCTTCCGGCGGGCACCCTTGCATTCGACCAGGAGCACTTTTCCGTTCCCGACTGCCATCACATCCACGTTCGGCGAATGCTGAATCGAATCCGCGATTTCTCTCCGGGCCCCAACCGGCAACAGTCGGAGGCCTTCTGCTTCGAGTTGCAGGTAAATCAACTGTTCCTTCGTCAGCAGTCGGCGAACGGTAGCGCCAGCGCGCGAGGACCGGGGTCGTATCAGACGACTGTCGATTGCTTTGTGAACCGCAGCCAGCGGCAAACCTGTAATCGCGGCAGCTTGGGCGGGTGTGTAGCGATCCATACTCTAATTCTACTCCAGATGGAGAAGAATTACTCGGCGCGCCGTCTTGTCTGTTTCGGAGTGGCTTGCAATGAGCGCCGCTTCCGCATCACCCGCTCAACTTCGATCTCGCCGCGATAGTGAGCAAGGATCACCTTCATCGCCTCCACGAGGTCATTCCCGAAACTCGGGTTTTGCGAAGGGCGCGGCATTCCGTTACCAGTATTCCGCACTCCGCGGCGGAATTTTGTAACGTGGATTGTGACGTAACCCGCCTCGGAATTGGCGAAATCGACCGATTTTCCGCCGATGCTCGCGATCATCGCCGCTCACCACCTCACAGCCCACCCGGCCAATTCACACGCAGGAGGTCACAGGTTCGAGTCCTGTCGCGCCCACCATTCGATCACAACAGGCGAAAGTTCACCTCAATGCTCGCGGCTACGGCCACTGGCTGTCCTTCTTTGGAGGCGGGCTTGAACTTCCACATGCCGATCGCCTGAATCGCCTTTTCATTTAATCCGAGGCCCAGACCGCGACGGACTCTTACGTTATGTGCCAAGCCGTCCGGTTCGATTTCCGCATAAAGGAGTACTGTTCCCTGGTATTTCGCGACACGCGCGTCGAGCGTGTAGTCCGGTTCCACCTTTGAAATCAGAATGGGCGGCTTCACATCACCGCCTATCTTGAAGACATTTGCTCCGCTCTGGATTGTCGATATCGCTTGAGCGCCGAGGGCTTCGCGTACCGACGCGCTTCGATCGCGCATGGACTTGGCTTCGGCTTCGCGTCCTTGCCGGCCCAGGAGCCGCGCATAGAGTTCCATGATGGTTGCGGCGCGCGAAGAGCTTGGATCGGCCTTCTGCAAAGCGCTCTGAAAAAACGGATCGGCCTGTTCCAGAGTTTCTTGCTGTTCCTGCGCGACTGCGATCCACATGTCGGACAGGCCTGCATCGGCGGGATTCAGCGCCTGAGCGCGATCGAAGTCGTCCAGGGCCGCGCGCACGTCTTTCTTTTCCAAAGCGATCGTCCCCAGGTGAAGCAGCGCCGTTGCGCCTGCCGGTGTCGCTCCAAGCGTATGCAGGGCTTTCGCGTAGAGAACGTCCGCGGCATCGTACTTACCACGCTCAAGTTCCAGATCGCCGAGATGGAGCAGTCCCACTCCATATTCAACGCTCCGCTCACCTGACGCCTGGGCGCGGAGAGCGAGCGATGCATCGAGGAGGTTCCGGGCAAGATCGTAGTTCCGCTGTGCTTCGGCGGATTTCGCTGCGCGGTCAAGCGCTTCGGGGCTTCGTTGCGCCGTGGCCGCGCTCATGGCTGTAGCCGGATCCGCCGGACGCGTACTATCGTGCGATTGCAGGGCCGCCAGCGGGGCCGCAATCGCGATAGCCAATGCTGTACCGGCCACGATGGTAGCGCGCCGGGCCGCGTTTCGATTCCGGCGAGCGTCCAGAATCGCGAGCAGGCGGCTCTCCAGTTGCGAGCGCCGCGCCATTGCGATTGCCGCCCATCCCACCGCCGGAGGCAATTCCATCCCGCTTGCGATTTCCAGCAGGTGATTCGCATAGGCAGAAGGTCGCACGCCAAAATTCAGAACCAGATCGTCCGCAGCTCGCTCGCGTTCTTTCAGAAATTCGCGCCAGGCGATCCATGCCAGCGGATTCCACCAATAAAAACTCAAAGCGATGCGCGCCAGCAAGTGGGTTGCACAATCGCGCCGCCGCACATGAGCGAGTTCGTGCAGGAACACCAGTTGGCGTCGTTCTTCGGTCCAATTCCTCGCTTCGGAAGGGATGAAGATCTCGGCGCTAAACAGGCCGAACGTCATCGGCATAGTGCCCGCTTCAGCTTCGAGCAGAGCGATCTTCCGTTTAATTCCCAGCCGCCCGGTCAAGAACGAAAGTTCCGCTGTAGGAACCGTTCTGGCTGTAAGCCGGATACGCCGGACGGCAGCCCAGGAAAGCAGCACTCGCGCAAAGCTCAGAGCCGCGCCGAAACACCACACGAACGACAGGGATATGCGCCAATCCAGGAGCCAAGCTTCCGCTCGAGTAGGGACAACCGGCAGGAGTATTGGATTGGCTCCCGGTTTCGCAACATCGGCAGCCGGCGAGGAACCGGTTCGGAAGGTCACGCGCGGCAGAAGTGCTTCCGATCCGGGCAGGCGCAGAGCCGGTAAGGACAACGAAAGAAGCGGCAATACAAGGAGAACCGCGAATGCTCCGGTCCAAACGAGGTGGCGAGCGGCCGCGGACAGCCGCCGCAAAAGCAGCACAGCCAGGCATGCGCCGGTTAGAACAACGCTGCTCTTCAGCACGGTGGCAATTAAAAAAAAATACGATTCCTGCATTTACCTTCCCTCCTTCTTAGCTTTTTCGATCATCTGCGTCATGCGGTCCAATTCTTCGCGCGTGATCCGCTTCCCCGAAACATCCAGAAGCGCGGCGACCACCTGGTCTGGCGAATCGGAAAAGAATACGTCCAACAGATGCTTCACGGCGGACCGCTTCGCCTTATCGTGATTTACAGAAGGAACGTACACATACTTCAGTCCTTCCGATTCATGTTTTACATGCCCCTTCTCTTCAAGTACCCGCAACATGGCGCGAACGGCCGAATAGCCGGGCGCATCGTGCATTCCCTCTCTGACCTCGGCCGCGGATGCTCGCCCCCGCCGGTAGAGCACGTCCATGATCTGCCGCTCCCGGCGGCTTAATCCCGCCCGCGCCACGATGCCCCGTTCTGCTGGAAAAATAGCATATGCTAGAAACCTAGCACCACGACCCGGAGATGTCAACAAAGTATTTTGATGGGAGTAATTACAGCGCCTTACGAAACGTCAGATTGATTCGCGAACGGCCGGTTAGAGGATGTTCGCCATCTGCGAGCGGGGCGATGCCGTGATAGGCCATGCGGGAGGTTCCGCCCCACACCGCAACATCGCCGCTCTCAAGCCGGATGCGGCGCGGGCGATCCCTCCGGGTCGTGGTTCCGAACAAAAAAACGGCCGGCAGACCCAGCGAGACGGAAACGATGGGCTGGGTGAAATCGCGCTCGTCCTTATCCTGGTGGAGCGTCAATCGGGCCCCGGGCTCGTAACGGTTCACAAGGCAGACATCGGGTTCGAAACCGGCGTATCCCGCTAACACGGCCGCACCGGTGGAAACACTTTGAAACGAAGCAGGGATTTCGGGCCAATGAAGACCTGTCACGGGATCAAGGGGAGCGTACCGGTAACCGCTCCGATCGCTTATCCAGCCCGCATCGCCGCAGTTCGTCATGGCGACAGACATCCGGAACCCGCCGGGGGTGAACATATGCCGGAACGGCGCTGTATCGAGAATCTTCGTGAGTGCGTCCCAGAGAACATTCGCCTGATCCGCGGCATAACCACGCAAGAGAACCGCGCCTTCGGCAAGCGGTTCCTGCTCACGGATCAAATACGGCTGGTCACGGAAGAGGCCCACAGCTTACTTCCATTATCGATTACCTGCCTGGTTGGATACCTGCCCGGCGGCGGCGAGCAGCGCCTCGACGGCCGCGTTATCGCCAAACGTCTTGCTCAGATGCGCGTAAACGTCCCGATTTCCCGGGCCGAACACAAAGCTTCCGCCAAGCTGGAAGGGGTTGACGCCCAAGCGATGCTGCTGATGGCCACCGGCGCGAGCGCGCGAGCGCGCGGCGGAGTTATCCCACCGCAGCAGATGCAGGATGTTAGCCGATTTGAGGCCTGCGGCTTTGTACGCAATCCGGTTTTCGTCAATCAGCAGCGGAAACGCGATCCCCGTTTCTTTCCGAAAGAGCCGGGCGTAGTTCGCATCGCCCAGCCCGATGGCAGCCAGCCCCGCTCCCGCTTGTTTGAATTCGTTCTCGTGCTCGCGCAACTGCGCGACGTGCTCACGGCAGAAGATTCATCCGTAGTGACGGAGAAAAACCACGACCGCCGGCCCGCGCTCCCAGAGTGACCCGAGCCGCACTTCACGTCCAGTTGCATCCGGCAGCGCGATGGGCGCTAGTCTTTCGGCGAATGAAGGCACGGACGATTCCTACTCTAGCCGAAGGGCTTCGGCGGGATCAACTGCCGCGGCCCGCCGCGAAGGCAGATAACTGGCCAGCGCAGCGACGGCGATGAGGCCGATGGAAACGATGCAATATGTCAGCGGATCTACCGGGTTGACATGAAATAGTAACGATGCCATGAGCCTCATCAGTCCGAAGGCCGCAACCAGGCCGATGCCAACCCCAATGCCGGCCAGTATCATTCCATGGCGCACAAACATTCCAGCTAACTGCTGTTGTCTTGCTCCCAGCGCCATGCGAATACCGATTTCCCGCGTCCGCTGCGAGACCGAATAGGCAATAACACCATAGATGCCGATAATGCCCAGCAGCAGCGCCATGCCCCCGGCGATTGCAACCATTACGAGGGTAAACGACGTACGCGCCATCGACTTTTTATAGATCTGATCGAGCGTGCGCACCGCGGCGACAGGAACATTGGGATTGATCGACCAGACGGACTGCCTGAGCTCTTTGACGAAGCTTTGTGAACCAGTCCGGCTGCTGCGAACGACAAAGAACGCCGTGCGGCGAATGGATTCTTTGTCGCTTTCGAAATTGTTCATCAGAATAGGCCAATACACGGTAGTGGGAGCCTTCTTATTGAGCCCGTCAGCATGCACATCTCCCACTACGCCTGCAATCTCGCGCCAGGGATCGGCATTATTCGTGCGGATCTGTTTATGAAGCGCCGCGGCGGGGCTACCCCAGTACTCGCGCGCGAAGCTCTCGGAAACAAGCGCCACAGGTATGTTGTTGTAAGTGTCACTCCAGGCGAGATCGCGGCCGGCAAGAAGCGGCGTTCCCATGGTTCGGAGCAGCCCCGGCGAGATGAATACAAAGCGGCGAATGGGTGGAATCTGTCCCTCTTTGTAGACCCTGTCGCGCGCGAAGATGGGGTCGAAACTGCCGTTATTGTCCATGGGGATCGAAGAGGTGATGGCGGCAGATGAGACGCCCGGAACCCTGTTGACTTTATCGAGCATGTCGTTCAGCATTCGCAGAACGTTTTCGGCCTTGGGCACCTGCGCATCCGGTATCGAAAGTACGAAGGTCTGCACCTGGCCCGGTCCGGTAAAGCCCGGCTGAACCTGCATCAAGGTGCGGAAAGTGCGAATCATGAGTCCTGAGCTGATGAGCAGCACGAGCGCCAGAGCAACTTGTACTACGACGAGCAGGTTGCGGGCGCGATGCCGCTCCCGGCTCTGGCTGAGTGTGCGGCCACCCTCCCGCAGGCCGGTTCCGAGGCGCGCTCCCGCGTGCTTGAATATCGGCACCGAGCCAAACAGCACACCCGCCACAAGCGAGACCAATAAGGCAAATAAGAGCACCGGCGCATCGATACCGATCTCGTTCAGCCGCGGAAGTCCGGCCGGCGCCATGGATACAAGCAGGCGCAACGACCCGAAGGCCACTAGTAAGCCCAGTGCGCCACCGAACACCGCCAGAGTAAGGCTCTCAAACAAAAGCTCAGCCGCAATTCGGCTCCAGCTCGCTCCGAGCGCGGCGCGAATCGCCAGTTCCAGGTGCCTGGCTTCGCCGCGTACCAGGAGCAGATTCGCCACATTCGCGCAGGCGATGAGCAGGACGATACCAATGGCTCCCATTAATACCCAGAGGACCGTACCTACGTCGCCGATCACTTCATGCTTAAACGGCTTGAAATTGGGAGCAATCCTCGCGCTTTCGAATAGCTTGACGCTGTAGCCGGGAGGGGGCTGAAATGTCCTGTTTACAATCGGCAGCATACGCCTGGCGTCGGCATCGGCCTGCGCCAGCGTTACGTGTGGCTTGAGCCTCGCCACTCCCTCAAAACTGAAGTTCCCGAGAAACATTTTGTTGCGATCGAATTGGAACGGTTGAATGATTTCCGGGTCCATATCCAGAAACCGGAAATTAGCCGGCATCACGCCGATCACTTCCTTGGCCTTTCCATCGATCCGGATGCGCCGGCCGATAATAGTGCGGTCACCGCTGAACCGCCGCCGCCAATACCCGTAGGTAAGCATCACGGTATCCGGGCTGCCGGGCGAATCGTCCTTGCGGGTGAACGAACGTCCCAGCATCGGGGGAATGCCCAAAATTGGAATCACGCGATCCGTTACGTCCAGAGCACGAACCTGTTCCGGTTCGGCGGTGCCGGTCACGTTTACCGTATCGCCGGTGTACAAGCCGACGTCCTGAAACGTTCGATTGTCATCGCGATACGTGAAATACACAGATGGTGACATCACCAGGTCCGTGATGTTTATGCCCGGCGCGGTATGGGAGAGCGCGATCAATTCTTCAGGGTGCGGATATGGCAAGGGCTTTAGCAGAACGCCCTCAATCACGCTAAAAACGGCAGTGTTGGCCCCGATCCCGAGCGCCAGTGTCAGAACCGCCATTGAAGTGAACATTGGCGCGCGCATGAGCCTGCGCAGAACTTGTCTAAGCTGCCCGCTAAATGATCCCATCGGCGGTGTTCCTTTCGGGCGACGACGCCCCAAAGCTAAATACGCGCCGGCATGGGCTGGAAGTTCATTTTCTTGCCGGATCGATGCTCTCCGGATTCAAGCCGAGTTCCTGAATGGCTTGTGTGGCGCGCGTAGCATCGTAGCGGCCCCAGTGCGCGAGGCGGGAGAGAGCGGCAGCGGCGATGCTGGCCGCATCCACTTCGAAAAAGCGCCGCAGATGCTCGCGGTTGTCGCTGCGGCCGAAACCATCGGTACCGAGCGCCGTCAAGCGGCCCGGCAGCCAGGGCGATACCTGGTCCGCCACGACCTTCATGTAGTCCGTCGCGGCGATAATCGGCATGTCCATGTTGCCCAGTGCCTCCAGCAGAAACGGCTTCCGCGCCGGCTCATTGGGATGCAGCCGATTCCAACGGTCGACGGTCAGGGCGTCGCGCCGCAGTTCCGTGTAGCTGGTAACGCTCCAGACATGCGCGCCGATGCTGTACTTCTCCGCGAGCAGCTTTTGCGCCTTCAGAGCTTCGTTCAGAATGGGACCGCTGCCGAAGAGCGATACCTGGGCTGAGCCCGTCTCCGACGGTTTGTAGAGATAAATACCGCGAAGGATGCCTTCCTGCAAATTCGGTATGTCCGGCATGGGCGGCTGGACATAGTTCTCATTGCAGACCGTCATGTAATAAAAGTGGTCTTCGTTGTTCTCATACATCGTGCGGATTCCATCCTGCACAATCACCGCAATCTCGTACGCCCACGCCGGATCGTAGCTTCTGCAGGTGGGAACAACGCTGAAGAGCACGTGGCTGTGTCCGTCATCGTGCTGCAAGCCTTCACCCAGCAGCGTGGTGCGTCCCGCCGTGCCGCCGATCATGAAGCCTTTTCCGCGTGAATCGGCAAACGCCCAGACGAGGTCGCCCATCCGCTGGAATCCGAACATCGAATAGTAAATAAAGAACGGAATGGCGGGAACGCCCAGGTTGGCGTACGCCGTTCCGGCTGCCGTAAACGAAGCCATCGAACCGGCTTCGGTAATGCCCTCTTCGAGTATCTGGCCGTTCTGCGCTTCCTTGTAGTACATCAGCACGTCGCTATCGACAGGCCGGTAGAGCTGGCCGCCGGCCGCGTAGATGCCGCGCTCGCGGAACATTGATTCCATGCCGAAGGTGCGGGCTTCATCCGGAATGATCGGCACAATGTATTTGCCGATATCGGGGAGCTTAATGAGAGATTTGAGAACCGAAACGAATCCCGTCGTGGTGGAAGCCTCACGGCCACGCGAGCCGCCCAGCGTTTCGTGGAAGGTTTCCAGCGGCGGGGCTTTAAGCTCGATCTTCTTCGGAGCCCGCTGCGGAATATAGCCGCCAAGCGCTTGCCGGCGCTCGTGGAGGTATTTCATCTCCGGGCTGTCCGACGGCGGGCGGAGGAATGCAATGGAGTGAATGGTTTCCTTCGGCAGATCAAGGTTGAAGCGGTTGGCCAGATAGAAGAGCTCTTCTTCATTCAACTTTTTCTGCTGGTGAGTGATGTTCTTGCCTTCGCCCGCTTCCCCGAGCCCGTATCCTTTGACGCTCTTGGCCAGGATGACGGACGGCTGGCCTTTGTGCTCGATCGCGCGCTTGTACGCGTTGTACATCTTCACCGGATCATGGCCGCCGCGGGGTAGCTTTGCGAGCTGCTCGTCGGACATGTTTTCCACCAGCTTCAGCAACTCGGGGTACTTACCGAAGAATTCTTTGCGAACATAGGCGCCCCCGCGCGCCTTGTAGTTCTGATATTCGCCGTCGACGCACTCTTCCATGCGCTTCAGCAGCAGGCCGCTGGTGTCGCGCAAAAATAACTCATCCCAATCGCCGCCCCACAGTACTTTGATGACGTTCCAGCCGGCGCCGCGGAAAATGCCTTCGAGTTCCTGGATGATGCTGCCGTTGCCGCGCACCGGCCCGTCCAGGCGCTGCAGATTGCAGTTCACGATAAAAATCAGGTTGTCGAGCTTTTCGCGGGAGGCGATGTGGAGAGCGCCGGTGGATTCGGGCTCGTCCATTTCGCCGTCGCCCAGAAATGCGAACACTCTGCGATCGGATTTCGGGATGATCTCGCGATTTTCGAGGTACCTGAGAAAGCGCGCATTGTAAATGGAGTTGATGGGGCCGATACCCATGGATACCGTGGGAAACTGCCAAAAATTCGGCATCAACCAGGGATGCGGGTAAGAGGACAGACCGGGATGCTCGCGCAGTTCGTGCCGGAAATTCAACAGATGCTCTTCCGTCAGCCGGCCTTCGAGGAAAGCGCGCGCGTACATACCAGGAGAAGCGTGGCCCTGGTAGTAAACCAGGTCGCCGGGCTGGCCATCGATACTGGCCCGGAAAAAATGATTGAAGCCCACTTCACTGATGGTTGCTAAAGAAGCGTAGGTGGAGATATGGCCGCCGATATTCGGGTCATATTTGTTGGCGCGAACTACCATGGCGGCAGCGTTCCAGCGGATCAGGCTCTTGATGCGGCGTTCGAGCGCGCGGTCGCCCGGATAGGGGACCTCTTCGTGCGCGGGAATGGTGTTGAGATAGGGCGTGTTGATCTGCTGGGGAGCAGAGACGCCGAAATCGCCGGCGCGGTCGAGCAGTTTCTGAAGCAGATAGGAGGCCCGGTCCGGCCCCGCCTCATCGACCACCTGTTCCAGGGCTTCCAGCCATTCTGAAGTCTCCTGCGGGTTCAGATCAGCGTGGCGTTCTTCTTTTGTCTTGAGCATGTTCGGTTTCAGCGTTGGTTGCGGATCAAACTTTACAATACTTTTCCGGCTCGAAACACACAATGCTATGGGCGCGCGGATTCACGCCGTCCAAAGCACGGCACGAGCGGGCCAGGCGCGGCGATAGCCGAAACACTGGCGAAAACAGGCTTACGTACTTAATTATCGCTTATCGCTTGCATTTCTGTCTCTTGTCAGGCAATCTAGAAGGTTTTCGGAGATCATGCGTTTTTGATGAAGGTGCGAGTCCTGTATCATGACCACTGCTTCGATGGCTCTGCAGCGGCGGCATTTGTCACGCGGTTCCTGAGCTGCAAGTTTTATCGTGGCGCGGAGTTCGAGTACACGGGACTCGCGCACCGCGCCGACCAGCTCTTTGAAGACAGCCTCTTCGACGGCGACGTGAACGTGATCGTCGATTTCAAATATGCGACTCATCCGAAGGTGACCTGGTGGTTCGATCACCATCAGAGCGCGTTTCTGAGCCCCGAAGACGCCGAGCACTTCCGGCAAGACACGTCCGGGCGGAAATTCCTGGACCCCAGTTACCGCTCGTGCACCAAGTTTATTTCCACCCTGGTTAAGGACCGCTTCGGGTTCGAAGCGCCGGAGCTGGACGAGCTGATTACCTGGGCGGATATTGTGGATGGTGCGCTGTACGATAGCGCGGAATCCGCAGTGGAGATGAACGCGCCCGCGATGAAGTTAACCCTGGTGATTGAAGGCAGCAAAGGTCCGCACCTGGTGCAAAAGATTATCCGCCTGATGCAGCGGCAGAAGCTGGTTGAAATCATCGCTGACCCCGAGATCGAAGCGGAATACAATCGCCTGCACAAGACGCATCTGCGGAATATCGATCTCATCCGGAAGGCGGGGTCGTGCGATCAGGGCGTGATCTATTTCGACCTGGTGGATTACGGCATCGAGGGATACAACAAGTTCATCCCCTACTATTTATTTCCCGATTCCGCCTACACGGTTTCGGTTTCCACGTCGAGCTTTCGGACGAAGGTCTCGGTAGGATCGAACCCCTGGGTGCGCGAACCGCTCCGGCACAATCTTGCGACCATCTGCGAACGGTATGGCGGAGGCGGGCACCCAAAGGTGGGTGCGATCAGCTTCCCCATTGGCGCCGTGGTGGAAGCGCGAAAAGCGGCGGCCGAGATTCGGGAAGAGCTGAAGAATTAAAGCGGTGTGGGAGCCTTCCCGTTGATCTAATGTCCGATTCTCGGGTCGATCGCGCTCGCCAGAGTCAGCGCGCGTTTTCCGCCTGCGTTATCTCCTCGCTTCATGAGAGCCAAGCCCAGATCGTAATACAGAATCGCGGAGAGCGGGTCCACTCGAAGGCCCTTGTGAAAAATCTCGATCGCCTGATCGGGTTGGCCGGCCGAGTACAAAGCCGCGCCTAAACTCTCGTAAGCAGCGATCATATCGGGGTCCAGATCGATGGCACGCCGGAGCGCTTGAATCTGTTCGGCGGGCTGATGCCCAAGCGTTAGCGCCAAATCGAATTGAGCGGACGGATCCTGGGGATACGACTGCACGGCGAATCGCAGGACTTCCTCTGCACGCTGCGCGTTACCGGCCTCCCCGAGACTGGTACCCATCAGAACAAGCGCGCGCAGAAAATATGGATAAATTTGAAGCGCCTGCTGGTCTTTCTCTACGGCGTCCTTCAGGTCGCCGCGCGTCTTCAGAGCCGACGCCTGCTGAAAAAGCTGCTCCGCGCGCCATTGGAAGTCGCGGGACATCCGATGCAGGATAATCCAGCGGCCGTTCAACTCGATGACGCCGCTGGTTTCGCCGTATTGCAGGCCGGCAGCGCCGGTGCGAAGCTTCGCATCCATCTGGGACAGCTCCATTTCGCCGATATATCCGCCGCCGGATGCAGTCGGGTCGATGGACATGTCGTGCGCCACGGTGAGAAATGATTCGCCCTTCGCCAGCCGCTGCTTTGCCGCCTCGGCTTTGTCCCGATTTTCCGCGACGAGGATGCGCAGAAACTCACGCCTTGGCCGCACGCGAGAGCGAAGACGATCGTCGTGGTTTGCGGCCCCACGGATTTGTTCCGGGTGTACGCGAATCCAGTGATCCGTCAAGTGAAATGCATTTTTTTGTACCGCCGGCATGTGGCAACCGATGCAGCCGCTGCTTGTGTTGATGGGGCAGAGGGAGGCGTGCTGCTGCACAGAACTGGAATGGCATCGCATGCAGGTTTTGGCCGATGTTTGTGCAACCTGGGTAGAATCCTGATGCGGATTGTGGCAATCGATGCAGGTCACGTCCCCGCCGCTTTGAAGGAAGCACTGGCTATTGCTCAAAGCCGGCGCCTGGCTCGATACCAGGAGATCGTCCGGAACCGGATCGGATCGGACCGCCAATCCCGTGTGGCACTGTGCGCAAACCGCGAGGCTATTCGCATGCGTCAGTTCCTTCGGCATGGCTTGAGAAGCGACGTGTTCGGAAGCCGGCCCATGGCAGCTTTCGCAGCGCACGCCGCCGTGCTTCCCTGCGCCAAGCGTGTTCGGCTCGCCGTGGCAGGTAAGGCATTTCTTTTCGAAGCTCGGGCTCAGGACGCGGCCAACGGCCTCTGCAATACTAACCGGCTTTGCCTGATCGAAACCGGGTGAGAGCACGAGCCCGCTGTAAGATGAGCCTTCATGGTAGGCGTAGCGTCCTTCCATGAGCGCCGGGCGCTCGAGCGGAATCCCGTTCAGTTGATCGATGCGCTCCAGAAAACTAAAACCGTTCCGCCGGCCGCCGACCACGGCTTCGACCGGCAGGTCCAAAACGCGGCCTCCAGGCAAAGTCGTGGAATACTCCAGGTGGTTGCCCGCACGCCGGACCTGGTACGCCAATCCCGGATCATGTGCCTCTGTTATCCGCGCCTTGAAATCCGGGCCCAGCGATGCGGGAACGAGACCGGACCAGGTCCTGCCCATAGCGGTTTCGATTTGCGTAGCGACGATGTTCTTATGGCACGCCGCGCACGCTTCGGGACCGGCATAGTTCGCCTTGCCGGAGCAGGAGGTTACGCAAATACCGGCGAACAGTAGCGTCAACTGAAGACGGGCGCCCATTACTCGCATGGCATACGAAAGCGTATCAGCATCAGAGGCACTGTGACATCTGCGGAGTCTCAATCCCTTGTTTTCTTAGACGTATGGGTATATACTCCTACACAGCGGGCGCTTATATAACTGCCCTTTGAGTGTGGGGTCAATAACATGAAAAGTAAGTTCCTAAGTAGGCACTTGAGCTACGTGTGTCGGCTTTCTTACTGGCTCGTAGTTTTTCTGGTAACGGTCGGCGGCGGCATTTACACGATCAGCGGGCAGGCGCTGCAAGGCATCGCCGGAACAGTAACTGACACGACCGGAGCTGTCGTTCCAAACGCAACCGTAACTGCGACGAACGATGCTACAAACGTTTCGAAGACTGCGGTCACAAGCTCTGCCGGAACTTATCAGTTCAATAATTTACTTCCGGGCACTTACACCGTAAAGGCCGAATCACCCGGCTTCCAAACGTCGGTTCACAGCGGAGTAGGCGTCGAAGTCGGTCGCACCTCTAGCGTGGACGCGGTTCTGCATCCCGGAAAAACCGAGCAGACCGTCAATGTAACCGAGAGTCTGATCGCCCTCGACACGACGACGCCGTCGCTCGGCACCACAATTGAAAATAAGGTTGTACGGGAACTGCCGAACCAAGTCACCGGCGGCCGCGGCCGTCAAATCGACCAGTTCGTGTTCCTCGCCCCCGGCGTGACCGGCGGCACATTCAGCAAGCGCATCAACGGCGGCGTCGATTTCGAGAGCGAAGTGGTCTTCAATGGCATTCCCATGGCGCAGTCCGAGACGCAGGGATTCCAGACCATTTGGAACCCGCCCTATGAACTGGTCAACCAGTTCAACGTGCTGCGCTCATCCTTCTCGGCACAGTATGGTCTCGCGCAAGGCGTCGTCACGTATAACACGGCTTCGGGCACGAACACGTTTCACGGCGACGCATTTGAAATCATCCGTAACAACTATTTCGACGCGCGCGGAGCGTATAACGCCACGACACCCATCGATAGAGAACACAATTACGGATTCAGCTTGGGCGGACCGGTCTGGATCCCCAAGATCTACAACGGAAAGAATCGGACATTTTTCCACTTGAGTTTCGAATGGTATCGCCAGGATGTAACGAATACCGACTTCAGATCGTTACCGACAGTAGCCGAAAAGGCCGGCGATTTCAATGGAGTGGCGACCATATGGAACCCGGCAAACAGCGGCTGCAACGCCAATGGCAATACCCCGGGGATGCCGTTTAGAGGGAATATCATTCCTCAGGTTTGCTTCAGTCCGGTTTCAGCCAGCCTCCTGCAATACATGCCCAACCCTCCCCTCCCGGGCTTTTCGAATAATCAACCATCCTTGTTGGGTGTCATTCCTACGCGGCAAAATCCCTGGGGATTCACTATCGATCACAACATTAGTGATCGGCAGTCGATCCATTGGACCCAGTGGCGCAACAAGTGGACTTCCTATGGGACCGAGACGGATGCTCGCCTGCCCACCAGCAATCCGCTGACGAGCAATATCTTCCAACCCGATCTTGGCACCGTGTTCCTGCTCAACTACGCCCTGACGGTCACCCCACACGTGGTGATGACGGCGGGAGCGAGCTGGCTGGGAGAATTGAACGACCAGATTAGCCAACGAACATCCGTTCCGAGCTTCGCTCCAGCCCCTGGGACTCCTCAGATACCGGAACTGGAGTTCACCGGGCCAAATTCTCCTTCACAGCTTGGCTCGCCATGGATTGAGTCCATCAATCGCAAACTCGGCTGGGTGGTCTCAAACAATTGGCTATGGGTACACGGCAGGCACACCTTCAATATCGGCGGAGAGTTCCGCCGAACCTATCAGGACGACAATGAGTGTCAACAGTGCGCCGGCCATTTTGTATTCAGCAATAATCAAACGGCTGATTCGGCTAATCTCAGCACAACCGGCAACTCATTCGCTAGCTTTCTTCTCGGCACTGTAGACAACGCAAGGCGCATCGGATCGCAGGAGTTGCGTCTTCGAAACAAAGACTTCTCCACCTATGTTCAGGATGATTTCAAGTGGACTCCGCGGCTGACCATCAACATGGGGCTGCGCTGGGATTTGATGTTTCCCTTTACTGAGGTTGACAACAATATCGTGTATTTCGACTCCCATATTCCGAATCCCGCGGCGGGAGGAATTTTTGGCGCAGCGACCAAATTCGGAGACTGCGATGGTTGCGCCGGAATCACCCGCGCGACCTTACATCGAGCTCACTTCAGTCCCCGGGCCGGCTTTTCCTATGAGTTGAATGACAAGACGGTTCTGCAGGGTGGTTTCTCCATGAACTTCCTGGACGGTGGAGCCTACGAGTACGGAACCAGCAAAGTAGCGGTAAATTATGGCAATCTGCTCTTGGGATCGTTCACTCGTAATTCCACAGGATCGACCACGGCAGGTTTCGGCTCTTGGGACGTGAACGCCCTTCCCTATCCATCCTTGACTCCGTTTAGTCCTGGTTTGGGGGTGGGAACACAGATCAACGGATTTGATCCGATCAACGATGGCCAGGCTCCGTACGATATTGTCTGGAACATCGGCATCCAACGGGAACTGCCGTATCAGATGTTTCTGTCCGTCGCCTATACGGGGAACCGCGCTAATTTCCTGCCGTCGCAGTTGAACCCCCCGAACCAGCTCTCTCCCGTGTATCTCAATCAGTTCGGCAGCCTTTTAGGAGAGGAATACACAAAGGTTGGCCCGAGCCATGGAGTTTCCCTTCCTTATCCGGGATTTCTGACAGATTTTCCGACCGCCAACTTACTGCAGGCCCTGCGCCCATACCCGCAGTTTGCGGACGTTTTTAATAACTTCGATAATACCGGCTCTTCACTGTATAAGGCGCTGCAGATCCAACTTGAGAAGCGTTATACAAACGGCCTCAGCTTCCTGGTTTCCTACAATCTGTCGCGTATGATGTCGAACACCAACTCCGGCTTCACTTCGTTCGCCAATAAATCCTTGAATAAAGACAATCAGAAGGCCGAGTGGTCTATCGACAATAACGATCAGACGCACATGATCAGTATTGCCGGCACATACGAGCTACCGTTTGGCAAGGGCCGGCCGTACTTGAATCGTGGTGGAGTCGTGAACGCGATTCTCGGAGGTTGGCAGATTAGTCCGATCCTCACCTACGCGACCGGGACTCCATTGTTCAGCGGTACGGGCGGATCGGTCCAAGTCACTGGAGATCCATTGGGCAATAACTGCTCATCCTGCAATCGCGCAAATGTTGTTTCTACGTCGAACATGATGTTTTCCTACAACAACGTTTATAAAGGATTGCCGGTCATTAACAAAGCGGACTTCAGCGATCCCGGTCCATGGGTGATTGGCAACGCGCCGCGTGTTCTGAAACAATTGCGCAATCCCTTTGGCTACAACGAAAACGTTGCTCTTGCAAAGTACTTTGACTTAGGCGAGCGCGTAAAGCTCAAGCTGGAGATCGAGTATTTCAATGTGCTGAATCGAGTGGTTTTTGGTGGCCCGAACTTGAATTTTAACGATTCGAATTTCGGATTAGTCATCAACAGTCAAAACAATACGCAGAGGCAAGGACAGGGGCATTTAGAGATCAGGTTTTAGAAGCAGTCTCAAACCGAGCCGGGAGCGTCAGCGATCGAACTAAATCGAAGATAAATATCTCTTTATGTGCGTTGGAGCGCCTCGGCTTACTGAGACAGCATGTGCGAGCATACTGCCGCCGAGCCCCAAACTCATCCGCAACCGCCGTATACAGGTTGAAAGTGATTCTGAGCCGTGCACACCGGTTGCGCCATTAGCACGGTTAAACTCTCATGTCCGCGCGTGGTGGCCACGTAAAGCGGCTCTTTCGGCACTCGGTCTCGGGCAAACGATGCCGCATCTACACTCTCACACCGGTCTCGATACGCTTTACTGCATAATCGTGATGGAATTGCCGGTGCCTCGCCGACAGGGTCCGTTCATCTTCGAGGTTCAGGCGTCCCGCCACCATGCAGAGTCAGAAACATTCCACGCATTAGAATGGGTAGGTGTTGCCTCAACAGCATTCGCCGACCCTATTTGACTTGCTAAGGCGGATCACGCCATACCTACAGGCGATCCTTTGGGTTTTCTTCGGAATATTCGTTTTACTCTTACTCGCTCGTACCTTCAACGGCGACCTGACAGGATCACTTTTGAAAGTCCGCTCTCCGCTGAATGTGGAAAGTTTCGTAGCGGTTTCATTCCTTTTCCTTGTTTTGCTGCGGGCGCAGGGGGAGCAAGCCGCTCCTGCTTCCCCTATCAAATTACGGTCACTCTATACCAACCGCCAGACCGCGGTGATCGTATCCATGCCCGTCTTGCTATGTTTGGCTGCGTTTTATCATTCATTGCACAAACCCCTGTTGTACGACGATTATGGACACATCACATTTGCGTCGCAGGCGAGCTGGCGTGAAATTCTTGCGGCGTTCTACCAGCCCCGTCCGGATATCTTCTTCCGCCCATTCGGATTTTTATCGTACTTCATCGACTTCCATTGGGCGCACTTCGATCCGTTTCGCTGGCACATATGGAGCCTGGCGGTTCATACGCTGAACTGTGCCCTTGTATACACATTAGTGCGGAAGCTTGAGTTCTCTCCATTTTCTTCTGCAGCAGGGGCAGCAGTGTTTGCGATTCACGGGACACGAGCGGAACCGGTCTGTTGGACCGATGCCCGCTTCGATCTCCTCTCGACTCTATTCGTGCTGCTCTCGTTGATTTCGGTTGAGCAGTACATCCGGCAAATGAGCAAGTGGCGGTTAGCCGGATCTTACCTCTTTGCCGCGCTAGGTATGTGCACAAAAGAGGCTGCTTTCGCCCTTCCCTTGATGCTGATTGTAATGAGTATGTTTCATGGAGGAGAACGGCGGCGTCGACTGCTGCGAACGTCTCCCGGGATTTTCGCGGTAGCGGCCGCTGGATTTATATATCGCCTCTGGATGATTCGAGGCATAGGTGGCTATCAAACGAATGGCCACCCCGACGTCTTTACCTTCAGCGCAATCCGTTCGGCGAAAGCGCTTTTGTGGCGCCTCTGGGCGCTGACATTCTTCCCCATCAACTGGTCGTCGCGAGCCAGCCTGACCGTTGCGTTGTTGATGGTTGGGTTCGTCGTGTTGCTCGTAGTGATTGCGGCAGGCACCCGGATGAACAGAATGCGCTTGCTGGGCGCCCTTTTGTTAGTTCTCGCAGCGAGCCTACCGATTCAACATCTGCTTTTGATTGGACCCGATCTAGCCGGAGCGCGTATTCTCTATCTGCCCGTGCTTGGCATCGCCATATTTTGGGCGGTTATTTGCGATGCTCACCTGGACCGAAGGTATGTTGCTTACGCTATTCCGGCCGTCGTACTGAGCTTTAATCTGGCATGTCTCGAAGGAAACATCGCGATCTGGACGAGCGTGGCGGAAGAGGCTCGCTTCGCCTGCCAAACATTCGGGCGGCAGATCGCCAGTTTTCAGGGTACTGTAAAAGTAATTGGAGTGCCCTCCATGCACCGGGGCGTGTACTTCCTGAAAAACGGTTTCGCGGATTGTGTACAAATCAACTCAGGCGTGCCGGCTAGCCGGATTGCCACTGCAGATAGCAATAGCACGAAGCCTTCCCACATGTACCGTTGGAACGAAAACGCGCGCCGCTTCGATGAAGTGCAGTCAACAGTCAAATGAGCCGAGTGTGGGTCTTGTCCGGCTCATCCCACCTAACGACACTGCGCAGCAGCAGACTCAAGGCTGACCAGATTTAGGGCGATCTTGGTAGGGTGGACCAATCGTCGTTAGAGTGAGAGACAAGGCCCAATTGCATCTGCAGCTGATGGATGTCCGCATCAGAGATTGGGTCAACTGAAACAACACTTCGTGATCGCGATCGAACTTCAAGCTCTGTTCCGCGGCTGGCAATGCTCTTGACAAAATCTCCGTATTCCCAAAGGTCGACATCATAGCTTCCAACGACAAACAGCAGGTATGATCCAGGACGCAAATCTGAAAACGATATCACGCCCTCAATGCATGGCATTAATGACAACGCGCTCGGGTCCGGCGTTCCATTTCTCAATCGGTACAGCAGCCCAAGTACACGTTGCGGGGGCCTCTCGGCGGCTGGATACATCCTCTGATCGTGCTTGTCGAGCGTCGCCAGAATGGCTCCGCCGTTAGTGACTAAGTCAATCTCTAATCGACTCGCTCCACCGGTCACATTGATCTCGTTTGAGGCAGATACCTGATTATCCAAAGATATGGTCTTGACATAACTGCCACCTGGTATTGCGGCTTCAACGACATAACTTCCCAAAGGCACAGCCTGAAAGGTAAAGCTCCCGTCGACCGCGACGTTTGACGTCAGTGTACCGAGGTTTGAATTAGCTGGCCTTAAACTAACACTTAGAGAAGCCATTTGCAGGTTGTTGACTTTGCCCTCTTCAAAGGCGATCCGACCACTGAGCGAAGTCGGGGGTAAGACTGTTAGAACTTGTTCGCTAAGATCAGAGGAATCAACGTCGATTGAGTCTGAGCTAATTATATTATCTGAGTTTCCCTGTCGCTCAATGAGCTGTAGGCGGTAGGCCCCTATTGTGATAGCGCGGAATTTAAAATTGCCGGTTCGATCCACTGAGGCGGGGATGGACATAGAATCGATACAACTACCTTGAAAACATGGGGTGAGCCGAACTGAAACATGGCCGATAGGTGCTCCCGCTACGTCTAATGCTCGCCCTTGAATTACGCGTAACATTTGATGCGAAATCGTAATATTTGCATCGGCGAAGGTAGCCGTGGGGATGCTGATTACGTGCGCTGCAGACAGCGCACCCCTTGGATAAAAGTCACCCAAAGTGTAGGCTTGGCCGCCCGACGAAGTGCCTCTAGGGTTTGGCACTGCCTGGAGGATGTAATCACCAGAACGTAAAGAATGCATCCGAAACGCACCAGAAGAGCTCGAACGCGCTATCCCGGCCAAATCAAATGAAGTGCTCCCGCGTTTAACGACCTTTATCCAACCCTTGACGAGAGCATTGGGTACACCTTCGCCGCTCTCGTCAAGAACAAAACCTTGAATCACAGATTCAGGGGACAATCGAACAGAAGGTAGTCGACCGAAGGCCCGGTTGACCGCGAAGGTTATTCGCTCAGCAACAAACCCACGAGCCGAGGCTTCGAGAGCGTACATTCCTGCTGCGAGGCACGGGATTCCATACTCCCCATTGGCATCGGAATTAGCTGAAACACTGCGACCGCTTATTGACGTGCTCGTTGTGAAAAGCGTCGTAATCCGTAGTTGAGCATTGGGAATCGGTGAACCATCTTGAGCGCTTAACACACTGCCTTGAAAACTCAGAGCGGCTTGGCTATCTGCTTGCACGCACCCGCCGGCAACATCTTCCGGCGCTGGGCGGCTCCAGCCGCAAAACGTCACTCCAAGAACGAGAGTCGTGGACACGAGCATTCGTGTCCACGTTCGTCTCTCATTAGAGTGAACAAGTGCCACGGCGCTCCCAAGTTGCGGGCAACTGGGCGTTCACCCACCAATGAGCATCGACTCCGCTCCAAGTGAATTCGAACAGCGTAAATTGATTGTAAACAGGTTGCCAATTGATGTAGCAGGGCGAATTGTGAGGGTATATCGTGTACCACACCCCAGCCCCTGATTGCAGATAGATCCTTCCATTACTATTCGTGTAGAGGGTGCTAGGATTACTGCACAAATAGTTATCCTTCCCAACGCAAGTGTGCACTGGATAATTGGTCCACGGTCTATTCACCTTGATTATGTCGACGTAAGCACAGCCGTCGTTGTGCCCGACATTGAAAAGACAATTCGATTGAGCAAACGCGCTACCAGCCGACACGAGAGTCAGAACTGTTAAGAGTTGTTCGTGTAACATCGTTTCTGTAAATTGAATCCGAAGCAATTCGGGAGTGTTTTGTTCTGGGCCGGAGCGCGGGCGATTCCCGCGGAGCGGGAGAGCCGTAGCGGAGGGCCGGAACAAAACAAGGGGCTCTTGTTTTGGCGGGCCAAGTTTGATTTCCTTTAATGAATGACCAAATCCATGAAGGAGCAAACCATGGCCCACCAGGCCGACAATAACGTA
>JAICXK010000405.1 GCA_025980435.1 Bryobacteraceae bacterium
GAACGGAGAAGCCAGAGAATTTACACCGGGACAATCTCTGGCGGGATTGCTCGATTCGCTCAACATTGCGTCGGACCGCGTTGCGATTGAGCTAAACAAGGTTATCGTCCGCAAGCGCGACTGGGAAAGCACCTTAGTCGCTCCGGATTCTCAAATTGAGATCGTGGAATTCGTCGGTGGCGGCTGAATGGTGTGGCATGGGACAGCCGCTTTCGCCCGGCGGTTAGGAAAATCGGGGACACTCCGGGCTGGTATCCGCACCGCCGCGGGCGTCCGGTATGCAGGCGTGTCCCCCGATTTTCACCCGCTCTCTCGAATCTCCACCAGTGCAACCGCTCGGCTCTCGCCGGCGTCATCCAGTAGAGTTGGTTATATGCCTTGCAGCGGGCCCCGATTGCCCGCCAGCCATCTTCGGCGGCGAGACAAAACGGTGATCAGCCACTAGTCAGTAATGACACGGACACTTATATTTGTCCTGCTCACAGCCGGTGTGTGCCTTGCACAGGACCACGGGCAGGGACCCCGTAGCAGCGTTGAGCCTGTCAATCCGTTTACTGGACAGAAGCAGGCGATTGATGCCGGCGAGCGCCGCTTTAAACAGTCGTGCGCCGCTTGCCACGGCCCGGAAGCAGAAGGTGGCCGCGGTCCGAACCTCGCCGAGAATGCCGATCTCCAGACAATGAGCGATGGTCAGTTGTTCCATACCATTCAACAGGGCATCCCTGGAACCGCTATGCCCCCTTCTTATCTTCCGGATAACGACACCTGGGAAGTGGCCGCGTTTCTCCGCAGCCTGAACGATCCTATTTCCGAAAACCCCGTCGCCGGCGATGCGGAAGCCGGGCGCAAACTCTACTACGGAGCGGCTCACTGCGGCGATTGCCACGCGATTCGCGGGCAGGGCGGCTTTCTCGGGTCAGACCTGAGCAACGTCGGAGCGCGCATGACCGCGAAACAGTTGCGCCAGGCAATTGTCAATCCCGATGCCTCTCCCCACATAGGATTTGAGCCGGTAAGCGTCATCCGGAAAGATGGAATGGAATTCAAGGGCGTCGCCAGAAACAACTCCAACTACTCCATCCAGATCATCGACACCAAGGGGACCTTGCACATGTTCGATAAATCGGACCTGAAGGAGATCGTCTTTGACGACAAGTCCTTCATGCCGGATAACTATCGCCAGACGCTCGGCCCCGACGGAATCAACAACATCATGGCCTTTCTTGCCCAACAGGTTGCCAGGCCGGGAACGAAACGACCGCGCCGGCCGGGGCAGGCCAACCAGTAATGCGCGCCTGGATTCTCCTTTTTCTCGCGGCTGTGTGCGCGTTTGCGCAAATCCGGTACTCGGATATTCTGAAGAGCCCCGCGGAAAACTGGCTTACCTATCACGGCGACTATTCCGGCCAGCGCCATAGCCCGCTCACGCAGATCAATCGCGATACCGTGCGGAATCTGGTTCCCAAATGGACCTACCACTTCGGAGGCGCTGCGCGGCTGGAATCGACGCCGGTCGTTGCCGATGGAGTCATGTATGTGACCAATACGAACGAAGTGGATGCCATCGACGCGCGCACCGGGCGTCAGATCTGGTCCTACACCGACGATCGCGCCCGCAGGAGCGACGTCAACCGCGGCGTGGCGATTCTCGGGAATGCCGTCTTCTTCGTAACCGCCGATGGCTATCTTGTTTCGCTGAATCGCACCACAGGAGGCATCCTTTGGCACAAACAGTATGCGGACGTGAAGAAAGGCTATTACGCGACGCTCGCGCCTCTGGCTCTCAAGGATCGCATTCTGCTGGGTGTTTCCGGCGGCGACTCGGGCATGCGGGGGTTTGTTGCAGCCTACTCTCCTTCAACCGGCGAGGAGCTCTGGAAATTCTACACGGTTCCGCTCAAAGGCGAGCCTGGCGCCGAGACCTGGGGCGAGTTCGATCCGCAGTGGGGTGGAGGCGCCACCTGGATGACCGGGACCTACGATCCCGAACTCAATATCACGTACTGGATGACCGGCAACCCGTGGCCCGATTATTACGGCGGCGGACGCCGCGGCGCGAATCTCTACACGGATTCAGTCGTTGCGCTCGATGCGGAAACCGGAAAGTTGAAATGGTATTTTCAGTTCACTCCGCACGATACGCACGATTGGGATGCCGAATCCATCCCCGTTTTAGTCGATGCCCCGTATCGCGGAAAACCTCGCAAGCTGCTGATTGATGCGAATCGTAACGGGTTCCTCTACGTGCTCGATCGGGTTACCGGACAGTACCTGGAGGGCCATCCGTTCGTAAAACTGCTCAGTTGGGCTACCGGCATCGACGCCAGCGGACATCCCATTGAAGTCCGCGATATGGAGCCCACCGCCGCCGGGCGAGTGGTTTGCCCCTCCAGCCGCGGCGCGACGAACTGGATGTCTCCTTCCTGGGACCCGGTGAATAAGCTGCTCTTCGTGCCGGCACTGGAACAATGCGATCAGTACGTGAGCAGCATGAGAACGCCGGAACCCATGCACGGCTCCATGGCTGGCGGCGGCGGCCCTGTAAACGGCCAGACCGGCAAGTTCTACCTTCGGGCTCTCGATCCGTTCACCGGAGCAACTCGCTGGGAATATGGAATGACCGGCTTAGCGGATATGTGGGCGGGAAGCGTTACCACCGCCGGGGGCCTGGTTTTCTTCGGGGACGATCAGGGGCAGTTGGTGGCCCTCAACACCGCGACCGGCGCGGACCTTTGGCATTACAATACCGGCCAACTGCTGACCGCCTCTCCCATGACCTATTCAGTCAGGGGCAAGCAGTTCGTCGCCATCGCCTCGGCAACGGACGTATTTGCTTTCGGCCTGTTTGAACCCGCGAAACCGTCCACCACGCCGAAGGAACTGAGAATCGGAGGCTCCTCGATCACCGCGCGCGATCTAGGCCGGCCTTCCGCAGATCAGGCAAGAAAGCCGTCAACAACCCGAGAGCCGGCAGGAACGAGCACACCCGGTATACAAAATTGATATTCGTCAGATCGGCGATCTCGCCCAGAACCGCCGCTCCGATACCGCCCATTCCGAACGCAAACCCGAAAAAGATGCCGGAAATCATGCCGATGCTTCC